>DATAPW010000226.1:0-24255 GCA_036265005.1 Acetobacteraceae bacterium | reverse complement strand
CCCGGCTACCGGCTGGTGCGCGCGGCAATTTCCGAGGGGCTGCCGGTCTTGGGCATTCCGGGACCGAATGCGGCAGTGGCGGCGCTGGTGCTGTCGGGTCTGCCGCCGCTGCCGTTCATGGTGCTGGGCTTCCCGCCGCCGCGCCAGGCCGCGCGGCGTGCCGGGTTTGGCGGCATCCGCGCGGCCGAACGCGCCGGGTTGTCAGCCACGCTGGTCTGGTACGAGGCGCCGCACCGGTTGGCCGAAACCCTGGCCGACATGGCCGACGCGTTCGGCGCGCGATCGGCCGCAGTGGCGCGGGAGCTCACCAAGCGGTTCGAGGAGGTGCGGCGGGGGTCGCTGGTCGAGCTTGCGGCGCACTACGCCGGGAACGCGGCGCGTGGCGAGGTCACCATCGTGGTGGGGCCGCCGGAACAGGACGATCCCGAGGACCTCGATGGCCGCCTGCGCGAAGCGCTGGCGGGCAACAGCGTAAAGGATGCCGCGGCTCTGGTGGCCACGGCCACGGGTCTGCCGCGCAAGCTGGTCTATGCACGCGCGCTGGCGTTGGGACGAGAGTAAGGGTTGGCCCATACGCTTCCATAGTCATGTCCATAGTCATGCCGATGAAGGTCGGCATCCACACCGCGGAAGCTCCGCGGCTGGCAATCTTTTTTCTCGCTTGCACCCCGATTTCTATGAATACTGCACGGGCACTCTTGTGGCAGGCCTCTCCGGCCAGCCGTCGGGACGAGCCGCCACAGGTGGCTTCAAAGCGGGGCTCGTCCCGCCAAGACCCGGCACCAGAACGGTCGTGGTTCTACCGCGACCGCACAGGGAGTGTACGCCATGTTGGATCTGCTCGACCGACAGAAGACGCTGACGAGCAACCAGTGGAAGATTATCGCCACTGCGAATCTGGGCGATATGCTCGACTTCTTCGACTTCTTTCTGATTGGCTACGTGCTGGCGTTCATTATCGGCGGATGGCACCTGACATTCGGCCAATCTGCAATCATCCTGCTGTCGTCTGGCCTTGGCGCCGTCCCCGGCGCCTTCTTCTGGGGTTGGATGGCGGATCGCATCGGGCGACGGAAAGTCTTCATTGCCACCGCGCTCAATGTCTCGCTGGCCACCGGCGTCATGGCATTCACCCCAGATCAGGGCGGTTGGATAGCCGGTTGGATCTTTCTTGCGTTCTTCCGCTTCTTCGTCGGCTTCGGCAACGCCGGCCTGATCGCCGTGGACATTCCGCTCGTGCAGGAATTCGTCCCGTCCTACAAGCGCGGCTGGGTGAGCGGAATGACCACCGTCCTGCTGCCGGCGGGCAACCTGATGGGTGCGTTGTCAGGTGCATATCTGGCGCCGTTGATCGGCTGGCGGGGGCTCTTTCTCGTCGGTCTGCTCCCGGCGGCGCTGGTCCTGATGATCCGCTACTGGGTGCCGGAATCGCCCCGCTGGCTGCTGCGCATGGGTCGTCGCGAGGAGGCGCGCAAGTCGCTGGCCTGGGCGCTCAAGGTCGATCCAGGCCTGATTGAGCTGCCGACAACATTGCCCGACAGCGAGAAGACACAATGGCGCGAATTGTTCAGTTATCCGCGCAGCGTCGCGGCTGCCTGTTGCACCGGGTTGAGCCAGACAGGCGGCGTCGGGCTGCTGCTGTGGATCACCACCTTGTTCGTGCTGGTGCTGAGGATCACGCCGGCCGAGGCGTCGTATCTCATGATCTACGTGAGCCTGCTGGGAATCGCCGGCCGCCTGCTGTGTTCTTACCTGTCGGATGCGATCGGGCGGCGTGCATCTGGGATGCTGATTGGCTTCTCCGGCGCGCTGACCATGGCGTTGGCGGGGTATTTCTACGATGTCTATATCGGCACGGTGTCGGTGTTCTTCCTGCTGATCATGCTCCAGCGTTTCTTTGGTGACGGGAGCTACGCGATCATCGGGCCTTACATGGCTGAGGTCTGGCCGCTGCGGCTTCGCGCGAGCGGCATGGGACTTGGCTATGGTGTCGGCAATCTCGGGAAGATCCTGGGTCCCCTGGGGTTGGCGCTTATTATCGGTTCATCCAACTACGTCAGTCCAAAGGCGACGCTCGATGCAATCTTCCCGGCGCTGCTCTTCCTGGCGTTCTGGTACGCATTCGGTGCTTGCGCCTTCTGGCTGGTCGGTATGGAAACCAAAGGCCGCTCGATTGAAGAAATCGATGGCGCATTTGCCAAGCCGGCCGTCGCGGCGCCGCGCGTTGCATAGGAGGCTCTGCCGCGACTCATCGCTCACGGAAGGTCATGGCCTGGCGTGTCCCGGCCAAGCCCGGCCATGACATCCTTGCGGCGCCTGCATCACCATCAATGAGACGTGGTGTTACCGGCCATATTGCGCGACCAGTTCACGCCACAACGCATTCAGTTCGGCTATCGCCGGATCGCCCGACGCCTTCAACCGTACCGCGGTGTGCACCAGCACCAGATGTGCCACCGGATCGACGAAGATTGCCTGGCCATGAATGCCGAGCAGCGAGAATTGCCGCCGCTCGCCCGGTCGCAGCCAGACCTGATAGCCATAGCCGTAGGCCGGCGCCGCCGTGCCGGGTGCGAGCCAGGGCGCTGCGACGCCGGTGGCATCCAGCAGCCATTGTCGCGGGATGATCTGCTGGCCGTTCCACGCGCCATCATGTGCCAGCAGCAGGCCGAACCGGGCCCAGTCGCGCAGCGTGGCGTTCAGGCAGCAGCTCGCGATCTCGACGCCGGTGCTGTCGACAACCCAGGTGGCATCTGCTTCGGCGCCCATCTTCTGCCAGATCCGGCTTTGCAGGTAACTGGCAAGCGGCATGTGAACGGCGTTGGCAAGCACCAGCCCGAGCACCTGCGATTCCGAACTGGCGTAGTGGAACCGGGTACCGGCCGGCACTTCGCGCGTGTTGAATTGCGCCAGCGCCTTTGCCGCACCCGGATTGCCCGGACCAAAGCGCACGCTGCCGAGTTTGGCATTGTCATCGGTCCCGTCATACACCTCACGGAACGCGACGCCCGACGACATGTGCAGCAGATCGCGAATGGACGTGCTGCCGTATTCGCTGCCGGCGAGTTCCGGCACGTAGTCCGCTGCCTGCTGGTCGATCGAACGGATCGCGCCCTCCGCCACGGCAATGCCCAGCAGCATCGACGTGACCGTCTTCGCCATCGACTGCGACAGGAACCGATCGCTTCCGGTCCGCGCGTAGCGGTAGTGCTCGAACAGGATCGTGTCGTCGCGCGCGATCAACAGGCCGGTGGTGGGATTGCGCGCCAGGTAGTCATCGAGCGTGTAGGCGGCATTGCGATAATGATAGGTCAGCGTGATTTCATCCGCGGCGCGGCGGAGTGGCGACGGATTGGCCGGCCTTGCCACCAGGTGGAACGGCCAGAGCGTGTCGTAGCGGCTGTAGTCGCCCACCATGAAGACCTGCGGCAGCAACGCGCCACCGCGACGCGTTGGGTAACCCACCGCCGCGCCGTAGGCGAGGGCGTCAGGCCCGGCGTCCGATAACACCGGTGCCGCTTCCGACATCGCCTGCCGGACCGGCGCAACGACGGCGATCGCCATGAGCAGTGCGAACCATCGCAGCATCCGCGGCCTCATTCTCACGTGACTCGGAACATGTGCAGTCTGCTACACTCGCGGGCATTCGGTGAAGGTTCGGCTCATGCGGAACTGGCGCACAGCGCTGGGGTTGGTCGCCGTCGTCACGGTGTTGCTTGCGATGATCATGCCGGTTCCGGCGCAGGACCCGGCGGTGCGCATCGTCGCGCCGGCGCATGATGCCACGCCAAAGCCCGCCCCCGCGATCGACCTGTTCCGCGGCGTGATCGCCGTGGAGGGCAAGGAGGTTCCGCTGCCGGTCGGCGAGTGGCGCCTCGCCGGTCGGGCGGTTTCGGCAGCAGGCGAGGGGGGCCCGCGCAACGTGGTCAGCGTGGCGCTGGTACGGCTGCACGACCTGGCGGTGGACGCAGCGATCCTGATCCAGACCAACCGCCTGGACAGCGATGCGGCGTGGGGCAAGGCCACCGCGTGCGACCGCACCGACCTGTATTTCGCGCGCGTCCGCTACGCGTCGGACCACGACGGATCATGCGCCTATGCGGCCTATGTTGATGCCGAGGTGGGGCGGCACGGCACCGACGCGGCGTGGCAGCAGGCGCTGCTGCACGGCGCCGGCAACGGGTGGCGCTTCCCGTCGAACTGGATCGAGGCCGCCTATCGCATCACCGACCCGCGTGATGCGATGCAGGTGCGCTACCTGTTCGACGCGCCAGCCGGCGCGGATGGCGGCCCGCCGCGGCCCGCGGTGCGTTCGTTGGTTACCTGGACCGAGGCAAGCTGGTATGCGGTCGGCAGCGGCTTCCGCAACCGGCTGGGGACCGACGATGGCGACGGCTTGCCGGACTGGCGGCAGGCGGGCGCCGCCGGAGCCGCTGTTGCGCTGCCACAGGCGGGCGTCGAGCAGAGCCGGGTAGAGCACCTGGGCGCCAAGACGGTCACCTACCGCATCTTCGGCACGATGACCGACCTGAGCGTGAATTATCTCTGGCTGGGCAGCCTGCCGTCCGCCGGTGGGCTGGCGGTGGTCGGGGCCGTCGCGAGCAGTGCGCTGTATTTCGTCCATGAGCTGGTGTGGACCCGTTTCGAACGGCCGCCCACCCTTGTCGGCGACCTGCCCGGCGTTGGCGTGGAAGGCCCCGGTCCAGGGCGGAGCTGATGTTCAGCGCACGATCGCGGCCAGCAGCGCATCCAGCCGCAGCCGCCCTTCCGGTGTCGCCACCAGGGATCCCTCGCGCCAGGCAAGATAATCCTCGTCCAGCGCCTGGCGCAGCACGGACGGATCCAGCGCGTCCTCCAGGGCCACGCCGGTCCGTTCGGCGAACCGCGCTGGCAGCACGCCTTCGGTGAGGCGCAGTCCCATCAGCAGCATCTCCCGCGCGCGCTCGGTCGGCTCCAGCGGCGTCAGGTCCACGCGGCCATGTCCGTCGCGTTCCACCAATTCGGCCCACGGCTCAGGCGCGCGATGCCGCCGCGTGGCCATGATGTGCGGCGGCAAGAACGTGATCCTGCCATGTGCGCCCGGACCGATGCCGGCATAGTCGCCGTAGCGCCAGTAGGCCAGGTTGTGCCGGCTCTCGCTGCCAGGCACCGCATAGTTCGACACCTCGTACGGCAGCAGGCCGAACCGTGCCGCCTCGTCCGCGGTTGCCTGGTACAGCGCGGCGGCAGTGTCCGCGTCCGGCAGGACGATGTCGCCACGCCGATGCATAGCTTCGAACTTTGTGCCGGGCTCGATGGTGAGCTGGTACAGCGACAGATGATCGGCAGCCAGCGAGAGCGCCTGGCGCAGTTCCGCACGCCACGCCCGCATCGTCTGGCCTGGGCGGGCATAGATCAGGTCGAACGAAATCCGCGGAAAGATTGCCCGCGCGGTTTCCAGCGCGGCGATTGCCTGCGTTGCCGAATGCTGCCGGCCGAGTACCCGCAATGCGGCATCATCCAGGCTCTGTACGCCGATCGACACGCGGTTCACGCCGGCATGGCGCAATGCAGCGAACCGACCGGCTTCGACGCTGGTCGGATTTGCCTCCAGGGTGATCTCGAAGTCGTCTGCCGGGACGAACAGGCGCCGTGCATCCGCAATCAGCGCGGCGACCGTCTCAGGCTCCATCAGACTGGGCGTGCCGCCGCCGAAGAAGATCGAAGCCAGCCGCCGTGGGCCGACCTGGCCGGCTTCCCATGCCAGTTCGCGGCGCAGGGCGGCGCGGAAGCGGGACTGCGGGATGCGTTCCCGGACATGCGAGTTGAAGTCGCAATATGGGCACTTGGCCAGGCAGAACGGCCAGTGGATATAAAGCGCCACGGATTCCATTACCGGGAGATATAGGATGTCCGCGTCAGATACCGGCGGCTCGGTTGAGCGCGTGCGTGCGGCGCTGCTGCAGGCCGGGCATCCGGACACCATCACGCAGTTCCCCAGTGGGACGCGCACGGCGGCCGATGCGGCCGCGGCGGTGGGCTGCACGGTGGCGCAGATCGCGAAGTCCATCGTGTTCCGCTGCGGAATGCGGGCAGCGGTGGTGATCACCTCGGGGGCCAACCGGGTAGACCCGGCAAAGGCTGCCGCGGCACTCGGCGTGCAGCTTGGCCGGGCCGATGCCGACTGGGTGCGCCAGGCGACCGGCTTCGCGATCGGCGGCGTGGCGCCGGTCGGTCACCTGACGCCGCCGCTGCTGCTGCTGGACGAGGATCTGTTGCCGCTCGATCCGGTATGGGCCGCAGCCGGGTCGCCGAGTCACGTGTTCCGCACCAGTCCCGCGGAACTGGTGCGGATCACCGGGGCGCAGGTTGCGGCGGTGCGGAGCGAGTAGGCGAAAGAGCGACACGGCGGTTTCGCGCGGGGATGAAGGGTCGGAGCCCGCTCGACCTGGCCATGCGACGGTGGGTAGAGCGCAGCGAAACCCATCACACCCCAGCCTGCACGAAGCATGTCGCCAGCATCTGGGCGAAGGCGCGGGCGCGATGGCTGACTGCGTGCTTCTCCGACGCGTCCATCTCGCCGAACGTCGCCGTCGCACCGGCCGGCACGAACATCGGGTCGTAGCCGAAGCCCTTGTCGCCGCGCGGCGGCCAGATTGCCGTGCCATCGATGCGGCCAAGGTAGGTTTCGGTGTGACCATCCGGCCAGGCGAGGCACAACGCGGCGATGAACCATGCACGCGTGTCCGCGACGTCGCGCATTTCGCGGTGCACCCGCGCCATCGCCTGGGCAAAGTCCTTCGCCGCGCCTGCCCAGCGCGCGGAATGCACGCCCGGTGCGCCGTGCAGCGCGGCGACGCAGAAGCCGGAATCGTCCGCCAGGGCCGGCAACCCACTGGCACGCGTCGCGGCCAGCGCCTTGATCCGTGCGTTGCCGACAAAGTCCGGTGCATCCTCTACCGGTTCCGGCAGGCCGAGAGCACCGGCGGACACCACCGACACGCCATGGGGCCGCAGCAGATCGGCCAGTTCGATGAGCTTGCCGGGGTTGTGGCTGGCCAGGACCAGCCGGGCGCCGGGCTCGAGCTGCCGCGCCATCAGGCCGCATTGACCGCGTCGCGCTGTGCGGCAAACAAGGCCGCGGTGCCTTCGCGCGCCAGGGCCAGCATGGCGAGGAACTGCGACTCGCTGAACGGCGATTTTTCCGCGGTGCCCTGGATTTCGACAATGCCGCCCGCATCGGTCAGCACGAAGTTGGCATCGGCGTCGGCGCCGGAGTCCTCGGCATAGTCCAGGTCGAGCACAGGCTCGCCGCCGGAGATGCCGCACGACACCGCGGCGACCTGGCCGATCAGCGGGGATGCCTTGATCACGTTCATCGCCTGCATATGGCGGAAGGCGAGGCTCAGCGCGACCCACGCACCGGTGATCGCAGCGCAGCGCGTGCCGCCATCGGCGTTCAGAACGTCGCAGTCGAGCGTGACGGTGACCTCGCCCATGACCGAGCGATCCACCACGGCGCGCAGGGCGCGGCCGATCAATCGCTGGATTTCCTGCGTGCGGCCGGACTGCTTGCCGCGGGCAGCCTCGCGCTCGCCCCGCGTGTGGGTGGCGCGCGGCAGCATGCCGTATTCCGCGGTAACCCAACCCAGGCCGGAGTTCCGCATGAACGGTGGCACCCGGCCTTCCACGCTGGCGGCACACAGCACCTCGGTGTTGCCCATGCGGATCAGGCAGGAGCCTTCGGCGTGGCGGGCAAAACCTGGCGCCAGGGAGACGGGGCGCAATGCGTCTTGGGTGCGGCCGGATGGGCGCATGATGGCTCCTGGTGTAGGGGTGGTGCAGCATAGCGCGACGCGGCCGCCTGGACCATTGACGCCGATCTCAACTCAGGGGCGTGCCGATGTCCGCGCATTCCAGTCCGCGAGCCCGGTCATCTGGCTGCGTCGGAACAAACCGCAGGCCAGGACTCCATCGGCCCTGGTGTCGTAGGCCAGCAGGTAGGTGTCGTCGGCAAGCACCGTCGGCCGAGGCAGGCAGGGTTTCGGTGCAAGCAGCGGCCCGTACTGGGCAGTGAAGCTGTGTTCGCCCAGCCGCTGACGAAATGCCGCCGCGAGGCCGGTGTCGGTTCCGTCGCGACGCAGGCGAGCCGGCTCGCGCGGCAACGCTGAATCGTTGACGACAAAGTCGGCGCCACGCTGGACCACACGGTCGCCGGGTTCGGCGAGAACACGAATGAGCGACGGGGCATCCGCGTCGTCGCTGTGCAGTTGCACGACTTCGCCAGGTTCCGGCGGGCGCGATCGCAGAATCCAGTGGTTGATGTGAATCGCGTCGCCGGCATGGATCGCGGGCTCCATGTTCTTGACACGGCCGATCCATTCGCCGGGCGCCATGTCCCAGAATATCGTTGACGCCGCCAATGTCGGGACGAAGGACAGGGTGAACGGGAACAACAAGCGCCGAACGCGTCGGCCAGACTCGTCGGCGAGTTGGCGCAACGCAATGCCGAGCAGCCAGAGGTAAAGCCCCAACAGCGCGAAATCGGTGACCTGCTCCACCCACGGCGCGACAGGCGTGCCGGTCACTCGCCAGAAGAACAGAGGCAGCGCCTCGAGCGCGATGCCCGGCATCTGTCCGCCGACATTGTAGGCGCTGTGACGCATCAGCACGGCGGTGGAAAAGCGCGGCCTGATCAGCCGGAATACCAGCCAGAACACACCGACATTGAGCACCGCAATCATGACCGCGATCAGCACGCGCGGATTGCCGGCAACGGCTGCCGCCTGGAACAGCGTCGCCGCAGCGGGAGGCAGTTCCGAGTCGGGCGCCTTCCAGTCCAGTGCGCTGTCGATGACGAACGCGCCCGCGGCCGCACTGAGCATAAAGGCGACCGGTGGCATCGGCGGATCGTCGGTCGGGGCGGCGGTGGACAGCAGGGCGCGCCGATTGGTCAGCAGCAGCCAGTAGGTACGGCCCCAGCGGCGGGTCGCGTCAGCCCATTTCCCCGTCCAGCTTTCGCTATCGTCCGCCATCGCGGGTAACAGTATGGCCGAGGAACGATACGAAACACCACACCGCGCTTTCACCGCATGCCGCGATGCCTTGTTAAACAACGGGTCCCGTACGGGGCGCCGCGAAGCATTTGACGCGAACGAAGTGCGGAGAACCACAGAGGGCCACAGCAGTCGGAACGGCTTGAACTCCCGTGGCCCTCCGTGACGCTCGGTGCTTCCTCCGTGTTAAGAATCGTCTTGCAGCCGCAGGCACAAATTCGGCGTGCTGCGACGGATGCGGGCGTCTGGGTTCCTGGCAAAAGCGAACGGCTCTCGATCGTCAGGCTGCTACCGTTCGCGCCGGTTCGCCGACGAGCGGATACTGCGTGGTTGCGCCGATATCCAGCAACAATTCCGTGTCGCCGTTGAAACCCGCGAACATTGCTGTGGGCAAGGCAGCATCGCCGTCGGTCCAGCGCAGCGCGCCATCCGGCTCGAACGCATGGAAGCCGTCCACCAATGCCACGTCCGCCGCCTCGACGATGCGAAACCGGGTGCCTTGCCGCAGCACCACGCGCCGCAGCGCCACGCCGAGTACGCGCGGATCGCGCGCCATGCCAAGTTCCGCCGGCGCGCGACAGTACGCGCACACCGATCGTCTTCGACGGTAACGAGAACACGTAGGACGCACCGTGATGCGACGTGGCGTCCACGCGTTGACCGTCCACCAGCAGGTGCAGATCAGGATCGCCGGTCACGCCATCGACGCCGAAGGTGAACTGGCCGGCGCCGCCGGCGAAGCCGAGGTTGGTCAGCTCGTAAGTGCTGGATGTGCCGTCCGAACTGGTCAGGCTGACGTCGCCGCTGGCCAGGCCGATCGGCCCGCGGGGCGGGCGTTGTTACGCCATGTGACTGGTCTGCTGAAGCGCAATGGAAGCGGCCGCGGAACAGGCATTGGTCAAAATCTCTCCGGGGTCGATGCCGGGTGTCAGATGCCAATATGGAATGATATGGATGTCGAGGGGCGTCGCAGCGAGCGATCACATCGCTGTCATTTCCGTTGCTTCGGGCGCAGATGGCCAACAGTTGGAAGGACAAACGCCCCGGGACTGCCGCATGGGCCGCGATCGGCGGGAGCCGAGCGCAGGCCGGCCGGCGGATGTTCCGCCTGATGCCATTCGATAACTGCACGGTGGCCGATATGTCTCAGCCAGACCGCTATGAAGCCCTCATTCTCGGCAGCGGCGAGGGAGGCAAGTACCTGGCATGGCACATGGCGCGATCCGGCCGGCGCACTGCGGTTGTCGAGCGCCGATGGATCGGCGGCTCCTGTCCCAACGTCAACTGCCTTCCCAGCAAGAATGAGATCTGGAGCGCCAAGGTCGCGGACCTGATGCACCATGCGGGCAGGTTCGGCTCTATGACAGGCGCCGTCACGGTCGATATGGCCAAGGTTCGCCAGCGCAAGCGCGACATGGTGGACGGCCTGATCGCCGTGCACCTGCAGAACTACGAATCGAGCGGCGCCGAACTGATCATGGGCGAGGGACATTTCGTCGCGCCCACCACGCTCGAAGTGCGCCTCAATGACGGCGGTACCCGCGTACTGTCGGGCGACCAGGTGTTCCTCGACATCGGCACGCACCCGGCGATTCCGAGCGTTCCCGGCCTCGAGGCAGCCACGCCACTGACGAACATCGAAGCGCTGGAACTCGACTATCTGCCGTCGCACCTGATCGTACTTGGCGGTGGCTATGTCGGCCTCGAGTTGGCACAGGCCTACCGCCGCTTCGGCAGTCGTGTGACGATCGTCGAGCAGGGGCCGCAGGTCGCCGGTCGCGAAGATGCGGACGTGGCGGAGGAAGTCCGCAACATTCTCGGCGGCGAAGGCATCGACATTCTTGTTTCGGCTCAGGTGCTGAATGTGCAAGGCCGGTCCGGCGACCATGTCCGCGTCCTCGTGCGAACGCCGTCCGGTGAGCAGGCGATCGAGGGCAGTGATATCCTGGTGGCCGCAGGGCGCATTCCCAACACGGCCGGCATCGGGCTCGACGTTGCCGGGGTTGCGTTGGACAGCCATGGCTACATCAAGGTCAACGAACGCCTGGAGACGACTGCGTCCGCGATTTGGGCGATCGGCGAGTGCGCCGGCAATCCGCAGTTCACGCACGTATCGTTCGACGATTTTCGGGTCATTCGCGACAACCTGGCCGGACTTGGCCGCACGACACGCGACCGGCTGGTGCCGTACTGCATGTTCACGGATCCGCCCCTCGCCCGGGTCGGGTTGAGCGAAGCCGACGCGCAGCGCCAGGGTATCGCGGTGCGGGCCGCCAGGCTGCCGATGAGCGCGGTATTGCGGGCGCGGACAATCGACGAAACCAAAGGCTTCATGAAGGTGCTGGTCGATGGCGGCAGTGACCGCATCCGCGGTTTCACGATGATTGGTCCAGAGGCCGGCGAGGTCATGGCCGCCGTGCAGACCGCCATGCTGGCTGGTCTGCCATATACCGTATTGCGGGACGCCATCATCGCTCACCCGACGATGGCAGAAGCACTTGGCGCACTCCTGTCGAATGTGCCGCCCCGGGCAATGTGATTGGCCGAAGCGATCTGACGGATCGCTGGCCGCGGTTGGACGCCGCGTTGTTGACCGCCTATCCTGTGAGGTCATGGTTACTCGGGAACCGACCGTCCTATGAGCCTCATCGAACCAGGCGGCATCGACTGCGACATCCACCCCGCGGTGCCGAACCTGAAGGCCCTGCTGCCCTATCTCTCCGACCACTGGCGCGACATCGTCGTGCAGCGCGGCGTGCACGAGTTGGAATCGATCGCTTATCCCGCCAACTCGCCGCTCACCTCGCGGCCTGACTGGCGTCTCGAAGGCGCCAGGCCTGGCTCGAATCTGGATGCACTGCGGGCCCAGGCGCTGACGCCGTTCAACACCGCGATCGCGATCTGCAACTGCCTGTACGGCGTGCAACTGCTGTTCAGCGAAGACATGGGCGCCGGCTTCGCGCACGCGGTGAACAACTGGATCGCAGCCGAGTGGCTGGACAAGGAGCCGCGCCTGCGCGCCTCCATCGTGGTGCCGATGCAGAACCCCGAGCTGGCGGTCGAGGAAATCAACCGCGTCGCGCCAGACAAGCGCTTCGTACAGATCCTGCTGCTGGTGATGCACGACATGCCGCTGGGCAAGCGTCACTACTGGCCGATATACGCGGCGGCCGAGAAACACGGGCTGCCGATCGGCATCCATGCCGGATCGGCCTACCGCCATCCGGTGACGCCGGTCGGCTGGCCCACCTACTATACCGAGGACTACGCGGCGCAGGCGGCAGCGTTCCAGGCCGCGTTGTCCAGCCTGATCTGCGAAGGCGTGTTCACCAAGTTTCCCGACCTGAAGGTCGTGCTGCTGGAATCCGGCTTCACCTGGCTGCCCGCGCATCTCTGGCGGCTGACCAAGTTCTGGCGTGGGCTGCGCATGGAAGTGCCGTGGGTGGACCGCGCGCCGACCGAGATCGTGCGGTCCAACGTGCGGCTCACCACGCAGCCGTGCGACGCGCCGCCGACCACCGAAGCGTTCCAGCGCTTGCTGGAGCATATGGGGTCGGACGAGATGCTGCTGTTCTCCACCGACTATCCGCACTGGCAGTTCGACGGTGACGCGGTGCTGCCCGAGGGGCTGTCGCGCGAACTGGTGCGGAAGATCATGATCGACAATCCGCGGGACACGTATTCCCGCCTGCAGGAGTGAGCTCCGCGAAGCCGAAGCAGAGCTTTGGGTGATTCCGCTCGCGCAGAGTGCTTCCTCAAGCGTCTTGGCCGGACCATGTCCCGGCCATCCGTAGCGGCACGGTACGGTGGCGATGGCCGGAACAAGTTCGGCCATGACGACGCAGCGCGAGCAGGCGGCTGTTTCATCAAGCCTTGTCATGCGGCTGCTTCCGGAAGATCATGCGTATTGGTCCGCGCATTACCGACGCGCGCCTGACGGAGACGATCCAATGAACGTCCAGGTCACCAGCCGCCCGACGGTCCAGCCTGCCGCCACGTCGAAGCTTGCGATCGCCGATGGCGACATCCATCCGCAGCGCAACTCCTACAAGGACCTGTTCCCCTACATGGAGCAGCGTTGGATCGAGATGGCGAAGACCTTCGGGTCGCGTCCGCGCCAGGCTTACCAGGCCGGCCCCGCCTATCCGAAGGGCCAGCCCAATGCCTCGCGCCGCGATGCGTGGCCGCCGGAAGGTGGCCGGCCCGGCAGCAGCCTGCCCTTCATGCAGAAGCAGTTGCTGGACGAGAACAACATCCAGCTCGGCATCCTGAACCCCACCGGCGACAACGGCGCCAGCTTCCAGAACCGCGAATTCGGCGCCGGCGTGGCGAGCGCGATGAACCGCTGGGTTGAAGCCGAGTGGCTGATCGAGCCGCGCCTGAAGGGCTCCATCGTGGTGCCTTATGAGGATACCGAAGCCGCAGTGAAGGAGATCGAGCGCTGGGCCGGTGATCCGCGCTTCGTCCAGGTGCTGATGGTAACCCGCACCGCCAATCCGCCCGGCCAGAAGCAGTACTGGAAGATCTATGAGGCCGCCGCCGCCGCCGGCCTGCCGATCGGCGTGCATGCCTTCGGCTTCGGCGGCTACCCGGTGACCGGCAGCGGCTGGCCGTCGTTCTACATCGAGGACATGGTCGGCCACGCCCAGTCGGCGCAGGCCTTCCTCACCAGCGTGGTGATCGAGGGGGTGTTCGAGCGCATCCCGAACTTCAAGCTGGTGCTGGTCGAGTCCGGCTTCGCCTGGCTGCCGCCGCTGGCCTGGCGGCTCGACAAGCTGTGGAACCGGCTGAAAGTGGAAACGCCGCACCTGAAGCGCGCGCCGTCGGAATACATCCGCGAGCAGGTCTGGCTGACCACCCAGCCGATGGAGGAGCCGCAGCCGCGCGAGCACGTGCTGGATGCGATCGACTGGATCGGTTGGGACCGGCTGCTGTTCGCCACCGACTACCCGCATTGGGACTACGACGACCCGACCCAGGTGCTGCCGATGCCGCTGCCCGAGCAGCAGCGCCGCGACTTCTTCTTCAACAACGCGATGAAGCTGTACCGGCAGGGGTAAGCCGGTGCCGATGGGTTTCGCCACGCTCTGCCTATCTTACAGGCGGCCAACCGTGGCGGATGGCCAAATCGTGCAGGATGGGTGGAGCGCAGGGGAACCGATGGTTCGGATCACCCGATCAGCCTGATCTCGTCGCAGCAAGGCTTATTTGACCGAGCTACCCGGTGTTCCTACGTTCGTTCACCGGAGTAACCATGGATAGTTCCCGCAGCCCGTCCGGCATCCCGCCCCGCCACGGCCCTCTGCCGCCCGGCCTGGACGCGCGCTCCGCCGCTGTCCTGCGCGAGATCGTCGAGCAGTATGTGGAAACCGGCGAGCCGGTCGGCAGCCGCACCCTGTCGCGCCGGCTGCCGATGAACCTGTCGCCGGCCACCATCCGCAACGTCATGGCCGACCTGACAGACACCGGCCTGCTGTTCGCGCCGCACACCTCGGCCGGCCGGCTGCCGACCGACCAGGGGCTGCGGCTGTTCGTCGATGGCCTGCTGCATTTCGGCGAACTGGCCGAGGACGAACGCGAGGCGATAACCGCGGCGCTGGCCATTTCGGGCCGCAGCCTCGAGGACACGCTGGCCGAGGCCAGCACCATGCTGTCAGGCCTGTCGCAGGCGGCCGGCCTCGTGCTGGCGCCGAAGTCCGAGGGCGCCGTCCGCCACATCGAATTCGTCCCCCTTGGCCCGGGTCGCGCCCTGGTGGTGCTGGTCAATGCCGACGGACATGTCGAGAACAGGGTCATCGACACGCCAGCCGGCCTTCCGCCGTCGGCGCTCCAGGAAGCCAGCAACTACCTGAACGCCCGGCTCTCGGGTCGCCCGCTGGCGGAACTGCGGCGGATCGTGGCCGAGGACATGACCGCCAACCGGACCGAACTGGACGAACTTTCGGCCAAAGTGGTGGAGGCCGGGCTGGCGACCTGGACCGGCGAGGGGCGCGCCGGCAGCCTGATCGTGCGCGGCCAGGCGCGCCTGCTCACCGACGTCACACAGATCGAGCGGCTGTCCGCCATCCAGATGCTGTTCGAACGGCTGGAGGCGCAGGAGACCATGTTGCGCCTGCTGGAGCTGGCCGAGCAGTCCGAGGGCGTACGCATCTTCATCGGCGCGGAGAGCGGGCTGTTCGGCACCTCGGGCGTGTCGATGGTGGTGGCGCCGGCGCGGAACGAGGGCGGCCGCATCGTGGGCGCGATCGGCGTCATCGGCCCCACCCGGATCAATTACGGCCGGATCATCCCGGTCGTGGATTACACTGCTCGGGTCATTGGCCGGCTGCTGGGCTGATCTGCCGGACAAGACGTGATTTTCGCCCAACGTTCCAACCCGCAAGCCCACAGGCGGCATTCCGGGATTACCGGGATCATCACGGCGGGTGGCCTAACCGCTCGCCAAGCGATCCGCGGTAAGTCAACCTTCACCATTTACCGCTATACTGGCCAAGCGCTGCTATCGGCGGCACGCGACGGCTTGTCCCTCGGCCGAATGCACCCTAACTGATCGCGCCATGAGCAACGAACCCGAGACGATGAAGAAAGACCCGCCGGCCAACAGCAACAACGCGCAGCCGACCGTGTCGCCCGACGTGCCGCAGACGCCGGAGCAGGTGATGCAGGCCGCGTCTGCCCGCATCGCCGACCTGGAAGCGGAACTGGCGGAGATGAAGGACCGCTGGATGCGGGCCGAGGCGGAAACCGCCAACGTGCGCGCCCGGTCGCACCGCGAGGTGAACGAGACGCGGCAGTATGCCGTGCAGAAATTCGCCCAGGACGTCGTCGAAACCGCCGAGAACCTGCACCGCGGCCTGGAAAGCCTGCCGCCTCCGGCGCACGGAGAGCCGGCCATCGTTGCCAGCCTGCGCGAGGGCCTCGAGGGGATCGAACGCAACTTCCTGAACGTCATGGAGCGCAACGGCGTGAAGCGGGAGGACCCGACCGGCACGCAGTTCGATCCGAACCTGCATCAGGCGATGGCCGAACAGGAGAGCGCCGCCCACCCGGCCGGCAGCGTGATGCACGCCTGGACGCCGGTGTGGACCCTGAATGGCCGCCTGCTGCGGCCTGCCATGGTGGTCGTCGCCAAGGCGCCCCCCGGCGAAATCGGGGCATCCTCCGGCGCGGCAAAGCTGGACACCACCGCCTGATGCTTTCGTGTCGGCGGCGCACAAGAATCCCGCTTGCCGCCCCTTGCCCGATCGGCCGCCCCCCCATACATCCGTCCTATACGTACCCCGTAGGGACGCCTGCGGTGCTTCGGGTCGCAAGCGTCCGCTGAAAGGAGCCAATAATGAGTAAAGTCATCGGCATCGACCTCGGCACCACGAACTCCTGCGTCGCCATCATGGAGGGCAAGGAAGTCCGGGTGATCGAGAACAGCGAGGGCGCCCGCACCACGCCCAGCATGGTCGCCTTCACCGACAGCGGCGAGCGGCTGGTGGGCCAGTCGGCCAAGCGCCAGGCGGTCACCAATCCGTCCAATACCCTCTACGCCATCAAGCGCCTGATCGGCCGCCGCTTCGACGATCCGATCGTCGCCAAGGACAAGGGCCTGGTGCCTTACACCATCGTGCGCGGCGACAACGGCGACGCCTGGGTCGAGGCGAAGGGCGAGAAGTACTCCCCCAGCCAGGTCAGCGCGTTCATCCTCGGCAAGATGAAGGAAACCGCCGAGGCGTATCTCGGCGAGCCGGTCACCCAGGCGGTGATCACGGTGCCGGCCTACTTCAACGACAGCCAGCGCCAGGCCACCAAGGATGCCGGGCGCATTGCCGGCCTCGAAGTGCTGCGCATCATCAACGAGCCGACCGCCGCGGCACTCGCTTACGGCATGGACAAGAAGCACACCGGCACCATCGCGGTGTACGACCTCGGCGGCGGCACCTTCGACATCTCCGTGCTGGAGATCGGCGACGGCGTGTTCGAGGTGAAGTCCACCAACGGCGACACCTTCCTGGGCGGCGAGGACTTCGACGCCCGCGTGATCGACTACCTGGCAGAGGAGTTCCGCAAGGAGCAGGGCATCGACCTGCGCCGCGACAAGCTGGCGCTGCAGCGGCTGAAGGAAGCCGCCGAGAAGGCGAAGATCGAGCTGTCGTCCTCGAAGGAAACCGAGATCAACCTGCCGTTCATCACCGCGGACGCCACCGGGCCGAAGCACCTGGTGATGAAGCTGACCCGCGCCAAGCTGGAAAGCCTGGTGGATGACCTGATCGCGCGCACGCTGGAACCGTGCCGCGCCGCGTTGAAGGACGCCGGCGTCACCGCGGGCGAGATCGGCGAGGTGATCCTGGTCGGCGGCATGACCCGCATGCCCAAGGTCATCGACACGGTGAAGAACTTCTTCGGCAAGGACCCGGCCCGCAACGTCAACCCGGACGAAGTGGTGGCGATCGGCGCCGGCGTGCAGGGCGCGGTGCTGAAGGGCGACGTGAAGGACGTGCTGCTGCTCGACGTCACGCCGCTGTCGCTCGGCATCGAGACGCTGGGTGGCGTGTTCACCCGGCTGATCGAACGCAACACCACGATCCCGACCAAGAAGAGCCAGGTGTTCTCCACGGCGGACGACAACCAGACCGCGGTCACCATCAAGGTCTACCAGGGTGAGCGCGAGATGGCGGCGGACAACAAGATCCTCGGCCAGTTCGACCTGGTCGGATTGCCGCCGGCGCCGCGTGGCGTGCCCCAGGTCGAGGTCACCTTCGACATCGACGCCAACGGCATCGTCTCGGTGCAGGCGAAGGACAAGGCCACCGGCAAGGAGCAGCAGATCCGCATCCAGGCCAGCGGCGGCCTGTCCGAGGCCGATATCCAGCGCATGGTGAAGGAGGCGGAGGCGAACGCCGAAGCCGACAAGCAGCGCCGCGAGTTCATCGAGTTGAAGAACCACGCGGACGGCCTGGTCCATCAGGTGGACAAGAACCTGAAGGAGCATGGCGACAAGCTGCCGGCGCAGGAGAAGGGTGAAGCCGAGGCGGCGATGGCGGCGGCGCGTTCCGCGATGGAGGGCACTGACGTCGAGGCGCTGAAGCAGGCCACCGAGCGCCTGAGCCAGTCGGCGATGAAGCTGGGCGAGTCGATGTACAAGTCGCAACAGGCCGATCAGGCCGCCGATGCGACGGCGCAGGCTGGAGCGGCCGGCGGTCAGCAGGGCAGCCAGGGCGGCAAACCGGACGAAAAGGTGGTTGACGCCGAATTCGAGGAAGTTGACGACAAGAAGAAGTCGGCCTGATCTACCCGGGCAGACAGTGATGAGAAGTCGCGCCCGCGCTTCGTCGAAGGCGGGCGCGATTTCGTTCAGCGCCAGTGAGAAGGGCTGAGATGGCCAAGCAGGACTACTATGCCACCCTGGGCGTGGCGCGGGAGGCGGGTGCGGAGGACCTGAAGAAGGCCTATCGCAAACTCGCGATGCAGTACCATCCCGACCGCAATCCCGGCGACAAGCAGGCCGAGGTGCGGTTCAAGGAAATCAACGAAGCCTACGATGTCCTGAAGGACGACCAGAAGCGGGCGGCGTATGACCGCTACGGCCATGCGGCGTTCGAGCAGGGCGGCGGCCCGGGCGGGTTCAGCGGCGGCTTCGACTTCTCCGCCGGTGGTGGACTGGGCGACATCTTCGACCAGATGTTCGGTGAGTTCATGGGCGGCCGCCGCGGTGGCGCCGCGGGCCGGACCCGCGCCGGCAACGACATCCGCCAGGCGGCCGAGATCGAACTCACCGAGGCGTTCGCCGGCGCCAAGGTGAGCCTGCGGGTACCGACCCGCGTGGTGTGCGATGCGTGCAGCGGCTCGGGGTCCGAGGACAAGTCGCGCGCGGCGGAGACCTGCGCGACCTGCAAGGGCGCCGGCAAGGTGCGCGCGCAGCAGGGCTTCTTCCTGATCGAGCGTACCTGCCCGACCTGCAACGGACAGGGGCGGGTGATACGCACCCCATGCAAGGTCTGCCACGGCGCCGGCACGGTGCAGCGCGAACGCACATTGCAGGTGGCGATTCCTCCCGGCGTGGAGGACGGCACGCGCATCCGGCTTGCGGGCGAAGGCGAGGCGGGCGGCCAGGGCGCGCCGCCCGGCGATTTGTATGTCCATGTGGCGATCCGGCAGCACCAGATCTTCCAGCGCGACGGCGCCAACATCTTCATGCGCGTACCGCTGCGGATGACGCAGGCAGCGTTGGGCGGTGATGTCGAGGTCCCGGCGATCGACGGCACCAAGGCGAAGGTGAAGATCCCACCCGGCACGCAGACCGGCGACCAGTTTCGGCTGCGCAGCAAGGGCTTTTCCGTGCTGCGCAGCACCGCGCGCGGCGACATGTATATCCAGGTGGCGGTCGAGACCCCGCAGAACCTGTCGCGCCGCCAGCGGGAATTGCTGGAGGAATTCGAGCAGGAGGCGCAGGGCCACGGCAAGGGCAGCCCGGAGAGCGAAGGGTTCTTCTCGAAGGTGAAGGAATTCTTCGAGGGCGGACGCGGCTAGGCGCCACCCGCCCGAACCCAAGAGACTCTGGGGCGGAAAAGCGCTGTGCTTTTCCGCCCTACGCCTGCTTGCTACGCTGCCCGCGGGCTACGGTTGGGGAAGCGACATGGCAATGCGGATTGGCATCGCCGGCATTACCGGGCGCATGGGACAATTGCTGGCGGAAGAAGTGAAGACCGCCGGGGCCGAATTGGTCGGCGGCATTGGCCGTTCCGGATCGGTGACGCCGGTTCCCGCGAACCTTCCGTCGTTCGCCGATTTCACTGCCCTGGCAGGCGCGTCCGATGTGGTGGTCGACTTCACCAATGCCGCGACCGCCAGGTCGCACGCGGCGGCGCTGGCGACTGCCGGCAAGGCCTGGGTACTCGGCACCTCCGGCCTGTCCGATACGGATGAAGCCGCCGTCGCCGAGGCGGCCCGTCGCATCCCGGTGGTCTACGCGGCCAACTTCTCTGCCGGCGTGAACCTGGTGCTGGCGCTGGCCGAGCGGATGGGCGCGGCGCTGCCGGCCGACAGCTACGATGCGGAAATCGTCGAGATGCACCATCGCCAGAAGGTGGACGCGCCTTCGGGCACCGCGGTGGGCATGGGCCGTGCGGTCGCCAAAGGCCGCGGCGTGGCGCTGTCCGACGTGATGGAGAGCGGGCGGGACGGCCATACCGGCGCGCGCAAGACCGGCACCATCGGCTTTGCGGCGCTGCGCGGCGGCCAGGTGGTGGGCGAGCACACGCTGATCTTCGCCTCGGGCACCGAGCACATCGCGCTGACCCATCGTGCGTTCGACCGTCGCGCCTTCGCCACCGGCGCCGTGCGCGCCGCACTCTGGGTGGCGGGGCGGCAGCCGGGGCTTTACTCGATGATGGATGTGCTGGGGATGGCTTGAGCGACGGGGCGGCGCGCTTCGCCGCACGTTACCCCTGTGTCTGGCACGTCATCGAGGCGGACAGCGCCGGCGACTGGCTGGCAACAATGGGGCTGTTGCCCGCCACCGATCTGTATCGCCTCGCTGGCATCTCGGACGATGGCGTCAACCGCAACGATTTCCGCAGGCTCGACCTTGGCCATGGCCGCGCCGCGATGTTGCGCCCGCAACTGATGGCGGACCGGCCGCTGGCCGCTACGCTCGGCGGCAGTTTCACCGGCCGCCCCGATCTCTGGCGGCGATTGATCAATGCGCATGTGTTCTTCTGGCCGGAGCCGCGACGCCGCGATGCCTTCATCCGTGCCTGCGGCCGGTCGCGTGCCGCGAGCCGGACTGCGCCCAGCCTGCTCGCGCCGGAAGTTCTCGGGATCGATACCGCAGCGTTGTTGTCCCGCCATGGTGGCGATGCGTTCTATGCCCGCATCAACACCGGCGCCGCATTGCGTGGCGGAGCCCGGGTGCGGCGCGACGACATGACGTTCGCGCCGCTCGCGAGCTATCGCTCCGGGCCGGTGGCGGAACTGGCGATCCGTGGGTTGGTAGTATTGCGAGGCCTGCGGATCACTTATTGAACGGCGCCGCTACGTCGGATGGATAGCCTACCTTCGCGACACTTGACCCCCAGGGGGGTTTCCGTCACACACCGGCCGCCCGCCATCCGGTCTGGGTAGCGGCTGATTTCCGGGTCCTCAACCCTCCGCGACGCGAGAGAAACCATCCATGCGCGATACGGGCGAATTCCTTTTCACCTCAGAATCCGTTTCAGAAGGCCACCCCGACAAGGTCGCCGACCGGCTGAGCGACACGGTGCTGGACGCCTACCTGGCAGCCGATCCGTATTCCCGCGTCGCCTGCGAAACGTTGGTCACCACCAACCGCGTCGTGTTCGCTGGCGAAACCCGCGGCCCCGGAACGGTGACGCCCGATCTGCTGACGCACCTGGCGCGCATGGCGATCCATGACATCGGCTACGACCAGGAGGGCTTCAGCTGGAAGCACGCGGATGTCCAGTGCCACCTGCATGCGCAGTCCGCCGACATCGCCCAGGGCGTCGATTCGGCCGGCAACAAGGACGAAGGCGCCGGCGACCAGGGCATGATGTTCGGCTACGCCTGCCGCGAGACCGACGGGCTGATGCCGGCGCCGATCTACTACGCCCACGCCATCCTGCACCGCATCCGCGACCTGCGACGCATCGAGGACAAGTCGGTGGCCGGCCTGCTGCCGGACGCCAAGAGCCAGGTCACGCTGCGCTATGTCGATGGCAAGCCGGTGGGGGCGACCAGCGTCGTGGTGTCCACCCAGCACGTCGAGGACCTCGAGCAGGCCGAGATCAAGCAAATGCTGTGGCCTTTGGTAAAGGGCACGCTGCCGGACGGCTGGATGCCACCGGAAGCGGAGTTCCACGTAAACCCCACCGGAAAGTTCGTGGTCGGCGGCCCGGACGGCGACTGCGGCCTGACCGGGCGGAAGATCATCGTGGACACCTATGGCGGCGCAGCACCGCACGGTGGCGGTGCATTCAGCGGCAAGGACCCCACCAAGGTGGATCGCTCCGCCGCCTACGCCTGCCGCTATCTGGCGAAGAACGTCGTGGCCGCCGGCCTGGCGGATCGCTGCACCATCAAGATCAGCTACGCGATCGGCATATCCCGGCCGCTGTCGGTCTATGTGGACCTGCAGAACACCGGGAAGGACGTGGATGAGACGCGGCTGGAGAAGACGCTGCGGGAGCTGATGAACCTGACGCCGCGCGGCATCCGCGAGCATCTGCATTTGAACCGGCCGATCTACGTGCCCAGCTCGGCGTATGGCCATTTCGGCCGCGAGCCGGACGAGGAGAAGGGCACCTTCACGTGGGAGAAGACCGATCTGGTGCCGGGACTGAAAGCCGCCTTCGGGCGCTGAAGCCGCCGCCGGATCGGCTGTACGGCCGGGCGCGCGGCCACAAGCTGCGCCCGCGCCAGGTCCAACTGCTGGATGTTACCTTGCCGCGGCTGTCGTTCGCGCCCGAGTGCGCGACTGAGCCGCTTTCAGCGTTTCCCCACGGGCCGGCGCAGCTCTGGCTGGAAGTGGGATTCGGCGGCGGCGAGCACGCGTTGGCGCAGATCGCCGAGCACCCGGACGCCGGACTGATCGCCTGCGAGGTGTTCGACAACGGCATCTGCTCGCTGCTGTCGCGCCTCGTGCCGGAGGGTGGCGAGGCCACAGCGCCGCTGCCGGGCAATCTGCGTCTGTGGACCGACGACGCGCGAGTGCTGCTGCGGCTGCTGCCCGATGGCTGCCTGGATCGGCTGTTCCTGCTGTTCCCCGACCCCTGGCCAAAGGCGCGCCACGCCAAGCGGCGCTTTCTCCATCCGGGCATGCTGCCGCTGCTGGCGCGCGTGCTGCGGCCGGGCGCGGAGTGGCGGGTGGCAACCGACGATCCGACGTATCAGGCATGGGTCGGTGAGGTGATGGCAGGGGAGGCCCAGTTCCGGGCGCCACCCCCGGCGACGGAACGACCTGCCGGCTGGCCGCCGACGCGCTACGAGGCGAAGGCGCTCCGCGAGGGCCGTTCGCCGCTCTACTGGACGTTCATCCGGCGCTGACCGGGGCAGCCGCCATGCCACGTCGCGCCAGGGTCCGCCCGTAGCGGAGGGCCGGCGCCTCGATGACCACATGCAGCGCCCACGCGGCCAGCAGTGGCAGCAGCACGGCGCCCGGGAGCCAGAGCGCGGTGAACAGCGCGACGTCGCCCTGCGTGACGTGGGCCAGCGTCACGCCAAGCAGCTTCTGCACCGGTTCGTTCACCAGGTAGATGCTGTAGGAGGCAGCGCCCAGCCAGACCAAGGGCCGGGATTGGAGGGCTGTGGCGAGGGCCCATAGTCCGCCTCCCCCTTCCGGCAACGAGAGGGGGAGGTTGTTCGTCCGCGGCGACGCCATGATACCTGGCTCAAGCTGCGCGGCCAGGCACAGAGTCCACACGGCCGGCGGCAGCAGCTTCTCCAACCCACCCTGCATCGCGCACACCGCCAGTGTGGCGCCCAGTACGGCGATATAGCTGCCCAGGCCTGCCATTCCCTGGCGCACCAGCATCGCGCTGGCGATCCCCAGGGCGAAATACTGCGCCTTGTTCGGCAGGAACGCCCGGCTGAACTGCCATGGCTCCGGCGCCCCCGCGTGCCACGCGACCCCTCCCAGCGAGATCACCAGGAACAGCCAGGCCATCGTCGGCAGCTCCAGCCGCGCGCCCACCGCCAGCGCCAGCAGATAGAACTGCCACTCGGTGGACAGGCTCCACGCCGCGCCGAGAAACCCCACCCACACATCCGGCAGTACACCGTCCGGGAACAATCCGTGCGTCATCGTCAGATGCGTGGCGATGAACGGCGCCCAGTCGTGCGGCCAGCCCTCGGACCAGATGAAGCGCGCCTGGCTGTCCGCGCCGATCCAGACCATATGCGAGAAGCCGGTGGCCAGCGGCTGCACCGCCACCGCGAAGGCAAACACCACCAGGAATACCGGATAGATCCGCGCCACCCGGGCGATCAGGAATGGCCGGGCGCGATAGCCGAAGCTGTCCAGCGATTGCACGATCACCAGCCCGCTCAGAACGAAGAACACATCCACCGCGGCGCCGCCATGCGAGAACAGCCAGCCCAGCCAGGCCGGCATCGGCGCAAACGGCAGCGTGTGGCTGAGCATGACATAGACCGCCAGCACACCGCGCAATCCGTCCAGGCACACCAGCCGCTGCATGCCGGCAGCATCGCGGACGCAACTTAACAAGCCGCGAAA
>DATAPW010000225.1:0-7634 GCA_036265005.1 Acetobacteraceae bacterium | reverse complement strand
AGGTGGAATACGCCACCGATCTGGCATTCCGTTCCGCCGCCACGCTCGGCCCGCTCTATGAGCAACTGGTCCGCCAATCGGTGCTGAACGTGAAGGCGGAGTAGGTCGCCACGTTCCTCGGCCGGCAGATCTCGCCGATGCAGGCACAGGAGATCGGCTCGCAGTTCTCACCCGGATCGAGGGCACCTGCATCAAGCACCGCTTCGGCAAGTGCTCGATCAAGATGTATGACAAACACGGCATCGTGCTGCGTAGACCACCACCAACGATGTGTCATTCTTCAAGCACCACCGAAAGGTGGAACACCGCACAGGTCCCGCGACCTAGTCCGCCACGAACCCGATGGCCGAAGCACCATGGCTTCGACGGCTTGAAGTTCGTCGCGTCGGGTCACGACGCCGTCATTCCGATATATGCAGGTGACGACGGTGGCGCGCACGCCTGAGCGGCACGCTGGAAGGTCCCGATGATGACCATGCGACCGCCACAGGGCTACACGCTCAGAGCGCCCTAAACTGCTGTACGTGGCAATTCCGCCGCGCCACATTTTGGGCAACGCTTTGGATGACATGCACGGCAAAAGACGCGACTACACCCAGCGCAGGGACTGAGGGCCGCCGGAACAACCAGATGCAGGGCGTCATCGCACACCAGACGCGGCCGCTCGGTCGATGCGGTGAATTCGCATGTCGGCGGCTCCAGCGCTCGCGCCAATGGGTTCCAGTCCAGAAGGACCGTCCGTTCCGCCTTCCGTCGGCGTATCTGCACCGTGAGACGATGAACTTGCATCGCGACGTCCAACGTCTGAACCCACTGAACCGTCACCCGCGTGCCATATTGGCGCGTCAGATCGTCGAGCTTCGCGCGATAGTCATCAGCGATCGCCTCCGCCCGCTGCTCCTCACGGCGTCGCCTCGGGTCATCCTCGGGGAGTACCCTGGCGCGGCGCATCGCCTCTCGGAACAGGTCGTTATGGTACAGATGCAGACGGTCTTGATCCCGGCCGAGTCGCCGCCGTAGACCTCTGATGAACGGGCCCAGTACGACGTCCAGCCGGGCCGGCAGCGCGCGTGCGATGAGGCTGAGGAGTTGCGGGCGATCCCAGTCCGCTGGTAAATCGGCATCTGCCGGTGGCGCTGAACTTCGTTCGCCGTCTTCATCACTGCGCCCATCAAAGCCACGCGCATCGACGACGGTACCGATTGCCGCGAGTACAGCATCCGGTAGCGCCCCCGTCGCCAGATTGACCCCCAGGCGCACCATCCAGTCGCGCTTGTCGTCCGAGACGGCTGAGGCACGGAAGTCCAACACCAGATAGCGTGTCCAGCGGGGCGCAATATCGATCAGCCGGAATGTCGCGTTGTCGAGGACCAGATCCTGGCTGAGCGCCCGCTCCAGATCGCCAGGGGCCCTCGCCGGCGCCGATACGACGCTTCGCCCAAAGCGGCCCTTCGGCCCCAGCAGCCGGGCGAAACGCTCCAACCAGTCGCCCTCCAGCCCTACGCGCTCGGCAGCAAGCGGTAGCGTGGTGCCGAAGCCCAGCCGTGTCAGTTCACCAATCCCCAGGGTGTGCTGCACCGGTGGAGGTGCAAGCACCTCCAGGCCTTCCGGACTGATCGGCTCCACCAGTGCGCCCTCGTGCCGTAGCAGGGCAGCAACGAAGCCCCGCATCCGACCCGGTTCGTCGGAGGCGACGTCAGGCGGCATCGAGTTCACTCCCGAACAGCGCTTCGTCAAGCTGCTTGACCCCGTCGTAATCCCGACGCGCGGCGAGCAGTTGGTTCTCGATCTGGGCAAAGGCGTCAGCCCGCGCCTGCTCCGTGCCGTGCAGCCAGGCGTCCAGCACCAAAGCAGAGAACTCCTGCTGCTCGTCGACCTCCCCGAGGATTGCGCCGACCTCGCCAACCACCAGCTCGAACATGTTGATCTTCTCATCGAGGATCCGCAGCACGGCATCCTCGATCGTGCCGGCGGTGACCAGATTGAAGATAAATACCTCGCGCGTCTGGCCGATCCGGTCGATCCGCCCGATGCGCTGCTCGATGGCCATCGGGTTCCAGGGAATGTCGAAGTTTATCAGCGTGTTGCAGAATTGCAGATTGCGCCCCTCGCCACCCGACTCCGTACACAGCAGCAAAGGGACGCGGTCACGGAACGCTGCAACCGCCGCATCCTTCTGCGGGCCGGTCATGTCGCCAGAGAACACCGCGAACGGCAGCTTCTCGCGACCGAGCCGGTCGGCGAGATGCGTCATCGTGTCGCGATGATGGACGAACACCAGCTTCTTCTCCGCCGGGTTCTGCGCGACAAGTCGCATCAGGGCGGCTTCCTTCGCGCCGACGCTGATGGCGCGGGTGCGGGCGAGCAAGCCCGACAAGTGGGTGTTCTCCGGAAAGCGCGCAGCCATGCGGGCGATAGCCGCGGTGGCCGCAGCCGGCGAGGAGCCAGCAGCGGCCAGCAAATGCTGCAGTGACAGCCGATGCGGCTGTGCCTGCCCACCAGGGATATTCGCCGCAACCTGGCGGGCCAGCGTCGACAATTCGTCGTAGCACAAAGCCTCCGTCGAATCGGGGACGGCACGCAGCGTAGATGCTTGCCGGCGTGGCATACGCAAAGCCGCAAGAGCGCGCGTGTTGCGCACCATAACACTGCGCATCAAGTCGCGTAGCCGCTCGCGGTTCGCCGGTTCGCGCGGCTTGCCGGGAACCATATAGACGGAGCGGAACTCCTTCTGCGTCTTGAAGATGCCGGGCTGCAGCAATGTCAACAGGTTGTATAGCTCGAGCAGGCTGTTCTGCACTGGCGTCGCTGATAGCAGCAACAGAAACCGCTTCTGCAGGTGGTTCACCAGGCGGTAGCTCGCACTCGTCTGGTCGCGCAGGTGATGGGCCTCGTCGACCACCACCACATCGTAACTCAAGCCGGCGAGCAATTCGGCCTGCTCTCGCCGTCGCGCCGTTGCTATCGACGCGATCACGCGCGGTTGGGCCCAGAACGCCGCAGGGTCGCTCCGCAGCAGCGGATCGTGGCTGGTAGCAAACTCGATGCCGAACTTGCTCGCCATTTCGTCACGCCACTGCCCCACCAGCGAGGCCGGGGTGAGGATAAGCACGCGTTCAGCCATGCCACGAAGCATGTATTCCTTCAGCACCATCCCGGCCTCGATCGTCTTGCCAAGCCCGACCTCGTCGGCCAGCAACACTCGGCCCCGGTACTGCTTCAGCACTTTGCGGACGGTCTCCACCTGATACCAGTGTGCCTCCACACCCTGCAGTGCCGGCAGGCAAAGAAGTTCGTCGAACCCCTCGAACAGGCTCAGGCGGACAAGTTCGCCGCGCAGACGAAACGCCATTGGATCGGCTTCGGTGCCGGCTATCTCGATCGCGTCGGGATTAGCAAGCTCGATCGTAATGTCGAGGCGCGCCTCGAGACGAGGCAGATCCGCAACCACCGCCTGCGTCACGGCGGCGACAGCAGGAGTCTGACGCCTGTTTGCGCCTTCGCCAACAGGCAGTGACGCAGACGGATGGACGATGCGCGGCTTGCCACGGCGGGCGACCGCTGGAGCGTGCCCGGGGCGGCGCAGCCTTTCGATCCGAATCTCGCGCAGTCGGGCAAACAACCAATCAGCCATGACCATGTCGCCGACAAACCAAGCCAAAGCCGTACGGTCATTGTCCAGTCCGGCAGCGTGCAGCGTCGTCCAGGCATGGGTAAATCGTCTTTGCTGCGCAAGCGCGAGGGCCATCAGCAAAGTCACTGGCTTGCCGGGCACATAGCGCTTGCCATAGCGCTTGAGCAGAATGAGCGCTCGCTCCGGCAGGTCTATGGCCAGGGCGGCCAGCGCCGCAAGCAGCAGCAGTTCTGGATCGGCGGGCCAGAAGCGCAATCCCTCCTCGGCAACCTCGCGCACCTGCGGTGATCGGGAGGCCAGAGCGTCGCGAAGGCGATCGATCCACCAGTCCCGTCCACCAGTTTCGGCGCATGGCCGTTTCGGGCGCGCCGCAAGTCCGGGCACGTGGGGTTGGAAACAACGCACATCCGACGATGGATGTCCGGTGTCCGGGGTAGCGACGCTGTGCCGACTCGATGCTCGGGTCATTCTTCGTGCATCATCGCGCAGCTCAGCGGGGACTGCCAAGGGACAGCAATGCGGGGCTGGCTAGGCCGTGAACAAGGCCGCGAACATCGAGCTGTTATCGGAACGTTCGGTGCGCAGGCTAGCAGAGTGCCCCGAGCATCAAGCTGATCGCCGATGACCGGACGCGGTCTCCACGCGAGGCGAGCCGGTCTGCCCTTGCGGCGGTTCCAAACCAAATACGCTCTGGCCGCCATATTGGTGCAAGCGGGCGCGCTCGTCCGCGAACAGCGCCTCGACCGAAGGCCCGCTTGCATGCCGTCCCAATAGGCGAGCCTGTCTGTCCAGGCGCTTTATCGCCGACAGCGCTTCGGACTGGTCCAGCTTGGCCTTCCTCACGGCAGTCTTCAGCACGTCAATGGTGCGATCGTATACTCCCCAGCGGCACCGGAAACGGATGCCGATCCTTGCCGCCATGGGCAACAGAAAACCGCGTCGGGTTCGCTGAGGCGCGCCTTTCGCGCTTGGGCGATCGCTCGGCGCCGCCGGCCACCACGTAGCCAACTTCATCGCCCAGAACCCCGCGCAGCTTCAGGCCAGCGATCGCGAGCCTCTACAACCTGATCCCAAGTGATCAGGGCCGGCCTCTGACCGATATTGTCAGCCGTCTCCGTTACGCGAATTTGCGCGAAGACTGTCGGCATGCTCCAGACCTTGGAAGCGTTGGAGCGCCGCGTCGTGCGCGACGACGATACGACACGTTATCTGATGCGCATCTTGCCGTATCGCACTCCGGACAGCGATGTGGACGGGACCATCGTCACCTTCGTCGATGTTACGAGTGTCGCGCAGGTGGAGCGGCATCAGCGATTGTTGGTCGACGAGCTCAATCACCGCGTCAGGAACATGCTAACGGTCGTCATCTCGATGGCAACTCAGACACTCAGACGCTCAGACACGCTGGAGGAATTCAAAAAGAGTTATATGGGCCGTGCGCTGTCTGCCGCGTATCCGCTGCTAAGTTATGAGGGATGGCAGACCGTCTTGCTGAAGGCCCTGCTCCTCGGGGAGCTACAACCGTTTTTCTTGCCGGGCCATTCAAATGTCATTTTGGAAGGGCCCAACGTCCTGCTGGAGCCCAGAGCTGCATTGTCTCTTGGAATGGCAATCCATGAGCTGACGACAAACCCGAGCCCGAAGCCGAAGGAGATGCACAAAGGCAGGTGGCGATGGAAACTTCCGGCAGTTATGCGGGCAGGCTGAACAGACCAGACCGTCCCGTCGCGTTCCCGGTCTGTGCCACGAACCGTGCTATCCTGCCCGTTCTATGGCGTGACCCCCTCTGACGCTCAGCGGGGCGCGACTATCAGCCAGAACGACACGACGATTGCAGAGATCAGGAATACTCCAATCGCCCAGAGGGCTTTCCTGGTCCTAGTCGGCGCCTGGAGAACGCTCCTGGCTCCGGGCGAGAACCTTAGTCTGCACTTGAGGCAGGTCAGCCCGGCCTTCCCTGCTTAGACCTGCGAAGACCCACACCTGGGACACCGCAGCGGCACCGACGGATCATTGCTGTTCTCTGCCATCAAACTGCACCTGATTCACCGTGCCAGCAGGTTCGCTGCTGCTGGCATAAGTTGGTCAGGCTACCTGTCGCTCGCCTCGGTGAACCGCTGGCAGTGATGCCAGGAGGTGTAGGTGAGGTGGTGCGCGGTGCCGCTACGCGATATTGGGGAAACCGGCGCGCCGGCGCGCGTTGCCGCTGACGGGATCGACGCCTCTGGCCAACCCGCTGATTTTTCCTGCCGCTCAGAAAAGAGCAGCAACGGCTTCAACCGGTTATGCCGACGCGTGGCGCTGCGTCCAAATTTGGCCGGAGCGTCGGCAGGAACAGATTGAGATAGCTCATCGTCAGTGTTCAAAAGTCCACACGAAAAGGAGCATGAACATGCCGACCAATGACAACGACCCGGCGTATTGGACGACGAAGATGGTAGAGGAAGTGTATTCGATACTGACGAGTCGGGAGCAGATCGCGGTCGAAGCGGTGGCTGTGCGGAAGCGGCTTACGGTCGATCAGCTTTTAGTTTGGGCATTGCTCAAGTCGGGCACAGTGACGCCGACGAGTCAGCAGCAAGCCGCGCTCGACGCGCTCGCAGCGCTCAAAGCCGCTGGCTCATTGTAGAGTTGGCGCAGGGATTCGCAGTCGATCAGCGCAATGCCGCAGATCCGGGTGTCGTTGCCGGATCGTTCCGGGCGGAGGCAACGCATTGAAATAGCTCATTAGCGGGGATTCCCGTGTCGTTGCGGTTGCCAAGGCATTTAGTGGCCCGTCAATCGCAATGAGGTGCGGAATATACTATCTCGGCGAAAAGGAACGGGAGCCGGCGGGGGCGGGATGGGGGTCCGCGCGCCCTGCCGGCCTTCAGGTGGGCGCGTGCCGGCGTGCCTTTCCGCGCCAACGGGCCGCCGTCGCGGCCGTTTATCTCCGGACTCTGCTGCCATCCGTCGGGCCGGCCTACTGTCAAACTTGACGGGGAACGGGCGATGCGGCGCGCTGCGAGGCGGCGGCTCTACGGCGCAGGTTGGCGACCGTAACGTGAAAGACGCCGAAGCGGCGGGCGATCTCTCGGTCGGCCAGCGCTAGCAATGGACAAGCGGACCGCGCAAGATTCACAAAGGGCGCCCCGCGAGCGCCTTCGGCTTTGCGAGTCCTCGCCGCGACTGCGCCGAAGGGTCGGATCGACGAGTTCCTCGGCGACCATCGAGAGGAACTGGCCGGACTGGTGCGGGAATTCGGTCAGAGGCGCGGTGGCTGGGTTTGCCGCGACCGGCTGGCGGTGACGACACTGCGCTGCTGCCCACTGTCGCCATGCGCGTGCTGGCGCTGTGGAAGCTGCTATCGGGGGGCTAATACCCGATGAAAAGGGTAGGGTGACCCCAGTGCGGCAACGGGACTTCGACCCCATATACCGCCTGCCGCCGCCTGATGTGCTGATCCCGTCGGGGATGGTCCCCGGCCTCAGTGCCACGGCCGGCGCATCCAGACGGCGGCACCGCCTTCCGACATCGGATGACCATGACCAACGACAAGTTGCCCGGCATTGTGTACGCCAAGTCACCGCGCAGGCTCCCCGGAAAGCGCCACCAGCCCGGGTGACCATTCCAGTCATCGTGACGGCGAAGAAGCAGCTCAAGGTGGATGCCGCGCGCCGTTACGATGATGCATCGTGACCGCGAAACAAGCTGCCGTGAAGTGGTATGTCGTGACGCTCAGCGATGATGAGCGGGAGCGGCTCGATGCGCTGATCCATCTAGGCAAACACTCTGCCCGACTGCTGACCAAGGCACGCATCCTGTTGAAGGCCGACGCCTCGGAAGCCGGCGAAGGATGGAGTGACAGCCAGATTGCGGCGGCCCTCGATACCAGCATCGACACGGTGGCACGGACCCGCCAGCGACTGGTGGAAGAAGGGTTCGAGGCCGCCCTGGTCCACAAGCATTCGCCGGCTTCGGCTCGGCCACGCATCTTTGACGGGGCAGCCGAGGCGAAGTT
>DATAPW010000224.1:0-2215 GCA_036265005.1 Acetobacteraceae bacterium | reverse complement strand
GGCAGCGGCTGACATCCGGCACGTTGGTCGTGATCTTTGCGAAGGGCGTGCGTGGGGGCGTTGGCCGGAACGGTGATGTTGCGGCGTGAAGTGAGCGCAAGCCGTGCCGGGTCACGACGGGGTGCTCCCGGTTGGTGCGGGCGCGTGAGGTGGTGCGCGGGGTTGCCTCCATCGCCCGAAGGTCTCGATGATGGTCATGCGCCCGCCGCAGCAGGGACAGGGCGGGAGCCAATCGAGTGGTTCCGGCAACTCGACCGGGTCCGGCGGCGGTGCCACGGCAAGCAGTTCGCGGGCACGCGCTATACTGGCCTTGCGTGCTGAACTGGCGAGCAAGCCGTAATGCCGGATGCGGTGAAAGCCGCGTGGCAGGACATGGAGCAGGAAGCGGCGGATGAACTCGTGCGGCGCGAGCGTCATGACGCGCTGCCGCTCGGGATCATCGCGGCGGTAGTCCTTGTAGTGGAAGGTGACGCCGGTCTCGTCGAACGCGATCAGGCGCCGGTTCGAGATGGCGACCCGGTGGGTATAGCGCGCGAGATAGGCGAGCACGGCCTCGGGGCCGGAGAACGGCGGCTTGGCATAGACCACGAACCGCTTCTTCCTGACGGCAGCGAGGTGACGCCGGAAGAGGCGGTGGTCGGCGAGACCGGCCTGGCTGCCGAAGAAGGCCAGTCGTCCGGCCGCGTGGAGCTCGATCAGCCGGGTGAGGAACAGGCGGCGGAACAGCATGCCCAGCACCCGCACCGGCAGGAGGAAGGCCGGACGGGACGATATCCACCGCCGCCCGTCGAGTGCGATGCCGCCGCCCGGCACGATCATGTGGATGTGCGGATGGTGTGTCATCGCCGATCCCCAGGTGTGGAGCACGGCGGTGATGCCGATGCGCGCACCGAGGTGCTTCGGATCTGCCGCGATCGTCATCATCGTCTCCGACGCCGCGCGGAACAGCAGGTCGTAGACGATCGCCTTGTTCTGCCCGGCGATGTCCGCGATCTCGGTGGGAAGCGTGAAAACGACATGGAAGTAGCCGACCGGCAGCAGGTCGGCTTCGCGCTCGGCCAGCCAGATGCGGGCAGCGGCACCCTGGCATTTGGGACAGTGTCGGTTGCGGCAACTGTTGTAGGCAATGCGCCAGTGCCCGCAGTCCTCGCAGGCATCGACGTGGCCGCCAAGCGCCGCCGTGCGGCAGGCCTCGATCGCCGACATGACCTTGAGCTGGGTCAGGCTCAGGTGACCGGCCTGAACGGCACGATAGCCGGCGCCTTCGGCTCGGAAGATATCGGCGACCTCGAGTGAGGTTCGCAAGCCGCTTCAGCCGCCGGGATCCTCGCCCTGCATCAGCAACGCCAAACGCTCGAGAGGACTGGTCACCGAGCGGATCGTCTTGGTCGCCACGCGCGCATAGAGCGCGGTCGTATCGAGCTTGCTGTGCCCCAGCAGGACCTGGATCACACGGATATCGACATCCTGTTCCAGCAGATGGGTGGCGAAGCTGTGGCGCAGCGTATGCGGCGACACCCGCTTCCTGACCCCGGCCGCTTCCGCTGCCTCATGGATCGCGCGGTTGATCTGCCGGGTTGAGATCGGATCGGTGGCACTGCGTCCGGGGAACAGCCAGCCATGCGGGAGCATGACGGAGCGCCGCTTGCCGTCCTTCCACCACAGCCGCAACAGCGCGAGCAGCTGCGGTGACAGCATGGCGTTGCGGTCCTTGCGTCCCTTGCCCTGTTCCACCCGGATCAGCATGCGCGTGCTGTCGACATCATCGACCTTGAGGCTGGCCACTTCCGACACGCGCAGGCCCGCGCCATAGGCGGTGCCGAGTATGGCCTTGTATTTGATGCCCGGTGCCGCCTCGAGCAGCCGGCCGACTTCCGCGACACTCAGCACCGCTGGCAACGTGCGCGGATAGCGCGCCAGGACCAGGCGTCGCGACAGATCCGGCCGGTCGAGCGTGACGGTAAAGAAGAAGCGCAGCGCCGAAACGGAGCCGTTGATCGTCGGCGGTTGTACGCCGCTCTCGCGCTGGTGAACCTGAAACCGGCGAAGATCCTCAGCCGTTGCCGTATCGGGCGGCTGACCGAGGAAGGCGGCGAAGCTGCGCACCACGCGAACATAATCGTGCTGCGTATCGGATCGCAGCCCGCGCATTGCCATGTCTTCGAGCATGCGCTGCCGCAGCGGACTGACCGGGCGTTCCACAGATGAAACGGGC
>DATAPW010000223.1:0-14093 GCA_036265005.1 Acetobacteraceae bacterium | reverse complement strand
CGCGTTCCTGGTCGAACAGGTAAGCTGGCACCTCGTGTTCTGGGTCAATCTGCCGATCGGCGTGGCGGCGATCGTCATGATCGCGACCTTCCTGACGGAGCCAACGGAGCTTCATCCGCGCCGCATCGACTATTTGGGATCGCTCCTGTTGATGGTGGCGATCACCGCGTTGATGCTGGTGCTCGTGCAGGGCGGCAGTCTGTCGCATGCGACATTGGCGATTGTCGGTGCGATTGCGATCGCGACGTTTGTAGCGCTGGCGGTGCACGAGAGCAGCACGGCGGAGCCTATGCTGCCATTGGATCTCTGGCGCCAGCACCGCATCATTGCCATTGGCAGTTTCGGCGGCGCCGTTATCTCGGCGGTGATGACGGGCGTTTCGGCATTTCTGCCGACCTATGTGCAGGGCGCGATGGGCCGCAGCGCTCTGGCAGGCGGCCTCGTGTTAGGCATGATGTCGGTGACATGGGCGATCGCCAGCTTCTATGGTGGTCGGCTGATGGTGCGCACCACTTACCGGCTGACCGCTGTCCTGGGGACGCTGGCACTGATTGCAGGCAGCGCGGTGCTGATCGCGCTGACACCGGAACGTGGCGTGATCTGGGCGAGCACCGGTTCGCTGTTGCTCGGTATCGGCATGGGCTTGTGCAACACGACGTTCATCGTCTCGATCCAGGCAGCGGTCCCCTGGCATCAGCGAGGCGCGGCGACGTCATCGTGCATGTTCCTGCGCTTTGTCGGCCAGGCGCTGGGCGCCGCCACATTCGGGGCGGTGCTCAACCTCACGATCCTGCGAACGGACCCCGAGGCCGTGCATACGGTGGATCAACTGCTGGATCCGGCGCAACGCGACGGGCTGGGCGGGCAGGAACTCGTACATCTGACCGAGCTTATCGCTCACGCACTGCACAACACGTATATGCTGGCTGGGGTATTGTCCGTCATTGCCTTGGCGCTCGCATTGATGGTGCCGGCCAGGCTCAGCCCTGCACAGCAAACCCTGCGATGACGCGCCGGGTCCAATGACTCTTGAAATTGCCCGCCATTGAACCCATGGCCGGCCGGCCCTATCCTCCCGGCAACACGGAGTTGTAGCCTGTGAGCGTTCCCGCGCCCGGCGCGATCGATTGCGATATCCATCCGGCCCTGCCCAGCATGCAGGTCCTTGTGCCGTATCTGGACGAGTACTGGCGCTCGCACATCCTGATGCGCGGCCTGGAGCGCGACAACTACACCGCCTCGGCATTTCCGCCGAATGCGCCGATCAACGTCCGCCCTGACTGGAAGCCCGCCAAGGGCAACGCCGGCACCGATCCCGACCTGCTGTCTTCCCAGGCACTGGATGCATTCGGCACGCGCTACGCCATTTGCAACGTACTGCATGGCGCACAGGCGATCTTCAGCGAGGACCTGTCGGCGGCGATGTGCCGCGCGGTCAACGACTGGCTCGCCGCGGAATGGCTGTCGCGCGACGACCGGTTGCGCGCGTCCATCGTCGTGCCGATGCACAGCCCGGACCTCGCCGCACAGGAAGTCGAGCGCATGGCGGCCGATCCGCGCTTCGTGCAGGTGCTGGTGTGGGAGATGGGCGAACTGCCGCTCGGTCGCCGCCAGCACTGGCCGATCTATCGCGCAGCCGAACGCCACGACCTGCCCATCGGCATTCATGCCGGCAGCAGCTACCGCCATCCGCCCACCAATCTCGGCTGGCCGTCGTATTACCTGGAGGACTACGTCTCCTGGTCCACCGGTTTCGCGGGCGTGCTGAACAGCCTGATCTCGGAAGGCGTGTTCGTCGAGTTTCCGCGCCTGAAGGTCGTGCTGATGGAATCCGGCGTGACCTGGCTGCCCGGCTGGATGTGGCGCGCCGAAAAGACCTGGCGCGGTGTGCGCGCCGAAGTGCCGTGGCTGGAGAAGTCACCGATCGCCTATGCGCGCGAGCATGTGCGGCTGACCGTCCAACCGTTCGATGCACCGCCGCGCGCAGACCAGGTGCAGCGCATCATCGAGGAGATCGGTTCCGACGAGATGCTGCTGTTTGCCACCGACTATCCGCACTGGCATTTCGACGACAAGGATGCCCTGCCGGACGGTTTGCCGGATGCGCTGATGCGGAAGATTCTGGTCGACAACGCACTGAAGACCTATTCCCGTTTGTCCCCGTGAACATGGAGCCAATCCGATGAACGTCACGGTTATGGATCGCAAGCCCGATATCTCGGCGCAGACCAAGCTGGGGCTCGTCGATTGCGACGTGCACCCTTACACCAAATCGCCCGCGGACCTCGATGAGTTCCTGCCGGAGCGCTGGCGCAAGCATCGCCAGTCGATCGGCGGCCGCTCGCGTTCGCCGTTCTCGAACGCGCCGAACTATCCGCGGATGTCGCCGTTCACCGGCATGCGCATGGACTCGTATCCCAAAGACGGCACGCATCCTGGGTCTGACCTGGCGATGATGCAGGAACAGCTTTTGGACCTGTTCAACGTTTCCTACGGCATGATGATGCCGTTGCTTGGCCGCGGCGGCGACGAACGCAACGTCGAGTTCGGCGCGGCAATGGCGACCGCGGCCAATGAATGGGAAGCTCAGGTCTGGTGCGATCGCGAGCCGCGGTTGAAGGCCGGGATCCAGATCACCACGGAATACACCGAGGCCGCGATCAAGGAGATCGAGAAGCGCGCCGGCGATCGCCGCTTTACCCATGTGATGATCCCGCCGCGCGGCCTGGAGCCACTGGGGCGTCGTCGTTATTGGCCGATCCTGGAAGCCTGCGCGGCGAACGGATTTTCCATCGCGCTGCATCTCGGCGGCACCAGCGGGCATCCCTCGACCGGCGGCGGCTGGCCATCGTTCTATCATGAGGAGCATCCGTCCTATCCGCAGAGCAAGGAAGCTCTGGTGACATCCCTGGTGCTCGAAGGTGTGTTCGAGCATATCCCCAATCTGCGTGTGGCACTGGTCGAGGGTGGCTTTGCCTGGCTGCCGTCGCTGACCTGGCGGCTGGACAAGCATTACCTGCGGCTGCGCGATGAAGTTCCGCACCTGAAGCGCCTGCCGTCTGAATATATCCGCGACAACATCTGGGTGACCACGCAGCCGATCGAGGAGCCGGAGCGTCCGGAGGATCTGCTGGCGACGTGCGAATGGATCGGCTGGGACCGGATCATGTTCTCCACCGACTATCCGCACTGGGACCAGGACGATCCGCGCTACGCGTTCAAGGCGCCGCTGACCGAGCAACACAAGAGAATGGTGTTCCGCGAGAACGCTCTGTCGTTCTACGGCCTGGAGTAACTGCATGGCCCGGCACGTTGTCGCGCCCGTCAGCGAGATCGCGCCGGGTACCTGCAAAATCGTCACCGTCGCCGGACGCGAGATCGGCATCTTCAATGTGAAGGATGAATTCTACGCATTGATCAACCGCTGCCCGCACGAAGGTGCGCCATTGTGCATCGGCCCGATCCTGGGCCGCTTCACGGCCGACCGGCCCGGCGAATACCGGTTGGAGCGGCATGGCGAGATGCTGCGCTGCCCGTGGCACGGCTGGGAGTTCGACATCAAGAGCGGCCAGTCCTGGTGCCATCCGGACAGCGTGAAGGCGCGCACCTACCAGGTGGCGGTCCTGCCGGGTGAAACGCTGGCGAAAGGCCCGTTCGTGGCCGAGACCGTCCCGGTGTCGGTTGAACAGAACTATGTCGTCGTAGAATTATAAAGAGAGGGAACCAGATGGCCGACAGCGCATTGCGTGACAAGGGCCGCGAGATGCGGCGCAAGCTGCTTGGCGACGCCGCGGTCGAGCGGATCGACAAGACCGTTTACAACGATCCGATCATGGCGAAATTCGCCGAGGTCACGCAGGAGACGATTTTCGGCGCGCTCTGGACGCGTCCCGGCCTGGACCTGAAAACCCGTGCCCTGATCTGCGTTATTTCCGATGCCACCAACGGGCGCGACCCCGAATTGAAGCTGCATCTTCGCATGGCGCGCAACCAGGGCTGGACCGAGGATGAACTCGTCGAATCGCTGCTGCATCTTGGAGGCTATGTCGGTGTGCCGCTGATCCGTGAGGCCTTGCTGACGGCGAAGGCAACCTTCGAAGAGATGCGCGCAGAAAAATGAGCGGCGACGAACCTTGGCGACAGGCCATCGCGCGGGCCGAGGTTCTGCTGGCCGAAGGTGAGGCGGCGGAGGACATATCGGTCATCGCCGACGCGGTATCCGGCTTCAATGCCGCGCTCAAATTGGCGCCGCGGGCGGATGTGCCGCTGGACTGGGCAAAGACTCAGAGCCGGTTGAGTGCCGCATTGCGTGCATTGGGCGCGCGCATCGATGACCCCGTGATGCTGCACGCGGCGATGACGGCGTGCGATGCGGCGCTGGAAGTGTACTCGACACGCACCGCGCCTCAGGACTGGGCCAGGACCGTGGCGCTGCTCGGCGCCGCACAGGTCGTACTCGGCGAGCGCGACAGCGATCCGGCGTGGCTGCACGCGGCGATCAACAGCTATCGCCTGGCAACGACGGTCTATACCCGGGAGGCCGCGCCGAACGACTGGGCGCGCATGCAGCGCAATTGCGGCGCCGTGCTGTCGCTGCTGGGTGAGCGTACCGGGGACTCTGCGTCATTGCGCGACGCGGTCGATCATTACCACGCCGCGCTCGACGAATACCTGCAGCAGGATACGCCGCTGGACCTGGCGCTGACACAGAGCAATCTCGGCCAGGCGCTCCGCGTGCTGGGCGAGCGCGATCGAGATCGCGACATGCTGGCCGAGGCGGTCGCAGCGTGTCGCGCCGCGCTCGATGTGTATACCCGCGAAGCCACGCCGCTGGAGTGGGCGATGGCCAGCACAAACCTGGCCAACGCGCTCGTGGCCTTGGCCGAAACCGACGGTGGCGACGAGCATCTGGAAGAAGCTATCGCCGTCTATCGCCAGGCGCTGACTGTGCTCGCAGGTCCCGAGCGCATCCAGCAGCGTGCCATAGCGCGCTACAACCTGAAACGCGCCGAACAGCGCCTGTCAGCGTCGCGCGGCTGACGGCGCGCCACCTGATCCGGAACAGCCACCGTCGATAACGATATGGGTCCCGGTGATAGCGCCCGACAGATCCGAGCACAGGTACATCACCACATTCGCCACTTCCTCCGGCGTCGCATAGCGTCCGGTCGGGGCGTTCGCGCTGTTGGCTTCATGCACGGCCTGCGGGTCGCCAGGATTCCGCTGCGCTTCGAGCGAGCGCATCATGCGGGTCCCGGTGAATTCCATTGATTCCTCCTTAACCCGCATCGACCAGCAGAACCGCCTTGCCGGAAACGTGCCGATCGCGCAATTGCTCTGCCACTTCGGCGACGTCGCGCCAGCTCCGCGCCACACCAATCTGCGGATGCAACGACCCATCGGCGATCAGCGACACCAGCAGCGCCAGGTCCGGGGCAAACTTATCCTCGGCTTCCGAGGTAAAGTAGTGGAAGCTCTGCACGCGTGCGTTCTGCGCACCACGAAAGTCGGCGAAGCTGATGGTCGTTGGTTCGCCTGAGGAATTGCCGTAGACCACCACGGTCCCCTTCGCCTCGACGAGTTGGATCGCCTTGGCGAGCGACTCTCCGCCCGCTGACTCAAGGATCAGCCCGAAGCAGCCCTGCGCGTTGTCGATGCCCTGCACGACGTCCGTCGCGCCGAGTGCCTGCAATCCCACGCCGCGATCCGGTCGTCCAATCACGGCAGTCACGCGTGCACCCGAACGCGCCGCAAGCTGCACTGCGAGCGTCCCCACACCGCCGGCTGCACCGGTGATCAGAACGCGCTTGCCCAACAGCGGCGCGCCATGACGCAGCGTCCGCAGCGCGGTAAGGCCAGCGACCGGCAACGTCGCCGCCTGTGAGAAACTGACATTGTCGGGCAACACCGCCACACGGTGGCTGGGCACGGCAGCACGCTGCGCCCAGCCGAATTCGTCCATCAGCGCCACGACGCGGCTACCCGCCGGCGGGCCCTCGCCATTGGCTGCGGGGCGCAGCACCACTCCGGCAACATCCTGTCCCGGCACCCAGCCTTCCTCGTTGTTGCGGAACGACCGCAGCTCACCACGGTTGAGCGAGAATGCACGCACCTCGAGCAGCGCCTCGGTGTGCTTCGGCTCGGGGTCCGGCAAGTCACGCAACTCGACAGGAGCCGCGCCATTCGGGGTATTGACCAGACCGAGCATGAACGCCTCCTTCTGTACAAGACCACACGCCACAGGCTAGCCCGAACGGCGGTTCCGCGCGATGATCGCCGCCAACACCTTCTCGGGACGGGAACGCGCGATGCGCCAGATGGTCATGGTTGGCTTCTTGCAAGCACAGAACTGCACGAATCTCGTGAGTTCCTGGCGTCATCCGGAATCACGCGATGATTCCATGTCGGCCGACTACTACCGGACCATTGGCCGCGTACTGGAAGAAGGCAAGTTCCACCTCGGCTTCTTCGACGACCGCCTGGCGATGCCGGACCGCTACGGCAACGACCATCGGCACACGGTCGAGCATGGCATACGCTGCGTGAAGATGGATCCCATTACCGTACTCACCGTGATGGGCATGGCAACCGAACGTCTTGGCCTTGGAGCGACCTGTTCCACCACCTATTACGAACCGTTCCATGTGGCACGCACCTTCGCCACTTTAGACTTGATGACCGGCGGCCGCGCGGCGTGGAACGTCGTCACCTCGATGAATGACGGTGAAGCGCTGAACATGGGACACAGCGAACACCTGGAGCACGATACGCGCTATGACCGCGCGGACGAGTTCATGCAGGTGGTGCTCGGACACTGGAATTCCTGGGATGACGACGCCATCGTCATCGACAAGCAGAGCGGATTGTTCGCGCATCCCGACAAGGTACGCCGGCTGGATCATCAGGGCACCTGGTTCCGCTCGCGCGGTCCATTCACGGTGCCACGCTCACCGCAGGGCCAGCCCGTGGTAATCCAGGCAGGGCAGAGCGGACGCGGCAAGCAATTCTCGACGCGCTGGGGGGAACTGATCTTCGTCTCCACGCACACCAGCATGGAACATGGCCGCCAACTCTATCGGGAATTGAAAGACGACGTTGCGCGGCAAGGCCGCGATCCGGACCATTTCTCCATCACGCCGTCTGCCTATGTGGTCTGCGCCGCGACCAAGGCCGAGGCGGAAGACAAGATGGCGCTGATCGAGACGCTGGCCACCGATGAGGACGCACTGTCTTTGCTGTCGGAGGCGATGAATTTCGACTTCGCATCCAAGGGGCTCGACGAGCCATTCACCGACGACGAACTGGCGAATATATCCGGCACGCAGTCGATGCGCGACCGCGTGCTGCGTGCCAGCGGCATTACCAATCCGACGCCACGCGACTTCGTGCGCTACAGCCATCGCGCGCGACCGAACAAGCCGTTCGTCGGCGGCCCGAAGGAAGTGGCTGACGGGCTGGAGGAATGGTTCACCGAGCCGGTCGCCGATGGCTTCGTGCTGGCAGCGACTCATGTGCCGGGCACCTACATCGACTTCGTGCGCCACGTGGTGCCCGAACTGCAAAGGCGCGGCCTGTATCACAAGGACTACACGGGCGCGACGCTGCGCGAGAATCTCGGCCTGCCCATCCCGCACGCAACGAACGCCAGGGAGAACGCACGATGAAACTCGGTCTGTCGATCGGCTATTCGCGCGCGCAACTGGAAATTCCGGTGGCGCTGGTACAGCGCGCGGAGGAGCTTGGCTATGACAGCGTATGGACGGCGGAGGCCTATGGCTCGGATGCGGTGACGCCGCTTGCCTACCTCGCCGCGCTGACCAGGCGCATCAAACTTGGCACCGGCATCATGCAGCTTGCCGCACGCACCCCGGCAAACGCTGCGATGTGCGCTGCCACCGTCGATGCGATGGCTGGCGGCGGCCGCTTCATCGCCGGCCTCGGCGTCTCCGGCCCGCAAATCGTCGAAGGCTGGTACGGCGAGCCCTGGGGACGTCCCTACTATCGCTACAAGGACTACGTCGCGATCATGCGCAAGATCTTCCGTCGCGAGGAACCGGTGACGCACGAGGGCCGCGAGATCAGCCTGCCGTACACCGGCGAAGGCGCCGCCGGGGTCGGCAAGCCGCTGAAATCGATCCTGCATATGAACCCTGACATCCCGATCTATCTCGGCACCGGCAACGAGACCACCGTGAAGCTGACAGCGGAAATTGCCGATGGCTGGTTGCCGCTCGGCTTCGTGCCCGGATCGATGCCGGAATACCTGCCATGGCTTGAGGAAGGCTTCCGTCGTGCCGGCAACGGCAAGAGCCTGCGCGATTTCGCCATCCAGGCCTCGGTGCACGTAAACATCGACAACGATGTGAAGGCTGCACTGGCAAAGATGAAGCCGGAGGTGGCGCTGTATGTCGGCGGCATGGGCCATCGCGACAAGAACTTCCACGAGGACATGATGATCCGCCGCGGCTTCGGCGATGCGGCGGAGCGCATCCAGGAGCTGTATCTCGCCCATCGCAAGCAAGAGGCGATCGATGCAGTGCCTGACGAATGGGTCGATCTGAAGTCGCTGGTCGGCCCGCCGGAGCGCATCAGGCAGCGCTTTCGCGCATGGGAGGATTCAGGCGCTACCAGCCTCACCGTAAGGTCGCGCCAACCGGAAGCGATCGAGGTGATGGCACAGGCCGCACGACTCAATTAGGGGAGGCACCCACAATGCGGTTCAAGGACAAGGTGGCGTTGATCACCGCGGTCGGCAGCGGGATCGGCCGTGCCACCGCGGACATCATGGCGAGCGAAGGCGCTGTCATCCTCGGGGTCGACAACGACGAACGCCGGCTGGCGATGGCGATGGAAGCCATGAACATGTCCGGCGGGCGCGCAATCGGTCGCCAGGCGAACGCCCTGGATCAGGCCGAAGTGGACGATGTCGTGGCCTGGGCTGCCAAACAGTACGGCACCGTGGATATCCTGGTGAATGCCGTCGGCGGCAGCACGATCATCGAAAGGCCCAATGCCACGGTGGATGAATTGACGTTCGACGATTGGCAACGGCTGATTCAGTTCAACCTGAATGGCACATTCCTGTTCTGTCACGCCGTGACCCCAGTGATGAAGCGCCGCAAGCAGGGCAAGATTGTCAACCTCGCGTCGATTGCCGGGCGCGGGCTCAGCGCTTCCAGCAGCAGTGCCTATTGCGCCGCAAAGGGCGGCATCATCGCGTTCACGCGCAAGCTGTCATTCGAGCTGGGACCGTTCGGGATCAACGTGAATGCCATCGCGCCAAGCCTGACGCTGACGGAGCGCATCCGCCCACGGTGGAACCAGCGTCCACCCGAGGACCAGGCAATGGAAATCGAACGCACGCCGCTGCGGCGCGTGGCCGAAGCCACGGACCAGGCGAAGGTTATCTGCTTCCTCGCCTCGTCCGATGCGGACTTCGTGACCGGCCTGACGATTGACGTGACGGGCGGCCTGTAGCAGCCACGCCATCCATCAGTATAGCAATAACTGCTCGTGGCGATGCCGCATGTCGGCAAGGTCGGTCTTGCATTCGTGGAACTGGTTCATTTCGGGACGCAGACCGAACTTCGCGCACAATGAGCTGTCTTCCGCATCGATCTGCTTATCGATCGCCTGCTGACCGTACGGAGCGTAGCCGACAAGCGACGGCAGGGTCAGCCCGACGAGCGCGGCGACAACGACCAGTGCCGCCAGCAGGTACGGACCAGAAGCCAGCCCCCGTACCGGCTGTCCCCGTACCGGCTGTCCCCGTACCGGCGGCCCCCGTACCAACTTCGCTGTAGTGTCACCAGGGGCCGTCATGGCCGCTTCTGCGTTGCATCGGCGGTGGTGGGCTCCGTGCCGGTCGCAGCGGACCGAGCTTCCGCCAGCTCGGTTCCGTCCGGCACGCCAGCGACAATGCCCATCGAATCCAGCAGTGCCGTTCCGGGATGCACCTGCTGGTTGCCGGGTTGGGCGCGAATGCTGGCCTGGCAGTATCCAGCGCTGCCCATCCCCAACAGCAGGGCCGCGGCGACCGTGAGATATTTCATGGCGTTGCCTCGTGCTTTCCAAAGTGGCGATGGCGCTTCGCGCCACACGGCAACTGTGCGGCCCGGCAACCGAGGGCGCAGTGAGTCGATTCACACCTTGAGAGCTTTATTCACCGCGTCGGCTATCAGCCGGTAAATCTCGGCAGGCGCATGGCAAGTGCACTATACGCGTCCTCGTCTGTCCGATCATAACGCAGCGGCGTCACCACGATGTTGCCGGCGCGCAGCGCGTCGTAGTCGCTCTCTGGCCCCTGCTGGCGGTCTCCGCGGCGGAAATTCAACCAGTGATACGCCATGCCGCGCGGATCCACACGCGTATCCACATGCATCCCGGCAATCATCCCAACGCCTTGGCGCGCCAGCGTCACCGGCCCTGCGTCGGCTGCCGGGCATGCGGGGAAATTCACATTCAGGCAGGCATCCGGGCTCCAGCCAATCTGCAGCAAATCGCGCACCACTTTCGCCCCCAGCGTGCGCGACGCGTCCCACGATACGTTGTTGCGATCCTTGTAGGCCTGGCTCAACGCAATCGACGGCACACCCAGCAGCATGCCGGTCATCGCACCGCCGACGGTCCCGGAGAACACCGTCTCCATGCCGAGGTTCAAACCCCGGTTCACACCCGACAGCAGCAGTTGCGGCGCGCCGTCTGTCATCAGGTGGGAGATCCCCATCACGGCGCAGTCGCCCGGTGTGCCGGAGATACCGAAACGTCGAGGCCCCCGCTCGCTGACCCGCAATGCGTGATGCAGGCTGATGGCGTGCGACACGCCGCTCTGATCGTGCTCGGGTGCCACGACCCACACCTCACGAGCCAGTTCGGCCGCAATCGCCTCCAGCACCGCCAATCCAGGCGCATCAATGCCATCGTCGTTGGTCAGCAAAATTCGATCCAGCACGCCACGCACTCCGCTTCGCTGTTCCCACCCTGTTTGACGCGTCGCGCCCGCCGCGTCCAGCATGGCGCAAGCAGGAGGAGACGAACCATGCAGATCATCGACGCACAGGTGCATATCTGGGGCAGCGGCCAGCCCAGTGGGCATCACCGGCAGACGTCGATCTACACGGCCGAGGAACTGATCAAGGAGATGGATGCGGCCGGGGTGAACGGCGCTGTGCTGCACCCACCGAGCTGGGATGCCGGATCGAACGAGATGGCGGTGGAGGCCGCGCGCAAATACCCCGACAGGTTCTGCATCCTCGGCTGGTTCGCGCTCGACAAGCCGGAGGAGCGCAAGCGCATCGAGAGCTGGAAGCAACGGCCCGGCATGCTCGGGCTGCGCTGGTCGTTGACCCGGCCGGAACAGGAGAACTGGCACAAGGACGGCACGATGGACTGGCTGTGGCCAGCCGCAGAGCGCGCCGGCACACCGATCGCAACCATGGCATGGCGCTTCCTGCCGCTGTTCCGGCAGATCGCCGAGAAGCATCCGAACCTGCGGCTGCTGATCGACCACCTTGGATTGGTGCGGTCTGCGAAGGGCGACGCGGCACTGGTCGATCTGGACACGCTGTGCTCCCTGGCGAAGCTGCCGAACGTCGCGGTCAAGGCGACGGGTGCGCCGGGATATTCCAGCGCACCCTACCCGTTCCGCGACATCCATGATGGGCTGCATCGCATCTTCGATGCGTATGGGCCGAAGCGCTTCTTCTGGGGCACGGACCTGACGCGCATGCCGTGCAGCTACCGGCAATGCGTGACGATGTTCACCGAGGAATTGCCCTGGCTAAAGGGGAATGACCTGGAGCAGGTGATGGGCCAGGGCGTATGCGATTGGCTTGGTTGGCAGCGAAAGGCGACATGACCGCAGCGACGAACACGATACGCGTGCCGCATTGGGCCGCGGCGGCGATGGACGAGCAGACCGAAGCGCTGCAGGGCGGGATCCACGCAAGTCCGGATCCCGCCCCGCGCAAACCCGAAATTACTTGGCCGGCGCGTATTTTCCGCCGGTCTGCGGCGTCGGCGTGTCGAAGCCCTTGTTCTGACGGTCCAGCCGCGTCTCGCGCGACCAGGTACGCTTCAGTTCGTCGCGCACCTTGAAGCTGAGCTTGCCCAGGCCACCGCATTCCAGCTCGACCGTGTCGCCGTCCATGAAGGCGTTGAGGCCGCGATGGTTGGTGCCGGTGGCCAGGATGTCGCCGGGTTCCAGGGTGTGGATCGACGTCACCCACTCGATGCAGCGCGGAATGTTGTGCGCCATGTCGTCGGTGTTGAAGTCCTGCTTGACCTCGCCGTTGACCCACAGCTTGATCGGCACCTTGTGCGGATCGGCGATTTCGTCCGCCGTCACCAGATACGGTCCGATCGGCGCAAACGTGTCGCGCGACTTCATGGCGAAGAAACTGGTCGGCGGGATGCCGCGCGCAGAACCATCGATGAAGTTCGTATAGCCGAACACGTAGTTCATCGCATCGGCGGCCTTCACGCGGCTGGCGCGCTTGGAAATCACCAGCGCCATCTCCGCCTCGCCCTCGAAGATCGTGGCGGGCACATCCGGCAGGACCATGGTGCCGCCCGGATCGAGGACCGCGGTCGGCGCCTTGTGGAAGGCGTTGATCGGCGCCGGCTCCTTGCGCGTGCCGTTCTCCATGTAGTTCACCGCCATGCAGACGATATTGCCCGGCTTCGGCAGCGGCGCGCGCAGGCGCACGCTGGAGACCGCCACGCCCTTGCCGGTTGACGCCGCATCTTCCAGCTTCTTCCTGTAGTCGGCGAACCGCGCGATCAGACCATTGATCAGGTCATGCGGCCCGAGGTGCGGAATATCGCGCACCGCGGCCGATACATCGACGATGCTGTCACCCTTCACAACGCCCAGCTTGTAGTCATCGAAAAACGCCAGCTTCATGCTATCCCCCTATTCAACCGGAACGAAGATCGAGCGCCGCATCTTGCCGCCGACCGACTTGGACAGGTGGCCCTTGCCGGTGGTGTCCTCGACCAGGACGACCTCGCCGGCACCGATTGTCCTCGCCTGGCCATCGCTTGCCGTGATCTGCACCCCGCCGTCAAGGTTGATGATGTACTGACGCCGCGGCGCCGGGTGCCAGGACAGGTCGTAGTCGCCGGACGTCTCGCGGAAGATGATGCCGGTGGCCGGCAGCCGTGCCGACAGCTTGCTGAAATTGCGCTCCTCGACCCACTCCACGTCGACATCGCGCCAGTGCGATTCGCCGTTGGCGTCGCAGTACAGATTATGGATCCGCATCTTGTCCCCCTATCGGTTCTGCCAATTCGGCTTGCGCTTTTCCGCAAAGGCCTTCGGGCCTTCGATATAGTCCTGGCTTTCGATGTTCGCCTGTTGCGCAGGGAAGACCTTGCGCATGGCGGTTTCCAGCGAGGGTTCGCCCAGGCCTCGGTACGACGCCTGCTTCGATGCGCGCACCGCCATCGGCGAGCATTCCAGGATCATCGCGGCCCAGCGCTTGGCCGCTTCCAGCGCCTGGCCCTGCGGCACGACCTCGGTGACGAAACCCAGTTCGAAACCTTCCTGGGCGGGCACGCGCCGCCCGGTCAGGATCATCCCCATCGCCTTCTTCATCGGAATCATCCGAGGCAGTCGATGCACGCCACCACCGCCGGCGATCAGCCCGACGCGCGGTTCCGGCAGCGCGAACAGGGCGTTCTCTGCCGCGATGATGATATCGCAGGCCAGCGCGGTCTCGAACCCGCCGCCCATCGCCCAGCCGTTCACCGCGGCGATCATTGGCTTGTCGAGGTTGAAGCGATGGGTGATGCCGGCGAAACCGTTGGGCCCGTTCGGCCGGCGCCTGCCCGCCGCCTGCACCTTCAGATCATTGCCGGCGGAGAACGCACGCTCGCCGGCCCCGGTGATGATGCCGACCCACAAATCGTCGCGCGCGGCGAACTCGTCCCACACGGTGGCGAGTTCGTCGTTGGCGTCAGCGTGCAGCGCGTTCAGCACCTCGGGCCGGTTCAGCGTCACGATGCGGACGCGACCCTCGTCCTGCACGATGCAATACTGGTGGGTCATTCAGGAAACACTCCCTCCCTTTGGAAGGGGGTTGGGAGAGGGG
>DATAPW010000222.1:0-28400 GCA_036265005.1 Acetobacteraceae bacterium | reverse complement strand
CTTCGCATCCTCGTCCGGCACGCGCAGCAGGAAGGATGGGTGGACGGTGACAAACCCCGTCTGCCCATCCGGCAGCTCGACCGGCCGGCCGCGCTCGCGCGTGATGGTGACCGCGCGGCCCAGCAAGGCACGCGCCGCCGTGCCGCCCATCGCCACCACCAGTTTCGGCCGCAGCCGCACCAGTTCCACGTCGAGCCAGAACCGGCAGGCCTGGATTTCCGGCGCTTCCGGAGTCTGGTGGATGCGGCGCTTGCCGCGCGGCGTGAACTTGAAGTGCTTCACCGCATTGGTGATGTAGATCGTGCGCCGGTCGATGCCGGCCTCCTCCATCGCACGATCCATGATCTGGCCGGCCGGCCCGACGAACGGACGGCCGATGACATCCTCCTGGTCGCCCGGCTGTTCGCCGACAAACAGCACCCGGGCGCGTGCGGGGCCTTCGCCGAACACGGTCTGGGTTGCTGCCTCGTGAAGATGGCAGCGGCGGCATTCGGCAGCCTCCGGCAACGCCTCCTGCAGCGCCGGATCCGGATACAGCGGCAGCACCACCGGCCCCAGCGGCGCGCGGTCCGGCGGACGCGGCGCCTCGTCGAGTTCTTCGGCTTCGGGGATTGCCGTGCCGACGCGCGCGTCACGCAGCAAACCTGCGTGATGCGCATGCCACCACCGAAGCAGCCTGGCGTCGTCCGGAACCGCACCGCGATCGACACCGGCAGAGAACCGCAGCTCAGCGCCGTCCCAATGCGCCGCGGCATCCGGCGTCAGGATGGAAAACGCCAGGTCGGGAAACCGCCGTACGATCAGTTGCGCGTCCGCCTCCAGCACGTGGTGCGCCGGTTCGTACCAGCCGAGGTAGTAAGGTTCGGTCGGCTCGGAGACCGGCATGAAGCGCACCAGCGTTCGCATCCGGTGGGCTTCGGCGCGCACCGCCAGGGCAAGTCCCTGTGCGCGCCGCAACTCCGGATCGGTGGTCTTCTGCATGACATGTTCGCCGGCGTTGGCGCGCCACACGAGCCGGTAGAGCAGGTCGAACCGCTCGGGATCGCGTGCCTGGATCGCCAGCGATGCGAGTGAGACCAGTGCCCGGGAAACCCCGAAACTGCCGCTGCCCTCCGGCAGCGCATCGCCGCCACGGCCGCCCACCGACCACCGCACATCGTCGGGCGCCACACCGGCGAGGACCAGAGCGCGGGCCGCAGTCCGCCAACCTTCCCAGTCGGTCTGGCTGTCCAGCACGATGCGCCGCATGGCCTCAGCAAACCCCATCCCGCCACGCTTTCCAAGTCCGGCCGGCCAGGTCCCAGGGAAATCGCATTCGACCGAACGCCGTTGGCGCGGAGGCTGTTGATCGAAAGAAAGGGTTCAACAACGAGGTCGATTGAGGACCACGGAGGACCAGGGAGAAAGCAGCGATGCGCTGCGCGCGAAGCGCTATTTCTGCCTGTCTCCGTGGTCCTTCGTGGTCCTTCGTGGTCCTCAGCCTTCCTCTGTGTTGAACGCCTTGCGGTAACCTCAACCAGCGCAAGCGCTGCCAGAACAGCCCTGGTGCCAGCCTGCCACGGCATATGCGATAGCCCTGGCCAAGTCCGGCAGGCGGGGTATGCTCCCGACAATGACGAACCACCCCGAAGCCTTTGTCACCATCGGCGCCGCCGCGGCGCCGGCATTCTCACGCGACGGCCAGACGCTGTTCCACCTGCGCGGTTCCGGCCTGCCACAGGTCTGGGCGCTCGATCTGGCGACACGTGCCGATCGACAGCTGACGTTCCACGACGAGAAGATCGCGCTGCTGCGCCGTTCGCCGGCGGATGACCTGCTGATCTACGGCATCGACCGCGGCGGCGACGAACGCCAGCAACTGCTGCTGATCGATCCGCGCGAGGCACGGCCCGAGCCCCGTGCGCTGACAGCGAACCCGGCGGTGATCCACGATTTCGGCGGCTGGTCGCCGGACGGAACGCAGTTCGCCTATGCCGCCAACGAGCGGGACGAGGCGCATTTCGATGTCATGATCCAGGATGTCGCAAGCGGTGTTCGCCGTTGCGTTTACCAGGGCACGCACATCGTGACCGTCTCGGGATTCCGCTCCGACAGCGCCAGGTTGGCGCTGCTGCACGATCGTGGCTACGGCAAGATGTCGCTGCTGGTGCTCGATGTCGCGTCCGGCGACGTGACCGAATTCCCCGCCTCGTCGCAGGGCAATTTCCAAAGCATCCGCTGGGCCAGCGATGGGCGCACGCTGCTGGCACTGACCGATCTCGGCGGCAGCAACTTCATGCGGCTGTGCCGGCTCGATCCGGAGACCGGCGAGGTTTCCGCGGTGTTCGAGGCACCCGGCCGCGACGTCGATGCCTGGGCAATCTCATCCGATGCGCGCCTGCTGGCGACGATTGAGAACGATCGCGGCTATGCGGTTCTGCGGGTCGGCCCGGTCGATGGCGAACGCGCGGTGGTGACCGGCCTGCCGCACGGTGTCGCAGGCGAGCCGACATTCGCGCCGGATGGTTCGGCTCTTGCGTTCACCGTGGCGGCGCCGAACCAGCCGCCATCGCTGTGGCTATGGCGCGATGGCGCTGCGCGCGCCGTCTGGCAACCCGAACCGCATCCGGCGGACTTCGTCGATTTCGAGCTGGTGGAATGGGAAAGCTTCGACGGTGCACGCATTCCCGGTTGGCTGGCCTTGCCGACAACCGCGATGCCGGATGGCGGACACCCCGCGGTTGTCTGGGTGCATGGCGGCCCGGTGGGCCAGACACGAGCCAACTTCCGGCCCGACATCCAGATGCTGGTGGCGCAGGGCTTCGCCGTGCTGATGCCGAATGTGCGCGGCAGCTCCGGCTACGGCCGCGCCTACACCGAGAGCGACGATGTCGAGAAGCGCCTCGACAGCGTGACCGACCTTGCATACGGGCGGCATTGGCTCGCCGCGCATCCGGCGATCGACGCGGAGCGCATCGGCATCATGGGCCAGTCGTACGGCGGCTTCATGGTGATGTCGGCGATCACCGAACACCCAGAGCTTTGGCGCGCCGCGGTGAACTACTACGGCATCGCCGACTTCGTCACGCTGCTGGCCGGCACCGGCGCCTGGCGCAGCAACCATCGCGCCGCCGAGTACGGCCATGCCGACAGCGATGCCGAACTGTTTGCGCGCATTTCGCCGATCCATCGGGTGGAGCGCATCGCGGCGCCGGTGCTGATCGCGCACGGCACGCGCGACCCGCGTGTGCCGATCGGCGAAAGCGAACAGTTCGTCACCGCCCTGCAGGAGCGCCAGAAGCCGGTGACATACCTGACGTTCGACTACGCCGGGCACGGCTTCATCCGCCCCGACGACAGGCGCCGCATCTACCGCGCCGTTGCCGAATTCTTCGCCAGGCATCTGACGCCCACCCACTCTCGTCACCCTCGCGCAGGCGGGGGTCCAGGCGTTCGCCGGGCTGCGGACCTGAACGCCCTGGATGCTCGCTTTCGCGAGCATGACGACGACGATGCCTTGTCCGCCACGACGCCGTAACACTCCGGAGCCGCCATGTACCTCCCAAGCCGCAACCACCGAGTGCTGATCATGGGCCGCAATGGTGCGGTCGGCGCGAACCATCCGCTGGCAACCCAGGCAGGGCTCGACACGCTGCGGGCCGGCGGCAGTGCAGTGGACGCATCGGTGGCGATCTCACTGACCCTCGGCGTTGTCGAGCCAGGCATGTCCGGCCTGGGCGGCGACGGGTTCTATCAGGTTTACACCGCGAAGGACGCAACTGCGCGCTGCTACAACGCCACCGGTAGCGCTCCCCTCGCCGCCACACCGGAGCGCTTTCGCGCCAGCGGCATCGCGGTGCGCGGTCCGCTCAGCGTCTCCACGCCAGGCCTTCTCGGCGGCCTCGGTGTGATGCATGCGGCGCACGGACGCCTGCCCTGGCGGCAGTTGTGCGGCCCGGCGATCGAGCACGCGCGCGAAGGCTTCGCCGTGTCCCACCACTACCGCAACTTCGCCGCCGATGTGCGCGCGCTGCTCGCCGCCGACCGGCGTTCGCGCGCGGTGTTCCTCGGCAACCTCGATGTCGGCGTGCCGCAGCTCGCAGCGCTGATCCGTCAGCCTGATCTCGCGCGCACGCTGGAAGAGATCGCCCAGGACGGTGCGGACAGCTTCTATCGCGGCCGGCTGGCAAAGCGGTTGGCCGCCGGGATGCGCGAGGCCGGCGTGCTGGTCGATGAACGCGACCTCGAAGCGTGCCAGCCGCAGCGCCAGGACCCGATCGGCATCACCTATCGCGGTTTCCGCGTCACCCAGACGCCGCCGAATTCCACCGGCTTCACTATGCTGCAGATGCTGAAGATCGCCGAACGCTTCGACCTGGCCGCGCTCGATCTGGTGCAGCGCATCCACGTGCTGGTCGAGGCGAAGAAGCGCGCCTTCCAGGATCGCGAGCGCTACGGCACCGATCCGCGCTTCGGCGACGTGCCGCTCGACCGGCTGCTGTCGGATGCCTACGCCGACGAATGCGCCGCGTCGATCGACCTGGCGCATGCCAGCGACCTGACGCTGGCGGAACCGGAAGCCGCGGTCGGCGATACCACGTATTTCTGCGTGGTGGACGCGGAAGGCAACGCGGTATCCGGCATCCAGAGCCTGAATTCCGGCTTCGGGTCCGGCGTGACCGCGGGCGACACCGGCATCCTGCTGAACAACCGCATGGCCTACTGGCACCTTGCGCCGGGTCACGCCAATCGGCTGGCCCCCGGCAAGCGCGTGCGGCACACGATGAACGCGCCGATGGTGTTCAAGGATGACCGGCTGTGGGCAGTCGAAGGCACGCCCGGCGCCGACAACCAGGTGCAGGTCAACCTGCAGGTGCTGACGGCGATGATGGATCTCGGCGCCGATCCGCAGTCGGCGCTCGAGGCGCCGCGCTGGACATCCAGCCAGCAGGGCCAGGGCGCCAATTGGCCGCATGAAGGCGACGGCCGCCTGACCATTGAGCCAGGCTTCGGCGAGGCCGTGCTGGACGGGCTGGAACGGCTCGGGCATCGGTTGAACCGCGTCGGTCCGCTGGAAGGGCCGTGCAGCGTGCAGGCAATTCGCATCGCGGAGACCGGCGTGCGCATGGCCGGCTCCGATCCGCGCCGCGATGGCTGGGCCGGGGCGTACTAATGCCAAATCTCATTGGTGATGATCCATGCGTCGCGCGGACCGTCATGGCCGGGCGTGCCAAGGCCACCCACGTTTTTTGACCGAGGCATACTGGAAAGATGTGGTTGGCCGGCGCACGCCAGGCCATGACAGCGGGTACGACGAGTCGCTCTCAACGAGCGTCGGTATAAGGTCCAATCGAACGCACCATGTGGAATTCAGCCTGGACTTTGCTGGTTTGCGCCAACCTGTTCTGGGCGGCGAACATCGTCCTCGGTCGCGGTCTCGCCGGCCACGTGCCGCCGATCGCATTGGCCTACTGGCGCTGGACCGGCGCGTTCCTGGTCGCCGTCGGGTTCGCCTGGCCATACCTGAAACAGGACGCAGCGATCCTGCTGCGCCACTGGCGGATGATGCTGCTGCTCTCGGCCACCGGCATCGCGACCTACAACACGATGTCCTATATCGGCCTCACCAGCACCACCGCGCTCAACGTACTGCTGCTGCAATCGGCCGGCCCGCTGATCATCATCGTCTGGGCCTTCGCGCTGTTCGGCGATCGCCCGACGCTGCGCCAATCCACCGGCGTGCTGCTGTCGCTGGCCGGCGTCGCGGTCATCGCGGCGCATGGCTCGCTGGAGACGCTGCTGCACCTCACGCTCAACCGTGGCGACGTCTGGATCCTTGTCGCCATGGTGATCTATGGCGTTTACGCCGCGATGTTTCGCCGGCGTCCCGCCGCCCATCCAATGAGCTTCCTGGTCGCCACGATGGGCATCGGCTCGATGATGATCCTGCCGTTCTATGTCTGGGAGTTCATGCAGGGTGGCCACATCGAGGGCAGCGCCACGGCCTGGCTTGGCCTGGCCTACATCGCGGTGTTCCCGTCGTTCATTGCCTATCTGTTCTTCAACCGCGGCATCGAGCTGATCGGCGCGGCGCGCGCCGGCCAGTCCTGGCACCTTATGCCGGTGTTCGGCAGCATCCTCGCGGTGCTGTTTCTCGGCGAGACGTTCTACGCCTATCATGCAATCGGCATTGCATTGATCGCCGCCGGCATCGTGCTCGCGTCGCTCAGGCCCGCCGCGCTCCCGACCGCAGCGGTGGAACCCAACATATCTTGAAGACCCGCCCGCTCATCGCCGCTTGATCGCGGCAGCCCGCACGCCGACCTGTCCAGAGGGAGGGGAGCGCATGCCGCCCCATTGCCGCGGAACGACCATCGCCTGTGTCGCGTTGCTGCTGCTCGCGGCGTCACCTGCGCCGCCAGGCGAGGTGCAGCACGTACCGCCCGAGCAGGCGGTGGCGATACTTGGGCACATGGTTGCGGATCCGGAGGGCAAGGACATCGGTCGGCTGGTCGACGTTCTGGTGGACCAGGACGGGCAGCCGCAGGCCGCAGTCATCGACTTCGGAGGCTTCATGGGCGTGGGCAGCCGGAAGATCGCCGTGCAATGGAGCTCGGTGCATTTTGCGCCCGGCAATATCGCGCATCCCATCACCCTCGATCTGACGCCGGACCAGATCAAGGCGGCGCCGGAGTTCAAGGACGTCGCCAAACCCGCACCCGTCGTCGTGGCGCAACCCGCTGCGACGGACAGCGCCGCGCCTGAAGCGTCGCCCCCGAAGCAATGACGCATGCCGCGCGATGGCACACTTCCGGCACGCGGTCCGCGCGCCCTCGACCTGCTGAATTTCTTCGTCGCCGATGTGCAGACCGGCTTCGGCCCGTTCGTTGCGGTCTACCTGACCACCAATAAATGGACCCAGGTCGAGATCGGCTTCGCGCTCACCCTCGGCACCACCGTCGCACTGATCAGCCAGCTTCCCGCCGGGGTCCTTGTGGATGCCGCGCGCAACAAGCGGGCCGCTGCAAGCGGCGCACTGCTCGGCGTCATCACTGCCGCCCTGCTGCTGGCGATCAAGCCGACGGTCTTGCCGGTCATGGTGGCGCAAGCGCTGCACGCATTCTCGAGCTGCATCCTCACCCCGGCGATTGCTGCCATCAGCCTGCACCTGGTCGGCCATAGCGCACTGGGCGAACGGCTGGGACGCAATGCGCGCTACGCGTCGATCGGCAACGGCGTCGCCGCGGCGGTCATGGGTGCGACCGGCGGCTATGTCTCGACGCGCGCAGTGTTCCTGCTGACTGCGGCGCTGTGCGTTCCTGCCCTGATATCGCTGCTGGCGATCGGCCACGGCCAGCACGCAAGACGGCAGACCACGACAACGCCATTCGACTGGCCCGGTCTGCGACGCCTGTTCAGCGACCGGCGGCTGCTGGCATTCGCGATCTGCGTCCTGCTGTTCCACCTGTCCAACGCCGCGATGCTGCCGCTGATCGGCGGCGCCATCACGATGCGCACGGGAGAGTTCGCCAACGTGATCATCGCTGCCTGCATCGTGTTGCCACAAGGCGTCGTGGCGCTGTGCTCGCCCTGGGTGGGACGCAGTGCCGCGGCACTCGGCCGGCGTCCGGTGCTGCTGCTTGGCTGGGCCGCGCTGCCGCTGCGCGGCCTGCTGCTGGCGCTGCTGCCCGGCGCATGGCTGCCGATCGCCGCTCAGGGCATCGGCGGCATCAGCGCCGCGGTGTTCGGCGTGATGTTCCCGCTGCTTGCCGCCGACATCACGCGCGGCACTTCGCACTTTAATCTGTGCATGGGCGTACTCGGTCTTGCCATGTATCTCGGCGCCGGGCTGAGCACCACGCTCGGAGGCTGGATCGCCGACCAGGCCGGCATCGAGGTCGCCTTCGTCGTGCTGTCGCTGATCGGCCTGCTGGGCACCGTGGTGCTGTGGCTGGCAATGCCCGAAACGCGAAGCGAGTAACGCTACACCTGCGGCTTGTCTGCCTCGAACAGGCTGGCCAGTTCCTCCGTCGCCTGCTGCTGGCTTTGCAGCACCTGTTCCTCGTCGCGATACACCGCGTGCGTCTCCAGCAACGTCTGCTCGTCGCGATCGCGGAACACGGTCACCGCATGTTCGGCCTCCTCCTCGCTGATGCCCAGCGTGGTGAGCGCCGCCCTGGCGAGTTGCAGGCTGGACAGGAATGTCTCGCGCACCAGGCCGTCCACATCGCGGTCCATCAGCAGATGCGCGTACCAGCGGTTGCGGGCGCGCGCGAGAATGGCGAGCTTGGGGAAGTTGCGCTTGGCCACATCGACGATGCGCAGTACCGCCGGCGGATCGTCCAGTGCGACGACAAGCAGCTTGGCCTGTTCGGCGCCGGCCGCGCGCAGCATGTCGGCGCGCGTCGGGTCGCCGAAATACACCTTCATGCCGAAGCGCCGCACCACTTCGACCTGGCCTGGATCGCGCTCCAGCGCCGTGAAGCCGATGCCGTACATGCGCAGGACACGACCGATGATCTGCCCGAAGCGACCGAAGCCGCAGATGATTACCGGCGTCGGGTCGGGGTCGATCTTGTCATATTCCGGCGCGGGCGCGCGCTTCACGCGTGGGATCACGAATGCCTCCGAACCGGCGAACAGGATCGGCGTGGCGACCATCGATGCAGCAGTGACCAAAGTGGCGAGCGCCGCCTCGTCCTGCCCCAGTGCGCCGGCCGCCACGGCAGCCGCAAACAGCACGAAGCTGAATTCGCTGGCCTGCGGCACTGCGAGGCCGAAGCGCAGCGCGTTCTGGGTATCCAGCCGCGTGATCCGCCCCAGGCCGAAGGCGATCACCGCCTTGGCGACGAGCAATGCCGCCGTGGCTTCCGCGAGCAGCAGCGGTTGCACCTGCGCCAGGTGCAGGTCGGCGGACATGCCGACCGAGATGAAGAAGAACCCCAGCAGCAGGCCCTCGAATGGGGCGATGTCGGCCTGCAGTTCGTGGCGGTATTCCGACTCCGACAGCAGCACGCCGGCCATGAACGCACCCAGCGACGGCGACAGGCCGGCCTGCGTGGCGATGAACGCGGTGCCGGCGACGATGAGCAGCGCGACCGTGGTGAAGACCTCCGGTGTCTTCGCGCCGCCGATGGCACGGAACATCGGACGCATGAGGAAGCGGCCGCCAACCAGGATCACGGCGACGGCGAATGCCGCGCGCGCGACGTCGTGCCAGGGCACATGGTCGGGCACGCTTCTGCTGGCGAGCAGCGGGACCAGTGCCACCAGTGGAATGAATGCGAGGTCCTGGAACAGCAGCACGGCGAAGGTGACGCGACCCGACGGGCTGGTCAGCAGGTCGCGCTCGGCCAGCATCGGCAGAACAATGGCGGTGGACGACATTGCCAGGCCGGCGCCAAGCACGATGGCACCGGGCCATGCGATGCCGGCCGCGTTCGCCAGTGCGGCCAGCGCGGCGCCGCTGAGCACGACCTGCGCCGTGCCCAACCCGAACACCGAACGCCGCATCACCCAAAGCCGCTGCGGCCGCACTTCCAGTCCGATGAGGAACAGCAGCATCACCACGCCGAGGCTGGCGATCGAGGCTATCGCATCCACGTCGGTGATCAGGCCGAGGCCGGCGGGGCCGATGACGATGCCGGCGAGCAGATAGCCGAGTACGCTGCCAAATCCGGCGCGCCTGGTCATCGGCACGGCGATAGTTGCAGCGGCAAGCAATACGACGAGGGTGGTCAGCATGGGTTGGTGCCCGATCGGTAAACTGGCAGGTTAGCGTGATGCACGCATAGGGCCATCCGACAATGATCGATGCCATCACAATTTCTCGTCGCCGTGCCCTTGCGCTCGGCGCCGGCGGCCTTGCGCTGCTTGGCGGCCGTCGTGGCCATGCCGCGCCAGGAGGCGGGACACTCACACTTGGGATGGTGAACTATCCGCCGAATATCCGGCCGTTCGAGGCGACCGGCAGTTCGCAGATACTGGTGAAGCAGTGCCTGCACCGCGGACTGCTGTCCTATGATGCGCAGGGCGCCCTGGTGCCGGAAGTGGCCGCGGAGTGGCGCGCGGAGAGCCCTGCTGTACATGTGTTTCGGCTGCGCGAGGCAGCGCGGTTCCACAATGGCGATCGGGTCACCGCGGACGATGTGAAGTTCAGCATCGAGCAGATCGCCGCGGCGAAATCGACCGCCTACCTGCGGGCGGATTTCGGCATTGTCGATCGCGTCGAGGTGGTCGATGCGTCAACCGTGCGGATCGTGCTGCAGCAGCCCAGTGCGCCATTCCCGCACCTGCTGGCGAGTTTCCACGCGCCGATCCTGTCGGCGAAGGTCGGCGCCGCGGACCCCAATCCGCCGGTCGGTTGCGGACCGTTCCGGTTCGTTTCGGCCGAACGTGGCGTTGCCATCGAGGTGGAACGCTTCGCCGACTTTTACAAGCCAGGGCTGCCGAAGCTGCCGCGCATCCGGTTCCAGGCGTACGGCGACGAGAACCTGCGCGTGGCCGCACTGCAGGCGGGCGACGTGGACATCATCGAAGGCGTGCCTTGGCAGAACATGGACGGATTGGAGAAGAACGCGCGGATTCGCATGGACTCCACAATCGGGCCGTTCATGTACCTGGTGTTCAATGTGAAGTCGGGACCATTCACCAACCCGAAGCTGCGCCAGGCGGTAGCGTTCGCGATCGATCGCGCGGAGGTGGTGAAGGCGACGATGTATGGCCGCGGCAAACCGCTGGAGGCGCTGCCGTACCCGCCGGGCACGCCGTTCGCCGATGCCGAGGACCGGCTGTGGGAGCATGACCCCGACCGGGCGAAGAAGCTGCTGGCCGAGGCCGGGATGGCCGGCGGCTTTGCCGCGAAGCTGCTGGCGACGTCGAGCCCGTTGCTGCATCAGTACACTGCCGAAGTGGTGCAGCAGCATCTGGCGAAGATCGGCGTGCAGGTGGAGTTGCAGTTGCATGAATGGAGCACGCGCGTCGCCATGGGCGGACGCGGGCAGTACGAATTTGCCGTGATGGGGACTGCGGGGAACTGGCCCGACCCCGATTCGCTGTCGCCGCTGATCGGAACCGCGCCGGCGGCGTATCCGCGCTCGTTCGGCTTTTCCAGTGCGCGCATCGATGGGCTGCTGCAGGCAGGGCGAGCCGAGTTGGATACCGGGAAGCGCAGGGCGATCTACCGCGACCTGCAGGCCGCTGCGGCGGAGGAAGTGCCCATCGTCGGACTGGCGTGGCGGTCGCAGGCGTTCGGACTGCAGGCCAGCGTGCAGGGATTCCAGAACCTGCCGGGGTTCCTGACGTTCTATTCAGGGATTACGCTGGAGAACACCGTGAAGGTGTAGCCGGCCCTGGCGGTGGGACGCCGGGGTCGGGCTGATCAGCTCTCCCGCACGAAGCGATTGCGCAGCACACCGAGACCGGTGAGTTCCACCTCGACCACGTCGCCATGCTTAAGGTCGGGCGAGGTGCCGTCGGTGCCCATCCAGATCACGTCGCCGGGATACAGCGTCAGGTAGCGCGTCATCGCCTCGATGTAGGTCGGGATGTCGAAGATCATGTCGTTGGTCTTGAACTTCAGGTCTTCCTTGCCGTTCACGCGAACGATGGTCTGCATCGCATCGATATCGACGTCGGTGTCGATCCACGGCCCCATCGGCTTGAACGTGTCGGCGTTCTTGCCGCGCCAGAATGTGCGGTCGCCGCGCTGCCAGGCGCGTTCGCTCACGTCGTTGCCGATCGTGTAGCCGAACACGCAGGACATCGCATCGGCCTTGCTCAGGTGCTTGACCTGCTTGCCGATCACCACGACGAGTTCGCCCTCGTAGTTGATCTTCTCGGTGGCATCCTTCGGGACCACTACATCCGCGCCATCGGCGATCAATGCGTTGTTGGCGCGGTAGCCGATATCGGCCTTCTCGGGAAACACCGGCTGCACGCCGCGCTTCTCGGCCATCTCGCGGATATGCGCCGCGTAGTTGATGCCGGCGGCATAGAAGGTGCGCGGGATGACCGGCACTTCCAGCTTGACCGCGCTCAGCTTGTGCGTCTTGCCGGTGGCGGTGTGTGTGCCCCAGGGCTCGCCGCTGATCTCGCTGACCGTGTCGCCGGTCAGCGAGCCATACGCCGTGCGGCCTTCGGTGGTGAAACGGATCCAGCGCATTGTTCAGGCCTCCACAGCGGAAATTTCGCGCACGGGGCGCAGGAATTCGGGATCGAACACTTTCGTCGCCATCACCTGGCAGCGGCGCATCAGCCGGATCTCGTCCGCGCCGTAGTCGGCGATGGCGCGGTGGATGGTGCCGAGGTGATCCCACACCAGCAGGTCGTTCTCGGTCCAGCTATGGGTGTAGCGGAAACGCTGCTCGAGCTGATGGGCGAACAGGAATTCCAGCATCTCGTCGCTTTCGCGTTGCGGCAATCCGTTGATGTGCGTGGTGTAGCCGGGATTGCAGTACAGCACTTTGCACCCGGTGATCGGATGCGTCAGGAACAACGGATGCACCACGGGCGGCCGACGACGCCGCTGCTCGTCCGACATCGGCGGGCGCGTGCTCGCCTTGTCGCGGCGCATATGCTCCCAGAATTTTTCGAAGTTGTGCGTCGCCGTCGCGTCGGCGAACCGCGTCCTGATATCGGCCGGCAGCGCGTCATAGGCGGCGTGCATGTTGGAGAACTCGGTGCCGCCGAGCGGCACGCCGTTCCGGCGCGGAATGCGGATGCCGTACAGCACGTTCACGAACCCCATCACGTCGCGATACGACATGTCGGTGTGCCAGTCCTGCCCGGCATCCGGCACGCCGATAAACTTGCCGTCCTGCTTCAGGTTCGAGAGCGTGCCGACATGTGCATAAGCGTCCTTCGCCACCTCGGGCGCGGAACTCGGCCCCTGGATTTCGCCGAAGCGTTCGGAGAACGTGCGCAGCGTCCCCATGTCGAGCTGCTGGTCGGGAAACCGCAGCACGCCATGATGGCCGAGTGCATGCAGGATGTGGGCGAAGTCGCGCTCGCCGATGGGCTGCGACGCATCGATGCCATGGATGGTCGCGCCGAGGATCGCGCCGGTGGGTTCAATGCTCAGCATCGAGGTGTCTCCCTATCGTCGTCCGCACAGTCTAACGCGCTTCGACCGGACGGAAAATGGTGCGGCCCCCTGTCATTGCGAGCGAAGCGAAGCACCCCCGCCCGGTTGTGCCCGCACAGGCCGGCTGGAGATTGCTTTGTCGCTGCGCTCCTCGCAATCACAGGGCATCACCGCGCCACCGATACAAACCGCACCGACGTCGATTCGCCGCGGTCGGGATCCACCACGTAGCCCTTGCGCGCGGCCCAGTACAGCTTCTGCCAGTACAGCGGCAGGATGCCGGCGTCCTCCATCGCCACGCGTGTCGCATCCGCCAACAGCTTGTTCCGCTTGCCCTCGTCGAACTCGGCTGCGGCCTGCTTCAGCAGGGCATCGAACTGCGGGTTCGAATAGCGCGCGCGGTTCAGCGACCCGGTGCCGGCTTCCTTGTCGAAGCTCGCCAGCACGCCGGACAGACCGTTCAGTGAAGAACTTGCGACGCTGCCGTAGCTGAAGATGAACAGGCTGTATTTGCGCGCGGTCGCACCAGGGGCATAGACGTTGTACGGCAGCACCTCGACGCCGTTCACCTTCAATCCGCCGCGCGAGAACATCTGGCCCAGCGCCTGGGTCAACTGCGAATCGTTGGGGAAGCGGTTGCTCGAGCCGTGCACCGTCAGGCCGAAGCCGTTCGGATAGCCGGCCTCCGCCAGCAGCTTCTTCGCGCCATCGGGATCGAACGCCATCGGCTGCAGCGATGCATCGTAGCCGCCCATGCCCTCCGGCACGATCTGCCCCGCGGCCTCGCCGGCACCCGCCACCACACGATCAACAACCGCTTGCCGGTTGATCAGCTTGGACAGCGCCAGGCGCACGCGCCGATCCTTCAGCGGATTCACCTTCAGCGGCTTGCCGTCCGTGTCGGTGATGAACGGGCTGTCGTCGCGACCCTGGTCCATCGCGAGATAGATCATCCGCGTGGACGTGACGGAAGACAGCGTCACGTCCTGGCGGTTCTGGAATATCGAAATATCCGACGGCGGAATCTGCTCGATCACGTCCACCGAACCGGACAACAGGGCAGCAGTGCGCGCGGCGGCATTGCCGAGGAACTTCAACGTGACCGTGTCGAATTCCGGCTTGTCGCCCCAGTAGTTGCGATTGGCCTCGACCACGACGCGATCGCCGGGGATGGCCTGCTTGAAGCGATACGGCCCGGTGCCGATCATCGCGCGGCCCGATGCAAAATCCTCGCTGGTGACCGACGGACCCAGCTTCGCCGGCACGATGAAGATGCGGCCGACCATATCCATCAGCAGCGGCGTCGGCTGCTCGGTGTGGATGTGCAGCGTGAGCCTGTCGACCACCTCGGTGTCCTTGACCGGGCGAACGAAACTCGACAGCGGGCCTGGACTGTTCGGCACGTCACGTGCGCGTTTCAGCGAGAACGCGACGTCGTCGCCGGTGAACGGCGTGCCGTCGTGGAACGTGACGCCTGGTTGCAGCCTGATCTCCCAGGTCAGCGGATCGAGCAGCTTCCACGACACTGCCAGCTTCGGCTGGATGCCTAGCTTGGAATCAAATTCGATCATGCTTTCGAAGGTGTTCTCGGCCGTGGCGACGTCGTTGCCGAGGTCCGAGAACAACGGATCGAGCGAATTCTGTTCGGTGGAACGGCCAATCGTCAGATCGGCGGCAGCGGCCGGAACGGCGGCCAGCAGCGTGGCCAGCAGGCCGGCGCCGATGCGGGCGCGGATCGAACTCATGCGGCATTTCCTCTCGCGTACTTGGCAGAATCTATGCACGCCGCTGCGGCCATCGGTCAAACCGTCACCTGTCATTGCGAGGAGCGGAGCGACGCGGCAATCTCCGGCCAGTGAGGATCGGAGCAAACCATGCCAAAGGTCGCAGTCATCACCGGCAGCAATGGCCTGATCGGTCAGGCAACCTGCCGTCGCCTCGCGCAATCGGGGCATCTTGTCGTCGGCATCGATGTCGGCGCGGAGGCACCGGCAACTGGCCACACTATCAATGCGACCTGACCGACCTGAACGCCGTGGCAACCACGCTCGCAGCGATCGAGCGTGACCATGGGCTGATCCGGTCGCTGTTCAACAATGCCGGCATCTATCACCCCGAGAACGACTATCTCGACGTGCCGCCGGAGCAGTTCGACGACACCATGTCGGTGAACGTGCGCGCGCCGTTCTTCGCATCGCAGTGGGTGGCGAAGCGGCTGATCGCAGCCGGCCAGCCCGGCGCCATCGTCAACACCGCTTCGTCCGCCGGACAGCGCGGCAGCAGCGTGGTCGAGTACGGCGCGTCGAAGGCCGCCGTCATCAACCTGACCAAGAGTCTCGGCACCCGGCTCGGCCGCCATGGCATCCGCGTAAACGCCGTCGCTCCCGGCCTGATCAATACCGCGATGGGCGCGCGCACGCCGCAGGTCGCGAAGGACCGCGCGAAGGCCAGCGCCCTGGGCCGCGCCGGCGAACCGGACGAGATCGCCGCTGTGGTGGACTTCCTGGTAAGCGACGCAGCCTCGTTCATCACCTGCGCGACGATCGACGTGAACGGCGGCGCATAAGTCAGAACGTCAGTGCCGACCGCAGCCCCAGCACCAGCGAGTTACGACGGATCGAGCCGTCCGGATTGAGCACATTTCCGCCGGGATGGAAGATGCGCTGCAGATCCGGCTGCAGCGTCATCCACGGTGTGACCTGCATCTGGTAGGTGACTTCCAGCACAGCCTCATGGTCGCGCACCGGGAACAGCGGATTGCCGAACGTTTGCACGTCCCTGTCGAGCGCGCGCGCATTGCCACCGATCTGCGCAAAGCCGATCGCGATGCCGGCGGTGTCGTTGCCGCGGCCGGGAAGCAAACCTTGGTAGGTCAGGCCGGCATCGACATAGAACGAAATCAGGTTGCGATCGCCGGGGCCGCCGGCGATGCGCGCGAAGCCTGCGAGGCCACCGCCATTTTCCGCCTGCCAGATCGACGCATCGGCGATGCCATAGAAGCCCCAATCGCCCTGGTGATTCAACGGGAAGCCATTGGACGCCGGGCTCGCGAGTGAAATGCCGTCGAAGTCGAAGCGCTGATCCTGGAAGTGGCTGCTGCTGTCGTACCAGGCCCCCAGCTTGAACGACATCGGCGTGCCCTTGGCATCCTTCGCCTGGTTCACGGAATAGCCGGCTTCGGCAATCATGAAGACGCCGCCGGTGAAACTGACGACAGTGCCGGCCGGGATGCCGGTGCTCAGGCTGTTCGAGCCGCTGTGCCCGGTGGGATCGCCGCTGAACACGGCTCCCTGCAGATAGAACCCCTCGGAAGCCGGCTGCAGTTTCACGCGCACGCCGGGTCCGGACAGCGGATAGGCCGGGCCGCCACCAGGCAGATCCAATGCGACCCAGCCTGGCCAGCCGAATGTCGTGTTCATGAACGTCGCAGCGGTGAGGCTGGTCATGAATTCCGCATCGACGTTCATGATCCCGAGGCGTACCGACAACGCGCCATCGAACAGGTTCTGCTGCAGCCAGAGATTGTACAGCCGTGTTGCCGGCGGCACTGCGACGATTCCCGAAACGCCAAGCAGATTGCCAACCCAGCCTTGCGACATCGATGGCCCATGGCCCTGGATCATCGATGCACGGAAGGTGGCGCCATGCCAGCCGAGCAGCTTGTCGAGATCGATATCGACCTGCGGCAGGAACAACCCGTCATACGAGGCGCCCCGCTTCATGCCGCCCTGGACGTTGGCGAACACCTCGGCGGTGTAGGTCGCGGTGATGGCGATGCCCTGGTCGGCAAGCGTCGTGCGCAAACCGCCCCAGTCGCCGGTCAGCGTATCGCGGTGCCAGAAATCGGGCGGCTCCTGCGCGGCCTGCTGGGCATGCGACGCTGCGCAGGGCGCGAGCATGGCAAACGCCACGACGAACGGCAGATGGCGGCGTCGCGTCACGTGATCGATTCCCCGCTTTGCGATGAAGTTGGTTCGGCTTACCGCAGCCGTCCAATCAATCCAAGCCGTCGTCGATTGTCACGCCGCTTCCGTCATGCTCGCGAAGGCGAGCCGCGAGGCAAGCACCGCAGACGTTCCCAGAGACTCCTCGACCCGCGACTGCACGAGGGTGACGAGTATGCGGTACCGGCTGACGATTTACGCGGTGGCCGCCGCCGCACGCAGGCCGTCGCGCAGTCGGCCCATCGCGCGTTCGATCCGGTCGGCGGAGTGCGCGAAGCAGATCCGCAGGAACCCCTCTCCGGCTGCGCCGAACGCAATGCCCGGCGCCACCGCGACACCCTGCTCGGTGACCAGACGCTTGGCCAATGCAAGGCTGTCGGTCAGGCCTTCCACACCGACGAACGCATAGAACGCACCGTCCGGCGCGGTGTAGCGTACGCCGTTGATCCCGGAGAGCGCGTCGCTGGTCAGAGTGCGGCCGGTGGCACAATGCGAGCGGAACTCTTGCACCGCATCGTGGTCGCGCACAGCGGCAAGACCGGCATGCTGGATGAACGGCGCGACGCCCGAATGCGTCACCTCCACAAGTTCGGTGACGGCATCGCGCGTACCTTCGGGCACCACCAGCCAACCAAGGCGCCAGCCAGTCATCACCCAGGTCTTGGAGAAGCTGTTGCAGACCATGACCTTGTCGTCCGGCTCCGCGACATCGAGGATCGACGGTGCGGCCGGCGCTCCATTGTAGACCAGGCGCGAATACACCTCGTCCGAGATCAGCCACACCCCGTGCCGCCGGGTGATCTCCAGGATCGCCACCAGTTCGTCGTGCGTGGCGGTCCAACCGGTCGGATTGTTCGGGCTGTTCAGGATGAACGCACGGGCGCCTTGCAGCATTGCGTCCAGCCGGTCGAGATCGAGACGAAAGCCGCCTTCCGGCAGGGCGACCAGGTCGAGTTCGTCGACCTGCGCGCCACGCAGCCGCGCGGCGTTGCCGACATTCGGCCAAGATGGGCTATGCAGCACGACACGATCACCGGCGCGGACCGTCGCCGCGAACGCGACGGAAACCGCAGTCATGCCCGAGGCGGTGACCTGGATGCGCTGCTCCGACACCGGGAGCGCGTGCAGGTTGGTGAGGTACTCTGCCAGAGCAGCACGCAGTTCCGGCAGGCCGCGCACATCGGGATAGCGCGTAACGCCGGCGTCGAGCGCCGCAACGGCGGCGGCGTGTGCGGAGGCCGGGCTGGGCTGGTCGGATTCGCCGAAGCACAGGAAATCGACATCAGGCGTCGCGAAGGCAACGAGCGCGATTTCGAGGATGCGGGAGCCGGGGATGCTGACGATGTCCATCCGCACCATTTAGGAAATCGCACGGTGAGTTGCGAGGCGGATTTCCGCGAAGCAATGCGCGAACCAACAGAATCAGCAGACCGATCGCAACGCCAGCATGTCTCGAGCGGGGGTTCCTGTCATTGACGCACAACAGCCATGAGGCGCGTCAGCTTTGACGCACGGACGTGGACCGCAGCGCTTCAGGCGATCCCGTACACCGCCCTGGCGTTCTCCAGGAAGATGCCGCGCTTCTGCGCCTCGGTCATCTTGATCGGCAGCGCGTGCGCCGGATCGTCGAAATCCCAATGCGGATAGTCGGTGGCGAACAGCACGCGATCCCAGCCCATCCATTCGATCACGTCCGCCAGGTGCTCGCGCGGTTCCGGTTCCTCGACCGGCTGGGTGGTGAACCACACGTTGCTGCGCATGTACTCGGACGGCAGCCGCTTCAGGTGCGGGACCTCCTTGCGCAGCTTGGCGAACTGGCGGTCCATCCGCCAGGCATGCGCCGGCGCCCAGGCGAAGCCGGCTTCGATCAGCACCACCTTCAGCGTCGGGAAGCGCTCGAACACGCCCTCGAAGATCAGGCTGGTGAGTACCGCCTGCTGGCACTGCGCGTGACCGACCATCTCCTCCATGTAGTACGACGGCCAGCCGCCGGAGGTCATCGCGGAACCGCCATAGCCGAAGGCGTGGATGCCGATCGGCAGGTTGGCTTCGACCGCCGCCTGATAGATCGGCCAATAGCGGCGCTGGCCGAGTGGCTCGGCGGTGCGGGTCAGCAGCATCACCTGGGCGAAGTTGGCATCGCCGGCGCGCGCCTCGATCATCTTCGCCGAGGTCGGACCGTCCTCGAACGGCACCACGACGGACGCCTTCAGCCGCGAGTCGCGGGATGTCCACTCGGCGACCTGCCACTCATTGGTGGCATGCGTCAGCGCGGCGGACAGATCGCCATCCTGCGCGCCCTGCCCGCTGGTCAGCGGATTGAGGATGCCCAACGCGACGTTGTTCGGGTCCAGGTGCTGTTCGGCCATAAAGCCCAGATTGCTTCCGGGGTTCTCGCCGTTCGGCCAGGCGTCGCGGCGGCAGGCCTGCGGCTGGCCCTTCGGATATGCCGAACCGCGCTCCCATGGCTGGCGGTAGCGCACGCCGATGGTCTCGACATGCTCCTGCCAGCGCTTCGACAGATACGGATAGAGCGACTTGCTCACCCCACCGATCCCCGCGCCGGCCGGACGCGGATGCACGTCGCAGTCGGCTATCGCGAGTTTCGACTGAGCCGGTGTCTGGAGGCCGGAACGGTTCAGGACGTCAACGTTCATGTCATTGTCTCCCCAGGGGAGTTAACTGAGTCGAGCATACGTCCGCAGCGGATTGTCCACCATGATCTTCTGCGCCAGGCCGGGGTCAAGCCCTGCCGGGATGGCGTCGGTCCCCTCGAACTGCCAGTGCGGGTAGTCGGTCGAGAACAGCAGAAGCTCGTCCGACCCCATATGTTCCATGAAGCGCGTGATCGTGTCCGGGTCCGGCGGTCCATCGAACGGCTGCAAGGTCAGGCGCACCCGGTCGCGCACGATGGTGGCGGGCGGATCGGACACCCAGGGCACCTCGCTGCGCAGCCCCTTCCAGAATTTCGTCAGGCGCCAGAGGAAGCCGGGCAGCCAGGTCACCCCGGATTCCATCAGCACCACGGTCAGGTCGGGGAACTTCGCGAATACCCCCTCGGCGATCAGGCTGGTGAGCTGGGTCTGAAACGCACCGGCCTGGTTGATGTATTCCTCGCTGTAATAGCTGGACCAGCCGACCGGCGTGTTGGGATGCCGGTAGGTGCTGCCGGCATGGATGCCGACCGGCAGGCCATGCTTCTCGGCCGCGGCATAGATCGGCCAGTTCTGCCGCCGCCCCAGCGGCAACTCGCCCGACACCAGCAGCAGGACCTGGACGAACCGCCGGTCCGCCACGCAGCGTTCGATCTCGGCCACCGCGAGTTCCGCGTTCTGCTGCGGCACCACGATGGAGGCGCGCAGCCGCGGATCGCGGTCCAGCCACTCGCGCGCGATCCACTGGTTCACCGCCCGCGCCATGGCCGCGCCAAGGTCCTCGCTGAACGTCGCCTGCACGCCGTACAGGCAATTCAGGATGGCTGTCCCCGTCCCGAACGGCTCCAACGCCTGCGCCGCCAGCCGGTCGGCCGTGGTGGGCGGCTTGCCCTTGGCATCCCGCCAGTCGGCGCGCGCGGTGAGCGGGCTGTTCGACGGATAGGCGATGGTGTTCAGCTCATCCAGCCCGCGGCGCACCACCGTTTCGCGCCAGACCTCGTCGAGATACGGCATCAGCGCCGGCAACCCCGGCACCGTCGGATGCAGATCGCAGTCGATGGGTGCGGCGGTCATGGCGCGTGGCTCTCAAGGCCGCCTGGACTGTGCTTCTCCGTCGTGGAAGGAGCTGTTCCGGGCATCACCACCGGCCGCCTGCCGCGACGGATGGCCGGGACAAGCCCGGCCATGACGGGACGAGCCGCATGAGGGCCACTACACCTTCACCAGCAGGTCGCCACCCTCAGCCTTGATTTCGAACACCTTCAGGTCGGTCTCGGCCGGCGCGCAGAGCGCCTTGCCGGTCTTCACATCGAATCGCGCCGCGTGCAGCGGGCACTCGATGCAGCCATTCTCCAGCCAGCCGTCGGAAAGCTGGGCATACTCGTGGGTGCAGATGTTGTCGGTGGCGTGGAATTCACCGCCGGGAAAATGATACAGCGCGATCTCCCGATCGCCGACGCGAACGCCGTGTACCTGGCCTTCAGCCACGTCCGAAACCGCCGCCACCCGAACCCAACCTGCTTCCGCCATCTCGCTCTCCTGGTGCTTGCTGGCGGGTAACATGCCAGCCGCAGCGGAGCCGGCCAAGACGGCGGTTGCCGGAGGTGGCAGGAGATACCTAGACTGCCCGGACTGCTACGCGTTGGAGTCGCCATGCTGGCTTCGGTTGTCTTGCGAATTGTCCTGCTGGTTGCAGCGATCTGCTGCATCGGATCGGCGGCGTCCGCGCAGAATGTTATTTTCGACGCGCCTGGCCTGATGCAGGGCAAGAAGGCGCCGGGACCGCCGCCGCCGCGGCCGCCGCCGACAGTATGGCCGCGCCTCGATCCGGGCGCCGTGCTCTGCCGTACCGAGGACGATCTCGATCGCCATGCCGCCAACAACACCGCCAGGGTCAGCGGCAGCGACACCCAGGCAACCGATTGTCGCATCGTCTCGCAGCCAACCGGCATCCAGATCCTCAGCCGCCAGGGTCCCGGCCGCACCCAGGTCAAGCTGAGCATCCCGGGCGACGTGACCGGCTGGACCGATGTGTGGCTGCCCGAGAAGGCGCCGGCAGGGCGATAGCGCGGCGCACCTGACATGAGCACGACCCACATCATCGTCGGCGCCGGCCAGGCCGGCGGCTGGGCGGCCGTCGCCATGCGCCAGGCGGGTTTCCACGGACGCATCCTGCTGATCGGCGAGGAAAGCTGGCGGCCATACGAGCGGCCGCCGCTTTCCAAGGCGGTGCTCACCGACGAACCCGAACCGCCGCTGGCGTATTTCCATCCGGTTGAGCGCTATGCCGAGCAGGGGATCGAACTGCTGCTCGGCACGACGGTGTCCGAACTCGATGCGGCCGGGCACCGTGTCCGGCTGTCGGACGGCCGGATCCTGCCGTTCGACCGGCTGCTGCTGACCGTCGGCGGCCGGGCACGGCATCTTCCGATCCATGGCGGTCATAAGGCGCTTTACCTCCGCACGATCGAGGAAGCCCGCCTGATCCGCGGGCGGCTCGCCACCGCCCGGCGCGTGCTGTGCATCGGCGCCGGCGTGATTGGCCTGGAGATTGCTTCCTCAGCCCGCGCCCGCGGCACCGAGGTGACCGTGCTGGAGGCATTGCCGCGCGCGATGGGACGCAGCGTCTCACCCGAAGGCGCGCAGTTCGTCGAGACGCTGCACCGCGATGCCGGCGTGGCGCTGCAGTTCGGCGTCATCGTCGATGCGATCGAGGATGCGGCACCCGGCGGCCTGCGTGTGCTGTGCCGCGGTGGCGGCGAGTTCACCAGCGACCTGGTGATCGCCGGCGTCGGCATGCAGCGCAATCTCGCGCTGGCCGAGGCGGCGGGACTGTCATTGGAGGGCGGCATCGTGGTGGATGACCTGGGCCGCACCAGCGCGCCCGACGTCTACGCTGCGGGCGATGTCACCGCATTCCACCATCCGTTGTTCGCGCGGCGGCTGCGCCTGGAGTCGTGGCGGCACGCGCAGAACCACGGCATTGCGGTCGGCAAGGCGATGTGCGGGGAGACGACGCCGTACGACGACATCCCGTGGTTCTGGACCGATCAGCATGGCGTGAACCTCCAGGTGGCCGGATTGCCTGCCGACGCTGTGCGGACAATTGTGCGGGCGAATGCACCGCCGAACGTATTCACGGCCGTGCATCTGGCTGCGGATGACAGCGTGATCGGCGTCACGGCTGCCAACAATCCGCGCGAGATCCGCGCCGGCCAGGCGCTGATCAAGTCGCGACGCCCGGTCGATGCCGATGCGGTGGCGGATGGTGCAGTGTCATTGCAGCGGCTGATGGGCCGCTGACGAAGCCAGCCCGTGGCGTAGGACGGAAAAGTGCAGCGTATTCCGCCATCTTTGCGGCGGAATGCGCTGCGCTACGGCTCGGCGACAAACCGGAACGTGCTGCGCGCACGCTCGACGCGGCCGAGGCCGGGCCATGGGTGGTGATAGCCGATCACCTGCAGCTTCTCGTCTGCCAGCCGTGCCAACAGGCGCTGCCGCGTCGCCACGCCCAATTGCGGATCGACATCGAAGGCACTCTGCGCCTGCGGAAATGCATAGGAGATCGGATCGTGGAACGCCACGTCGCCGGTCAGGCACCAGCCGCCGGCGAACAGGAATGCGGTGTGGCCCGGCGTATGGCCCGGCGTGTGCCAGGCCTGCACGCCGGGCAGGAACTCCTCGCCGTCGCGAATGAAGCGAATGCGGTCGCGCAGCGGCAGCAGGTGCCGGCGGACACCGGCGATGCTGCGCTCGCGACGTTCGCCTGGCGGATTGCTCTCCCAGTAATCCAATTCGGCCTGCGCGAGGTAGATCGTTGCGTTGAGGAAATTTGGCCTGCCGTCGTCGCCCATGGTGCCCCAGCAGTGATCCGAGTGCGCGTGCGTCAGGACCATGGCGTTGATCGATGCCGGATCGACGCCGGCTTCGGCGAGGCTGGCCAGCAACCGTCCACTGTCGGGCCCATACAGCTTCTCGGACCCAAGCCCGTTGTCGAACAGGACGCGATGGCCGGCAACGTCGATCAGCAGGCAGTTCTGTTCCACGCGCACCGCGCTGGTGGCTTGGCCCGCCGCCGTCACTGCCGCATCCATCTCCGCCGCGTCCGGGCCGCGGAAGATCTTTGCCGCGACGGGCAATACGAGCGGCCCATCCGAAACGATGGTCGCAGCAGCATCGCCGATCCGAAAACGATGAAACATCAGGGCACCTGCTTCCATGCGCCGATCAGCAAGGCGCGACCTTCGCCCGCACGCGAATCCCGCGCGATCGCGTCGGTCACGCGCAAACCCAGGATAGGCTTGTCCGCCGCCAGGGTCAGCAGGTAGCGGAAGCCGAACGGATTGCCCGGCAACGGCACGAACGCCACGCCGGTCACCGTGAAGCCGAGTTTGGACAACCCCGCGACCACGATCGAAAACGCCTTCGAGCCGGCGGGCGCCTCGATATTCACCACGGCGCGATCGGGATGCTGTTCGGGCGGATGCTGCGTGCTCCTGGCGACGATCCAGGAGCTGCCGGCTGGACCTGCGGCGTTGTCACTGCGCTTCTCGCCCACGATGCGGACACCGGGATCGAGCGCGCCCAGCAACATGCCAGTGGTGGCGTCCGGCATGCCGGCTGGGGTCATGGCCGGGATCACGCCACTGGTGGGGCCGGAAGACTCGGCCGCCATCACGCCGCCCGAACACGTCATCGCGACCAGCAGCGCGGCCCATGTATTGCGGCGGCGCATCACGTCAGCGGCGCACAGGCCATGGCCAGCCATTCGCGCACCGGCGGGTCGAGATGCGGTCCGACCTCGGCCAGCACGCGCGCGTGGTAGCCGTCGAGCCACGCCAGTTCGCCGGCATCCAGCATTGCCCGGTCGATCAGCCGCCGGTCGAATGGCGCCAGCGTCAGCGTCTCGAAGTTCAGGAACGGCTTGCTGGCCGCCGCCAGACTGGTTTCGTGCACCAGCAGGAGGTTCTCCAGGCGGATGCCATGCGAGCCGGGCAGGTAGTAGCCTGGTTCGTTCGACAGGATCATCCCCGGTGCGATCGCCACCGGCCTGGCCAGGCGCGACAGGCTGACCGGCCCTTCATGGACGGACAGGTAGCTACCCACGCCGTGGCCGGTGCCATGGTCGTAATCCAGCCCGACCTGCCATAGCGCGCGCCGGGCAAAGGCATCGAGGTGCGCGCCGCCGACACCCTGCGGAAACACCAACGTGGCGATCGCGATATGGCCTTTCATCACCCGGGTCACCTGCTGGCGTATCGCCGCGGGTGGCTCCCCGGGACCGGTCCAGACGGTGCGCGTGATATCGGTCGTGCCGTCCGGAAACTGCGCCCCGGAATCGATGAGGTAGACCTCGTTGGGACGGATCGGCCGGTTGCTTTCCTCGGTCACGCGGTAGTGGATGATGGCGCCGTGCTCGCCGGCTCCCGAGATCGCGGGAAAGCTCTCGCCGCGGAATCCGGCCACCTGCTGGCGCAGCGCGAGCAGTTTGGCCGCTGCGGACATCTCGGTTTCACCGCGACCTGGACCGGCTTCAGCGAGGAAGTGCAGGAACCGGCACACCGCCACCGCATCCCGCGCATGGGCGTTGCGGGCGCCCTGCTGTTCCACGTCGTTCTTGCAGGCCTTCGGCAGCAGGCAGGGATCCGGGCCGGCGACGACGATGGCCCCGGCCTCGCGCAGCTCTTGCGCGAACCACACCGGCGAACCCGAGGCGTCCACCCGCACCCGCTTGCCGACAAGCCGTGCGAGCGCCGGCCCCAGGGCGTCGCGCCCCGCCACCGACACGGTATTGCCGAGCCAGGCGCGGGTCGCGTCGGGCAGCTTGGCCGGATCCATGAACAGTTCGGTACCGCCATCGGCGTGGGCGAGGGCGAAACCCAGGGCGAACGGCGTGAAGGGCACGTCGCCACCGCGGATGTTCAGCAGCCAGGCGACCGAGGCCGGGTCGCTCAGGACCGCCGCATCATGCCTGGCCTCGCGCAGCAGCCCCGCGATCTGCTCCCGCTTTTCCGTCGCACTGCGCCCGGCCTGCTCCAGTGGATGCGGCACGGCGGGTGCGAGCGGCGGCGGCGGGCGGTCCGACCAGACCGCATCTACCGGATTGTGGCTCACCGGCTGCATCGGGAGGCCGGCCTCGGTATAGCGCGCGAGCCCTTCCTCGCTGATCAGCAGGGGGTCGTAGCCGATCTTCGCGCCCGTGGGAGCGTTGGCTGCCAGCCAGCCGGGAGGCGGTTCGTCGGTGATGTGCCGGCGCTCCCACAGGTCCGCGTCGGTCTGTGCGGCGAGCTGCAGCACGTAGCGCCCATCGGTGAACACCGCCGCCTTGTCCGCCAGCACCACCGCCAGGCCGGCGCTGCCGGTGAAGCCGGTGAGCCAGGCCAGCCGTTCGGCCGAAGCCGGCACATATTCGCCCAGGTGCTCGTCGGACCGCGGGACAATGAACCCATCGAGGCCTTGGCGGGCCAGTTCCTGGCGCAACGCGACCAGCCGATCCCGTTTTGTTTCGATCATTTCCGGTCTCCGTATACCCAGATCATCCGAATTTTCATGCCTTGTTAACTGTCCATGCTCCTAACGCATGCCTGGCGGGGGGAATTGGCAATTATCAGGAGGCGCAACAAAGCTTATGTTGCACCGCAGTAAAGGCCGGGGGCGCCCCGCCGCGATGACGCCGCGCCCGACCCGGTCGCTGCATCGGAATGAGACCCATGAACGCCCAGACCGCCAAGGACCAATTCACCTATACGCTCGGCAACGCGAGCTACGTGGATTACCTATACGACGAGCCTCCCGTCACCGTCGTCAAGACGCCGCAGCCGAGCATTCGCCAATGGCTGAGCCGGGCTGTGTCGGCAGTCGTCGAGTGGCGCCGGCGGCAGGCCGTGCTGCAGGAAATGCAGATGTTGACCGACCGCGAACTCGCCGATATCGGCCTGACACGGGCAGACCTTCCGCGTGTGTTCGATCCGGCATTTGCCGTCAGTCATGCTCGCGGGCGCGACTACATTGGCTACTGATCCGGACGGCGGGTCCTTGAGGCCCGCTCCGACTTCCGACGTAGCATAAGGGTCGTCCAGGGGCCCTCCTGGATGCTGGACCCCAAATGGAGGCCACAGCGCAGGTGGGCCGCTGTGACTGCTCGCGCCTGGCTTGTCAGGAGACCCGATAGGATCGCAGTGCCGCCGGGTGCCAGATGAGCCGCGAGGTGCCGCGCCATCAGGCAAAGCGGCCGCGCGAGGATATTGGCGAACACGAGGTCATACGGCGCGCCGGCGCGCACCAACGGATCGTGCCAGCCATCGGCCAGCCGAAACTGCACTAGGCCGCCCAGCCGGTTCAGCCTGCCGTTCTGCTGCCCCACACGTACCGACCAGGGTTCGATGTCGGTCGCCAGCACCCGCCGATGCAGCAGCCGTGCAGCGGCCATCGCCAGGATCCCGGAGCCTGTCCCCATATCCAGGATGCACCGTGGCCGGCGATGCGCCACGCGCTCCAGCGCGCGCAGGCAGCCACGGGTGGAGCCATGCTCGCCGGACCCGAACGCCAGGCCGGCGTCCAGCGTGAGGGTGATCCGCCCTGGCGCCGGCGGGTCGTGCAGATGCGTTCCCCGCACGGCAAAGCGGCGGCCGATGTGCTGTTCCGGGAACGAGGCATAGGTGCGCGCGAGCCACCCTTCGGCCGGTGTCGGCGACCGCCGTGCCGGCACCGACACGCCAGACAGGGCCGCGGCCAACGCCAGGGCCGCAGCCAGTTCGGGTTCGTTGCTGCCGACCGGCTTGACCCCTTCGACACGCCAGTCGCCGGTCTTGTGGTCGCGAAAGAAGCCGACCGTCGCGCAGGCGCTGGAGAGCGCAGCCTCGTAGGCTTCCAGGGCGACTTCCGGGACATCGACCGAGATCGTTTCCAGTGAGACGGGGTGGTTCGGCATCACCCCCTCCGCAACCATCCCCCGCTTCGCGGGAGAGCGGGTAGGGCACTCCCTCTCCCGCGAAGCGGGGGAGGGCTGGGGTGGGGGCGTTTCATGCCTTCTCGACGAACCGGTCGAGCACGCGCTTGTCGCCCGCCTTGTCGAACGCGACGTCCAGCCTGTCGTCCTCCGCCGCAGTGACCGTGCCGTAGCCAAACTTCTGGTGGAACACCCGCGCACCGACCGGAATGGCATCGGCCCGCGCCGGCCGGCCCGGCTGCTCCCACGCCTCGATCGTCCGGCTGCGCCGCGCCACCAGCGGGAACTGGCCGCTGAAGCTGGTTGCCGCCAACACCCGCGCATCGCGCGCCAGTGCTGCCGACCCGGTACGCTCGACATCGGCGTCCGGCAGTTCCTCGATGAACCGGCTGGGAATGCTGCTCTGCCAGTTGGCGTAGATCCGCCGGTTGGCGGCATGCGACACGATGGCGCGGCGCCGTGCGCGGGTCAGGCCGACATAAGCTAGGCGACGCTCCTCCTCCAGCGACTTCACCCCACCTTCGTCGAGCGAACGCTGGTTGGGAAACAGCCCCTCCTCCCAGCCCGGCAGGAACACGGTGTCGAACTCCAGCCCCTTCGCGCCGTGCAAGGTCATCAGGCTGACCCGGTCGCCCTCGGCATTCTCGTCGTTCTCCATCACCAGCGACACGTGGTCGAGGAATCCCGCAAGCGTCTCGAAGTCCGCCAGTGCGCGGACCAGTTCCTTCAGGTTCTCCAGCCGCCCAGCCCGGCAGGAACACGGTGTCGAACTCCAGCCCCTTCGCGCCGTG
>DATAPW010000221.1:0-1687 GCA_036265005.1 Acetobacteraceae bacterium | reverse complement strand
AACCGTACAACCCTTGTAAGACTTGTGTGAAATTCAGAGAGCACCCTAAAGGCTGCCTGATTCCTGGCTTCAACTGGCCTCGGCGAAGTTGCTTGTTAGCACGCTGATCACCCGATCCCATAATTGCTGAGGCAGGTCATGCCCCATGCCGTCGAATAAGACTAGCCGAGCCCCGTTGATTGCGCGCGCAACCACGCGGCCACCGAAGGGCCGCATTAGCTTGTCGGCCCGGCCGTGGATCACCACGGTCGGTGCGACTATGCGCCGGTCGTAGTGCGCCAGGCTGCCGCTGCCCAGGATCGCGGCGAAATGGCGGGCAACGCTTTGTGGGTAGTAGTTGCGGTCGTACCCCTCGGCGGCGTCGGCGCGAACCTGCTCTTCGGGCATGCGGTAGCGAGGGCTGCCGATGATATTGCTGACACGTACCGCGTTGTCGATGATCACGTCCCGCGGCGCATTCGGCGGCGGGCCCTTGAGGAGCGCCAGCAACGCGCTCGGGGCCGGCGGCGGCAAGAACGGTGAATTGTTGCTGGAGAAGATGACTCCCAGCGTTTTCGTCCGCATCGGGAATCGTGCCGCGAAAACCTGGGCGATCATGCCGCCCATCGACGCCCCCACGATATGGGCGTGCTCGATGCCCAGGTGATCGAGCAGAGCAGCGGCGTCATCGGCCATGTCCTCCAGCGCGTATGCCGCATTGCTCCGCAGGCCGAGCCAGGACCGGGCCAACCGCGTCACCAGCGGCTGCCCCGAACTACGGCGCTCGGTCTTGCTGGACAGACCGACATCGCGGTTGTCATAACGGATGACCCGAAGGCGCTGGCCGACGAGTTTCTCGCAGAAGGCGGTTCGCCACAGCAGCAGCTGGGAACCCAGGCCCATGATCAGTAGCACGGGCGGGTCGTCAACGTCGCCCATGTCCTCGTAATAGAGCTTCAGGTCGCCCGATGTGGCCCGTGTTGTGGCGTAGCCGCTGCGGATCTGCACTAGACCTCCACGTCCGTCTGGTGTTCGCGGCTGACCTCGACCATGAAGTTCGCGAAGTATCCGGTCAGCTGCGGGTCCGACATCATCTGCCACTTGGGCGCGAGCAGCTTCATGTACCGCTCGACGTAGAGAAACTGCTTGCCGATCAGCACCAGCTCGCGGGGCAGCTTGACGTCGTAGGCGTCGGCCAGCGCCGAGAGCTGGCGGCCGATGTCGGCGTACGACATGTCGCCGAGCGTCTGCATGGTCAGCGGCGTGGCGAACTTCTCCAGATCCTTGGCGGCTTGGGCTTCGGGCTTCATGGTGCCGACCGCGCCCATCAGCACGACGATCTTGCCGGCCGCGGCATGGTCTTTCTTCACCAGCAGCGCGTACACCAGTTCCCTCAGCAGCCAACGGGTGCGCGGATCGATGCGGCCCATGATCCCGAAGTCGAAGAACACGATGCGGCCCTGGTCGTCGACGTACAGGTTGCCGGCATGCAGGTCGCCGTGGAACAGGCCGTGCCGCAGGCCGCCCTCGAACAGGGAAAACACCAGCGCTTTGATCAACTCGGTGCCGTCGAACCCGGCCTTGCGGATCTCGGCGGCGTTGTCGATGCGGATGCCGTGCACCCGCTCCATCGTCAACACCCGTTCGGTGGTGTAGTCCCAGTACACCTGGGGCACCCGGATGTTCTTGCCCAGCGGCGACGCGTGCA
>DATAPW010000220.1:0-1817 GCA_036265005.1 Acetobacteraceae bacterium | reverse complement strand
CCTGGCGCATGTGCGGCGCCGCGACCGACGGCGGCGTCTGGTGCGCGTCGCACCGCAGGGTGGTGTTTGCCCCCACCCCGCACCGCCGCCGGGTCGAGGAGGTCGCGGCATGAGCCGGCCCGCCATGAAGCGCTTTCAGCTCACCGCCCCGGTGGTGGCGGAACACGACATCCAGCGGGTGATCACCAACGTGCTGCGCCTGGAGATCGCCCGCGAAGGGCACGTCTCCGAGCACGGCGTCTGCTGGTTCTCCATCGACATGGCGAACTCTCACGACGCGGTGCCCGGCATCCGCATCGCGCGCGGCATCCCGGCCGGGGTGCCGGACATCATCGTGCTCTACCAGGGCCGCGCCGGCTGGATCGAGCTGAAGACCCGCGCCCTCGAGGCGGAGCTGTCCAGCCCGCAGCGCAGCCTGTGCGCGACGCTGCTGCTGTCGGGCTGCCGCATCGGCGTGGCGCGTGATGCGGATGAGGTGCTCGGGGTTCTGGACGCCTGGCAAATTCCGCGCAAGCGGCGCGTGCGGGTGGCGGCATAATGAACGCGTTGCAGAATCACGCCAATCAGCCCACAAGCAAAGACCGCACCCCTCGGCAAAGGGATGCGGCCCGTATTGGTTTAACCAGCTGGTGGCTGGGCAACGAAAAGAGAGGCACGCGTGGTTGCCCCTCTTTTCGCACAGCCCGGTTGCCCGCGCAAGCGGAGCTGTGCCCATGCTCGCACGCACCCCGTGGCGTCTCATGAAAGCGCCGCGCAACATCTACGGCATCGCCCGGGAAATGGCCCGTCCGGTCGCCCGCGGCGATCTGCCGCTCGTCCAGGCCGACGCCGCCATCATCTGTGACACGCTCCAGCAGGAGCGCAGCGGCGCCCTCGCCGGCCTCCACGCGCCCGACGTGGTGCATCTGAAGCGGTTCCTGCTGCGCGGCTACATCGAGCGCGAGCAGGCGCGCCGGGAGCTGGCAGAGCACCGCATCAGGCGGCTGCTCGCCCCCATGATCGCCGCCCGCAAGCCGCGCAACGTCCTGCTGGCAGAAGCCCACGGGGTCAACGGTGCGGCGGATTTTCCTCTCACCGAGGAGGAAGTCACCAATGTGGTGCGTGCCGAGGTGTTCTACTCGCTGCCGCCCGCACCCGGAGGGCGCCGCCATGCCGGATGATCCCACATTCGAGGCCTACGAGAAGGGCGGGTTCCGCCCCAAGCTGAAGATCGTCGGCTCCGAGGAACACGACGCCACCCTGCCGCCGCTCAAGCTCTACCCGGCGCGGCTGCCCGATCCGCGCTCCATCCCGCCGCGCCAGTGGCTCTACGGCTCGCATCTCATCAGGGGCTATGTCTCGGTGCTGGTATCGCCCGGCGGCACCGGCAAAAGCGCCCTGGCCATGGCCATCGTGCTCGAGCTGGTTGCTTTCCGGCGGCTGCTCGACAATCACGTATTCTCACAGGTCAATCGCGCGATCTTCAACCTCGAGGACCCGATGGAGGAGCTGGAACGCCGGGTCGCCGCGCTGATGATCCACCACCGCATCGACCGCAAGGAACTCGATGGCCGGCTGTTCCTGCACGACGGCGAGGGCCGCGGGCTCAAGCTGGCGTCGCTCGACAGTGACGGCTTCACCGTCGCCTACCCCGACGAGCAGGCGCTGATCGAGCAGATCCGCGAGAACAACATCGGCGTCGTGGTGTGCGACCCGTTCGCCGAGAGCCACTCGCTCGAGGAAAACAGCAACCCCCACATGGTCAAGGCTGCGGCCGCCTGGCGCCGCGTGGCCCGCGCCACCGGCTGCGCCGTGCTGCTCGTCCATCATGTGCGCAA
>DATAPW010000219.1:0-7336 GCA_036265005.1 Acetobacteraceae bacterium | reverse complement strand
TAGGCGATCATCGCGTCCAGGACGGCCTGCGGCATGAGGCCGGCGCCGGCGTTGTTGAGATGAACACGATGGCCTACTCCGGGAGTTTCAGAGCGGATACGCGCGAGATCGAGGAGCATGGTCGACCAACTGGCAGTGAACGGGCGTCACTTGTACCCTGCAGAGGAATTGAATGCACCAACCTGCCCCGACATAGATCAGTCGGGGGCCACACGACCCCGATCCGATGGTGGCCATGCTCGTAGAACGGCCGTCCGGCTCGGTCGCAGTGCGAAGCGCCTCGGCCTGCTCATGCGTGCCAGGCCGCGGATGCCGGATCAATGGCGATGGACGTGCCCACCTGCTGTGTCGGCTGCGATCGGATGGGCTGCAATATCCCGAATCGTGGCGGCGAGCGCCTGCGCGTTCATCCAGTCCCCAGGCTCCCCCGGCCGCCACTCCGCGCGTAGCCACGCGTTTTGATCAATGAGGATCTGCTCTCCGGCCAGTACCCCGTCGGCAACACCTGACAGGATCGCGAATGCCGTCCAGGTCTCGGGTTCGCTCGCTACGCAAGTCGCGGGGTCCAATCCAGCAGGCGGTTTTCTGGAAAGTTTGATCGTCGTGATGTCGACTCCCAGCGGCGGCACCACCGCCGCTGCTTCGTCGTCCGATAGCGCGATGACGCGCAGCACACGCCCGCGCAGGTCGTCGAGGTCGAGGGTGCGTCCGTCCGCGCACGCGACATCGAACTGCGGCATCGGCAGCGGATGCGACCATTTGCCAGTCGTCCGCATGCTCTCACCAGAGTTGTGCGCGCGCAGGTAGTCGATCAGGTCCCAGCGCGCCTCGGTCGATAACACGGTGCCGAAGCCGGGCATAACGAGGCTTCCGTCCGGCGCCGGGAAGCCATGCGAAATATACCAAAACAACTCGCCGTCGCTGTGTGCCCAAAAGTGCTCGGCCGTCAGGTCGGCCGGTTGCAGCGCGAGCGACTTGGCTGACGGGCCGTCCCCACGCCCCTCCACGCCATGACAGACAACGCAGTTTGCCGCGAACAACTTCGCGCCGTGCACGATCGCTGTCGCCGCGAACTCGGTAGGCGAGGTGAAGAAGCTGGTCGGGTACGCCGCGACAAAAAGCAGATCGAGCTGTGGGATCGCCAGGGCAAGTGTGATCGCAGCCAATAGGAGTGCCGGCCACCGCATTTTCCGCCAGATCGCGCCGATGACTGCAATGATCACCGCAGCGCCGACAGCGACCAGCGCTGCTGTCACTTCGTTGCGTAGTTCCGGCACGTAGAAAACCGAAAGGCTCAGCCGCCACGCGAAGGGCCAAACCGGCTGCTCATGCGTGCCAGGGGTGTGCGATGAAAGAAAGCCTGCCGTGAGCACCACAAGCGTGCCCAGCACCGCCTCGACGGCGACAGATATCCGCATGTGGCGCCGTGCGGCGTCCGACGCGGTTCCAGCCAGGCGTTCGGTGAGCGCCAACCGATTGAGCGCGGCCAGTGCCAATAGCACAACAAATAGCCCGAGCTTCACCAGCGCGACCTGGCCATAGCCGGTACCAAACAGTCCCGGCAGGCCGCCCATGAATTCCGTTATCTGCACCGTGGCGGTTCCCACCAGCGCCAGCACCGCGGAGAGACCAACCGGCGTGAAGCTGCGGCAGGCCGTTGCCGCAGCGTTGTGCGCCAGTGTTCCAATCGTGATGAACAACGGCAGCAAACTGCCAAGCCATGCGCCGGCGGCTAGCAGATGCAGGACCTCCGATATGATCAGAGTGGTGCCGATGCTACCGCCGAGCGCGCCGGCATGGCCAAGCACCGGCTGCACTGCGAGAGCAATCGCGGCCAGGACCATGGCGATGGTATTCACCGCACGCCACGGCCTGAGCAAAAGCAGTATCGCCACCAGCAGGACGCTGCGCACCAGCAGCCATTGTCCGAACTGCGTCCGCAACGCAACTATTGGCAGGGCGTGTAATGTCATCGCAACGCTGCCGGCACCAGCAATGACAGCGCTCTCCACCGTTATCCATGCAATGCCGATAATCAGGGCGAGTGCGGCGCTGAAGCGTGCCAGATGCAGCAAACGCAGCCGCAGCAAGTGAGTCGCATCAACACCGGCCTCTGCGATGGCCGAGGGCACGACAAGCGTGAGGAACACAAGGGTCCCGAACAGCGACACCAGCCCCGCGACGTGCGTGCCGCGCAGCAATGCCACGACTATTTCGAGTGCGCTCATGCGCTATTTGCGAAAGAACAGGCGAGCGTGTCTCCGCAGATGCGGCCGTCGCCGTTCCCACGTGCGTAACCCAGCCACTGCCATGTTAGCGATGGCGGGCAACAGGCGTGGCTGCAGTAGGTTGGGATCGAACGCGCCCATGCGGCGCCCATTCTCACGATAGCAATCCTCAACAAACTGGCGGAAACTGAAGCCTTCGAGGAACACATTGGCTTCCGTTATCGCGAAGTCCTTGCCATCATTGGTGTCCTTGCCGCGCCGGACCATGCCAAGCAGACGGCTGAGCGCACGGCCATAATACCAAGCGGATGTCAGCGCTCGCAGCGGCGCGGCGCCACGTCCACGCCGCACCTCCCGCCACGCCATGTAATTGATGAAGAAAACGATGTGCCGCGTTTCCTCGTGCATGAGCACATCGAAGATCTCGAACATGCCCTCGGGCAGGAATTCCGACTGGCGCGCCGTCTTGAAGGCGCCGAAACCAAGAAAACTGTCCATGCACTCACCGAATCCGAAGTCGATGAATGCGGTCTCCAGGTTCGCTGGCAAGGTCTCGAGCGGCTGCTCGGCTGCGTCGAGCCCGTAGCGATCGATCATGACCCGAAGCAATTGCGCATGCCGCGCTTCCTCCACGCCTTGCAACGCGACGGCTTCACGCACGAGCGGATCTTCGACCATCGGTGTGAATGCAGCGACGATTGCGCCAGCGCGACGTTCAGTGTGGTAGACTTCCTGCCAGAACGGCACAGAACGAAGGCGCTCCAACTGTGCATCATCGAGGTCGGGCCAAGGAAGTACCGCCGGATCATAGAGCTCATGCGTTTCCAGGAACTGTCGGCAGAACAGTTCCTTATGGGCCTCGGAACCAACCTTGATCGTCATTGGCCACCTCCTGCGCCATCGGACCGGCGTCGCGCGAACCAGCAGACCAGCCGGGCGATTGCCGGCGTGGTGGTGGGACGTACGAGGCGCGGGTCATAGCCCGCGAAGCGTCGATGGTTTTCCGCCAGGCAAACCGCCATGAGCGCCGCCGGGCGAATCTCCACCTCACTGACAGACTTGCTGCCGGTCAGTGTGAAGTTGTTGTCTGTCGGTTTGTCATTGCCACCATTGAGACCACGGGCGATACCAAACCGCTCCCAGGCAAGAAACGCCCAGACTGCGGCGACCCGCACCTCAAACCAGGCCCGTCGCCAGAGCGGCAGTCGCCGTCGGTGCCATGCGAGCCAGTTCGCGAAGAGCAGAATGTGTCGTGCCTCTTCCTGGATCACTGGCTCGAACGTATCGACCAGCTCCGGCGGGAAATAGCCCGAACGCCGGGCCAATTCGAATAGGCCGAACGCGAAGAAGCTGTCGATGCACTCGCTGAATCCGGTGACCAGGTAAGCCCATTCGGTGTCACGCGGCGCGGCATAACCAGGCTCCGGCGCAAGCGTGATCCCGTAAGCCTGCACGAGGTTGGACAGAACCTCCTTGTGACGTCCCTCCTCCCAGCTGTTCAGCGCGAGAGCGTCACGCCACGCCCGATCCTGCAGACTGTCGGCGTAGCATTGCATCCGCAGCCGCGCCTTGCCCTCGGTTTGCACCGCGATGTCCCAGATCGGCAGGCTTGTCAGCCGTTCCAGCGCCGCAGGATCCAGCGTGGGCCAATCGATCACAGACGGCTTGTACGGATTGAACGTCTCATGGAACATGCGACAGGCGGCTTGTCGGTGCACATCGGTCCCCGCGTGTATCGGTCCTGGAACCGGGCATCGCCAATGGCGCGCAGCGTGGTCGGCTGCGTCGATCAGTGCCGTCTGCGCGCTCACGGCGGTCAAGGCTGCCTGCCAGTGCCGGACATTGGCATGGAGCCCATGCCGCCCGTCTTGCCCTCATCCATGGCAGGCATCGTGGCGCCGGCGTTCTGCACAGTTGCGGTAGCCGTCACCTGTCCCGCCTTCGCGAAGGTGAGCGTGACCGGGAAACGGTCACCCTGCTTCAACGTCTGCTTCAGGCTCGTAAGCATGATGTGATAGCCGCCGGGCGCGAGTGTCACCGGCTTGCCGGGTTCGACCGGCAGGGGCCCGGCTGGCCGCATCTTCATCACGCCGTGATCGTCGATGCTCTGGTGTAGTGCGGCCTCGGCGGCGACCGGCGTTGTGACGCCGGTCAGCGTGTCCTCCGAGCCTGTGTCGGTAATGGTCAGATAAACCACCCCCTCATGCCCGGACATCGCGGCACGCGACCAGACATGATCGATATGGATTGCCGCCTCATCGGCGAAAGCGGCGAGTGGCATGGCTAGCAGGACGGCAGCGAGTGGTGATCGCATTGTTGGATCTCTCGAGATTGAAACAATCAGTGTGCTACGGTGAATTTGTAACGGCTTTCGGTCTTGTGCGTATCCACCGAGGTCACGTGCCAGATCACCGTGTACGTGCCGGCTCCTAGCTTCGGCAGTTCCAGGAGCAGGCGCTTATTATCGTCAGGTGCGACATTTGGCTTGGCCGTGGCGATCGCGGCACCGTTCGGACCATCCACTTCGATCGTGCTGAACAGTGGCTCGACACCCTCCGTGAAGGTCATGGACAGCTCGGGCGGCGAGGCAGCGACCTCGCTGCCCACCGGCGGACTGGCGCGCTCCAGGAACGCATGGGCGAACGCGGGCGGTGCCTGCGCAAGCATCACCAAGGCAAGCAGGTGAATCCAACGCATCACTGCCACCAGTTCACGATCGGCTTGCCGAGACTGTTGGGAAACAAATCATCGAAATACACTGCGCGATCACGCCCAGATGCGAGCCGGTCTGCTTGTTGCCCGGGATCAACGCCTCGACGGTGACCGCGTAGGTCTGCGCGGTGTAGTTAACCCCTGCACCAATCAGATACTGCGTGCTGTCCTGGTTCGGCTTGCTGGCCGGCGATGACCAGGCGACCTCGACCACCGGCGTCAGCTTGTTGACGAACTCCGGCAGCCCGAGGTCCTTCACCTGCGATTGCAGGTAGCGCATGCTGTACTGCAGCGACAGACCGCCAGACCACTGATTGGCGTTGCCGTTGTTGAACAGCGGATCACCGGAATCGGGATCGGTACCAACCACCTTCAGCTTCTTGTCGGCGATCGTGTAGCCTAGCGTTCCGGTGAGCGCGAACGGGCGCAGGAAACCGATCGGCACGTCGCCAAATCCCTTGCCCCAGTAAATCTTCGGCGTGGTCGAACTGCTGTCGTCGAAGCCGAGTACCGCGCCGTTCGTGCCGTTGGCGCCGGTGCGCGCAAACTCCCGCGACACGCCGATCGACGCCATGAATTCATGTTCCGGGTTGACGTAGATCTTGTACTTCAGCGTGCCCTCGATATTCTCCCAGCCATTGGCCGTCTTGGCACCGGGCGTACGCAGCCATTGGTAGCCGCCGGCCACCGAGGCGCCGAAATTCTCGGTGATCCGCTTGTCGAACTCGTACTCCAGCGCGTAGAGACCCGGCGCGGGGCCGCCATCGGTCGGCTGAGGCAGGAAGCTGAAGGTCGGCAGGCTGGCTTCATCGGCAACGTTCGGATCATCGATCAGCAGGGTGCTGATGAACATATGGGGTCCAGCGAAACCGTGGGCGAATACGGGCTGGACCGGAAGCAGGCTCGCACCGGCAAAAGCGGCCAGAAGTTTCGGGCGGTTCATGACAGGATTCCTGATATGAGTCGTCAACGCTGGTGCACGCGAGTGCACCGCGGATGGAGGCCAGACTCAGATCAGCGTAGGTGGTCCACGGGGTTGTGCGGCAAATACCAGGCGGACCGGGGGCGCCCGCGGACGTGCGGCGTCCAGCCGTACAATGACGGCAGCTCGCCATTCGGGCAGCATTGGCACCGGCGAAAGGATGGCCAGCGGCGAGGCCTGCGCCAGACACAGCACACACCGGGCGCAATCGTGCGGCGGCGGGGCTGGCTTCTGCGGCGCGGGTTGGGTTCCACCATCGGCGTGACAGATCGGAAACTGCCCCTCCGGGTCGGTTCCGACATCCAGCGGCGCCAGTGAGATCGTGCCGAGCAGAAGCATCTGGCACCAGACCGCAAGCAGCGACGCCGCGAACCCCGTCGTGCGTTTCAGCCCTCGGAGAGGGGCAGTCGCGTTGCTCTCATGCACTCGCCACACTTGGGCCCACCGACCTAGCCGCGCGGAATGAGTAGCCCTATGGCGTGTCGGGGACAAGCCGACTGGCACCAATACCTTACCATGCATTCGTGGTCCTGGTTGGCTAGCTCAGGGTCGGACCCATGCTCTTGCGCTCGTTTCGCAGGGTCTATAGCAAGCCCATCGGCTAGAAGAACGTTACACGATGCCGACGATTGGCTGTCACACGCCAGAACTGGGTTAAACAGATGCCCTGGACGGTGCCCATGATGACAGTGCTTGCTGCAGGAGTTCTTCTAGCTCCCGCGAGTGGCAATGATGGCCCCTCTTCCGAAACCGAGGCGTTTGAAAGCATCTACTACACACAGCTGTTATCGGGTCGAGATCCCGAAGCCGCCCTGCGTAAAGCTCATTTTTACGGCGGGTATCCTCATCAAGCAGTTCGGCAAGTCGAGATCCGAAGCCGCAGCCGATGTCGAAAGTTCATGATCTGGCGTGCCGGTAACCTCTGTGGTGGTGGCTAATCTGGATAAGTTCTACGATAGGCCGGCCTGACTAACCCGACGGCGCACCGCCGACGAGCCGCATCGCTTACTCCACGCGCACAAAGCGCCAAACCCAGCATGGGTATAATGCTCGCTGTCTATAGTGGCCGGCACTCGAAGGAGGCAATCATGAAGAACGTGACATTCCGGCGAACACTCATCGTCGCAGGTTGTGTGGCAGGAATGACTTGGGCGGGGCTGGCGCAGGGAGCGCCCGAGTCCTTCAGGGTGCCTCTCACCGGCGCACAACAGGTGCCGCCGGTGCAGACGTCGGGTACCGGAACGGCCGACCTCACCTACGACCCCAGCACTCGTGTCGTGGCTTGGACGGTTGTGTATGACGGGCTTTCTGGTCCAGCGACCATGGCGCATTTTCACGGCCCCGCTGCAGAGGGCAAAAATGCGCCCGTGGTGATCTGGCTGAGCAAGCAGGGTAACGCGGCGACGAGCCCCAT
>DATAPW010000218.1:0-21195 GCA_036265005.1 Acetobacteraceae bacterium | reverse complement strand
TTAGATTGAAGCCGACGAACACGAGGCCGCATACCCAACGGCCGCAACGCTCGCCCATCATCCGCCCGGTCAGCTTCGGGAACCAATAGTAGATCGCGCCCATCAGCGGAAACACTGCCCCACCGATTAGCACATAGTGGAAATGCGCGACGACGAAGTAGGTGTCGTGCACCTGGGTATCGAGCGGCACGGACGCCACCATGACGCCTGTCATTCCGCCGATGATGAAGGTGAAGAAGAACGCCAGCACGAACAGCATCGGCGTGCGTAGCACCGGCCGGCCGAGTGCCAGCGTGGCGAGCCAGCAGAAGATCTGCACGCCGTTGGGTATCGCGATCGCCATGCTGGACGCGGTGAAGAAGCTCTCGCCGAGGCGCGGCAGGCCGGTGGCGAACATGTGGTGCACCCAGAGGCCGAAGGCGAGGATGCCGGTCGCGATCAGCGCCAGTACCAGTGGCAGATAGCCGAAGATCGGCCGCCGCGCGAAGGTGGGCAGGATCGAGGAGATCATGCCGACGGCCGGCAGGAAGATGATGTAGACCTCCGGGTGGCCGAAGAACCAGAACAGATGCTGCCACAACAGCACGTCGCCGCCTTCCGCCGGGTTGAAGAAATGCGTGCCGACCAGCCGGTCGAGGATCAGCGACGTGCTCGCCACCATGATCGCCGGCATCGCCATGATGACGCAGAAGGACGTGACCAGCATGGCCCAGACGAACAGCGGAATGCGATCGAGCGACATGCCGGGCGCGCGCTGCTTCAGCACCGTGACCACTATTTCCACCGCGACGGCGAGTGCCGCGATTTCGGTGAAGGTGATCATCTGCGCCCAGATGTCGGCGCGCTTGCCGGCACCGTATTGCGGGCCGGACAGCGGCACGTAGGCAAACCAGCCGACATCGGGGCCCATGTCGAGTGCGAAGGCCACCCACAGGAGGATTCCGCCGGCCAGATAGATCCAGTAGGAGAACGCGTTCAGCCGCGGGAATGCGATGTTCCGGGTGCCGATCATCAGCGGCACCAGATACACCGCCATCGCCTCCATCACCGGCACGGCGAACAGGAACATCATGTTCGCGCCATGCATGGTGAAGATCTGGTTGTAGCGGTCGGGCCCGATGAACCGGCGCTCCGGACCGGCCAACTGCAGTCGCATCAGCATGGCGAGGACGCCGCCCATCGCGAGGAAGATGAAGGCCGTTGCGATATAGCGTCTGCCGATACGCTTGTGGTCCACCGTGGCAAGCATTCCCCACAGCGATGCCGGCGTTCCCCAGACACGCTCGAGCTGGCGATCCAGCACGTCAGGCGACAATTCGTTGTCGCGCATATCAGGCGCGATCAGTTGTTCGAGCTCCGCACCCTCGTCCTGCATCAGCGGAGTTCCGCCAGCCAGGCCGACACGGCGCGGAGCTGGTCCGCCGTCATCGTCACCATCGGCATGTTGTTGCCCGGCTTTATCGTCTGCGGATCGGCGATCCACGCCGCGAGCGATCCGCGCGTTGTCGGCAGCAGGCCGGCAGCGATTGTGTGTCGGCTGGCGACATGGGTGAGGTCCGGGCCAAGCGTGCCGGCGGCGCTGGTGCCGCGCACCGTATGACAGGCGGCGCAGGCCTGGCTCGTGAAGAAGTCGCGCCCCGCTCGCTGTTCCACGGTTTCCGCCGATCGCGCCGCCTGCAACTGCGCATCGCGCCAGGCATCGAATGCGGCAGGCTCGTCGGCAATCACCAGCAGCGCCATGTGCGCGTGCTGCAGGCCGCAGAACTCCGCGCACTGGCCGCGATAGACGCCTGGACGAGCTGCAACGAACGTCAGGTCGTTGCTGCGGCCTGGAATAAGGTCCTGCTTACCCGCCAGGTTCGGCACCCAGAACGAGTGGATGACGTCTGCCGCACTGAGCTCGATGCGGACCGGACGACCGACCGGGATGTGGATCTCGTTGGCGGTGACCAGCGTCCGATCCGGTCGTCTGTCGGCGTAGGTGACTTCCCACCACCATTGATAGCCGCGCAGCCGGATCACCAGCGGATCGGCAGCGGCAACCGACAGGTCGCGCGTGGCGGCATAGCTCATGAAGCTCAATGCGATGATGGTCAGCACGCTGGCTGCGAGAGATACGCCGACGATGACAGCCGCGCGACGCTCACGCCGCGTTCCGCCAGGCGGCACAGACCGGCGCCGCAGGACGAGCATGAGCACGAGCATGACCAGCAGCCAGATGATCCCGCAGACTGCGATGAACGACCATAGCAGCCAGCTCAGTTGCGCGGCCTGCGGTCCCATCGGCGCCAGTACCGTCTGCCATGTTGCCGAGGCGTCCATCGCTATCGGCTCGGCGGCATGCGCAGATCGGTCGCGGCGGGTGCACGATTCTCCGATGGCCGCGACTGCATCTCGTCATTCCGGCTGGGGGCGGCGGTCATCGCCGAATACGCTCCCATCGTGCGGACGTAGCCGGTGAGCTGCCAGATCTGCTCCGTCGTCAACCGGCTAGAAAAAGCCGGCATGCCGTGCGGCCTGCCGTCCCGTATGGACAGAAAGATGGACACGGCATCAGGGCCGTAGCGCCACCAGCCATCGGTGAGCGCCGGCCCCGAGAGGCCACCGCCATTCGCGTGACAGCCCTTGCAGTTGAACCAGTCGTACAGGCGCTTGCCCTGGTTGAGCTGATAGGCATTGCTTTCATAGGGGCTTCCCTTGGCAATGAATACGGCGGGAAGCCTGCCGTTGATGCGGTTGGCCATCGGCGCAACATCGTTCAGTGCATCGGCGACAGGCGGATCGGTGCGAAGCGCCCGCACCTCGCGCTTGCAGGCACCAACCGCCAGCACCACCAGCAGCAGGCAGTGCCACCGCTTCATGGCAGACTGAAGACGTAGAGTATGCCGCCGGCGCCAGGGGATGGCTTCAGGTCACGGATCGCGTTGGCGTAACCGCGCGCCGCGGTGGCATCACGGATGTCGATCTCCTGCCGCGCCACAGCGCCTGCCGCACCGCCCACGCCCGACAACACGGCAATGTATTGATGCCCGTCCGCGCGCCGGAAGCTGACAGGCTGACCGATGATCCCGGATGCCGCACGGAATTGCCAAAGCGGCTTGCCGCTGCCCGCATCGACCGCCTTGAACCAGCCATCGAGCGTGCCGTAGAAGACCACGCCACCGGCCGTTGCCAGCACGCCGCTCTCGATCGGCAGAATTTCCTCGATTGTCCATGAAGGCTTGCCGGCAAGCACGTCCCAGGCGATCAGCGCGCCCCGCTGCCTCGCGCCGTGCGCGGCCTTGGCACGCAGATTGGCGCCCATATAGGGCGTACCGGGCATGAAGCTCGCCTGGCGCGCCTCCATGTCCATGCAGAGCCGGCTCGCCGGTATATACAGAAGGCCCGACGCTGGCGCGAACGCTGCCTGCGCTGTTCCGCCCGTTGCACCAGGCCATGCGGGACAGATGTCGCGCGTGGTCGAATTCACCTGCGTCGCCTTTGCCGGATTCCTGTGCAATGTGCCGCTGCCGAGGTCGACGCCTTCTGTGGCGTTGACGTCAATGAATGGCTTCGCCGAAAGGATCTTTCCGCTCCTCCGATCCAGCACATAGACCATGCCGTTGGCATCAGGATGCAGCAGCACCGCGCGGTCCTGGCCTTGCCAACGCAGGTCTGCCGCAATCAGTGAACCTTCGGCGCCAAACCCGTAGAGGTCGTGCGGATTGATCGGCGTGAACCAACGCGCGTCGCCGGTTGTGGCGTCGCGGGCGAAGATACCCGCCGTGAAATAGTTTGCTCCAGGCCGCTGCTCGGCGTTCCAGGGGGCCGGATGCCCGGTGGCGTAGGCCAAAAGACCAGCCGCCGCATCATGGATCGGCGCACCGGCCAGGCCCCCTCCGCCCTGCTGCCACGCATCGGGTGGCCAGCTCGCGACACCGGGATCAGGGTCACGCGGAAGGTAGGGCGAAGCAAAGCCGCTTCCGATGCCCACGTCCGCATCCGGTCCGGTGTTGTAGTGCTTCCAAAGTACACGCCCCGATGCAGCATCGAGTGCCGCCATCCAGCCGCGCACGCCAAAGTCGCTGCCGCTGTTGCCGATGAAGACGCGGCCTCCGGCCAATAGCGGCGCCGCAAGCAGTGTCTCGCCACGGCCGACATCGGCCATCGCCACATCCCACAGCACGTTGCCGGTCTCGGCATCCAGGGCGATCGTGTGGCCGTCGAAGGTGTTGAGGAACAGACGCCCGTTGGACAGGGCCGCACCGTTCGTTGTGAGGTCCCTGGTCGCAAGTCCTGCAGCCATGCCATTGGCTTCAGGCGTATAGCGCCAGAGCACGGGCGCATCGGCGCGCGCGAGCTCGATTGCCATGACGCTGTGCGGGAATGACGTGACCACGAACAATCGATCGTGATCAACGAGCGGCGCGCCGGCGAGCCCGCCGCGCTGGCCGGTCGCGATCGCCAGCCGTGGTGTAATGCGTTCGACGTTGCCGACATCGATGTCGGCGGCTGCGCCGGCCGGCGGTGTTTGTGCGGAGCTTCCGCCGGAGAGCAGCAGGATGGCAGTCCACAGGAGTATCCGCCACATGTGCGGCCAGACGGTCATTTCGTGCTGCGCCTCAGTCACCGTGCACCATGGATCTTCGTCAGGGTCATGATTTCCAGCGACCCTCTCTGAACGAACCGCCATAGCACACAGCGCTTGCCGCTTCGCTGCCTCTGCGGTCACGCTTGCGATAGGGGCGGAGGGCAAACGACATGGGCACAGACGCGGCGTTGCATGAGGAGGGAGCCTGAGCTCACACCAGAACGTTACGATGCGCATGCGGAACATGAAGCCGTGATGACGGTTCCTGTGGGGCCTTAATGGAAACAAAAGCGTGGCCCAACAGTCTTCTCCTATTGTCACCCCGGACCTCGCGAGCCTGCAGGCCGCGACGAAGGTTGCTGGTCTGCGTTTCGTCAAGGACAGTCGACCGGGCATAACGCCCATTCGCGCGAGCGACAGGTTCGCTTATCGAAACCCCGACGGCAGCCGCGTCACCAATGACGAGACCTTGATGCGGATACGCAAGCTGGCGATCCCGCCGGCCCACGAAAACGTCTGGATCTGCCCCATTCCGAATGACCACCTGCAAGCCGTCGGACGCGATGCGCACGGCCGCAAGTATCGCTACCATCCGCGCTGGCGCGAGGTGCGTGACGAAGGGAAATACGGAAAGATGCTTCTTGAGCCGGCAACTGGCGGCGTCCGATCGGCTGTCGTTGCGTCGGAAACGGTCGCCTCGCAGTTCGGCCGGCAAACGGGGCCAAAAGAGAAGCGCGCCGTCGTGGTCGTCGGCGGTACCGGGCACACGCGGGACGCAAGGGCGACCGCGCCGTAGGTCGCATTCAGGTCGTGTCTGCGGTCCGACTCCCGCGCGGCCGCACTCACCTGCTCAGCGCCGGACGAACTCGAAGAACCGGCTCATATGTCCGTCCGACGTCTTGTCCTGATGAAGCAGCGCGAGTTCCCGATCATCGAAGGTCTGGAAAAATTCCTCCCAGGAGATCTTCTCCAGCTTCTCGTCAGGTTCGGCGAAGTCGAAACGGAGGATTCCTTCACCGCTGCGATCCTCGGTGCCCTTCACCACTACCGGCTTGCCGCCGCGCTCCTCGGCCCAGCGGCGGATCTTTGCGTGATCAGTGGTGGTATTTGCTTCCGTCATTGATGCCCTCGCTGTCGGTAAAGCTCTCCTTTGACGCTGAGATCGCGGACTGAAGCTGGAAGGCGCTGGAGGCCGGTATGTTCACGCGCTCATAGCCAATTGTGACGCCAGCCCGCGCCCGTGGCTATCGTATCTCGGGCGGCGGCTCCACGAAGGCGCCAGGTTCGTCACGACGGCAGATGTAGACGTCCATTCCCCAGCGGCCTTCAATGCGAAAGCCGGCGCTGCGCAGCATCGCCTCGGTGCAGGACCGATTGGGAATCCACCAATTGGTCGGATCGCCGGCGAAGCGATGCTCGACGAACTGCATGCGCGGCGCCCCGGGCTCGTCGAACACCGCGGTCTCATCGAACGAATAATCGTCGGCCACGTTGGCGATGGTCGCACCGCCGCGCTGCAAGGATTGGAAGACCAGCATGTCCTTCACAGCATGGGTGCGGATCAGGTCCAGAGCCAGGAGTGGATGGCGCAGGTGGTACAGCACGCCCATGAACAGGACGAGGTCGAACCGATGGCGCAATCGCGCGACGTCGTACACGGACATGTTGTGCAATTCGAGCGGCAGACCGGTGACCTCCGCGGCGAGCGCCGCCTGCCGCAGATAGCGCTCATCCGAATCGGTGCCGACGACAAGATCGGCACCGCGCCGCTTCATCTCCAATGAATAGAAACCGGCGTTGCAACCGATGTCGAGCACGGTCCAGCCGGTCAGGTCCGTGGGAATTGCATCCGCGAAACTCTGCCACTTGAATGCAGGATAGTCGCCGAGGAAGTGGTCCGGCGCTGTGGAGAAATCCCCAAGTTGCAGGTTGTGGAACCAGGGTGCCAAAGCCTCGATACGCTCGCGCAGTGTTGTGGTCCGCAATCCGAGCGCAGTTTCCGACATGATCATGCCTCTTGAGCAGCAGCGGCGACAGGAAGGACGTAGCCATTCGACACCTGCTTCCGGCCGGTCGGGGCGGTCTCACCCCTCATCGAGGCGAACCATCCAATCGTCTCGGCCACGCCGGCGCGTACCGAAGTGCGCGGCGACCAGCCGAGCAGCGTGGTGGCAAGCGAAATGTCGGGACGCCGCAGCCGAGGATCGTCCAACGGCAGTGGCCGGCGTACGATGGGCGAACGCGAGCATGTCATGTCGCTGACCATCCGGGCCAGCTCATTGATGGAGTATTCCTCGGGATTGCCAATGTTGATTGGCGTATGGGGATTTGGATCGACCTCCATCAGACGCATCAGCCCATCGATTAGGTCGGCAACAAAGCAGAACGACCTGGTTTGCTCGCCGCTGCCGTATATCGTCAGTGGCCGTCCACTCAGTGCCTGGACAATGAGGTTGGAAACAATGCGCCCGTCGTCGGGCCGCATGCGGGGACCGTAGGTGTTGAAGATGCGGGCGATACGGACATCGACCCTGCCGCTGCGCAGATAGTCGAAGCACAAAGTTTCCGCCGCTCGCTTGCCCTCGTCGTAACAGGCGCGCACGCCGATTGGATTGACGTTCCCCCAATAGCCTTCCGTTTGCGGATGTATTTCAGGGTCGCCGTACACTTCACTCGTCGACGCCTGCAGCAACCGCGCACCACTGGCGGCAGCGACATCGAGCAGGTTCCGCGTGCCGACCACGCTGGTCAGCAGCGTGTGGACAGGGTCGGCCTGGTAATGTGGGGGAGAAGCCGGACAGGCCATGTTGTAGATACGATCCACCCGCAGGCGCCGCGGCAAAGCCTGGCAGACGTCTGCCTCGATCAGAGAGAACCTCGGATCGCGTTGGAGATCGCGAAGGTTCTCCAGAGACCCGGTGCGAAAATTGTCGAGACAGATGACGTTGTAGTCCTGCTCGACCAGGCGCTCGCACAGGTAGGTGCCCAGAAACCCCGCCCCGCCGGCGACCAGTGCGGTCCGGCTGGTGGAACGGCGAATGCGGGTGGCCATGATTAGCTGCTCCTCAAAGACAGATGCCGCCGATGCGGCCAGGTTGCTGAATGGTCTGCGCCGCAGTTTGGTCCATGCAGCTGCGCAGGTGCTGCTCCAGTTCGCGGGCCCGGGCCAATCCCGTGTGGTCCGCCAGCACGATGTCGCGTGCGGACTGGCCGATGCGGATCCGCCTCGCGTCATCGACGTCGCACAATGCGCGCACCACGTCGTCGGCGTCATCGGCGATCAGGATCGCGTCGCGGTCCGGCATCAGTTCGTCGAGACCCTCCCAGCGATCGCTGATGATGGGCGCGCCGCAGGCTGCCGCCTCGAACAGGCGGACGCTGGGCGACCATCCCGCCCGGACCATGTCGGCGCGCGTGACATTCAACGTGAAGCGTTGGCGGCCATAGAAGGCAACGTGCTGTGCCGGCGGGAGGTGCTCGATGCGTTCGACATTGGCCGGCCATGCAATGGAGTTCGGATACTGCGGGCCGGCAACGACGAAGCGGCATTCAGGCAGCCGGCGCGCAGGCTCCAGCAGCAGCCGTTCCAGTGCCGGCTGCCGATCGGGTGCATAGGTGCCGAGGTAGCCGAGGTCCCATGCGTAGGCCATGTCCTGCGGCTGGTAGAGCGCGGCATCCACGGCACAGTACAGCGCACGCGGACAGCGCACGCCGAAGCGCTCGGTCAGATATGTCAGCAATGGTCCGCCGGTGAAGGAGAGATAGAGATCGACCTCCGGCAGTTGTCGTGCCGCCAGATAGGCGCAGCGATCCTGCTCCAGCGCCGCCACGGTGACAGGCGTGTCGATGTCGTAGAAGGCGCTCACACCGCCCGCGAATTTGCTGACGTAGTCGAACACCGCGATACCGTCGGGCACGTAGGAACCGACGATTGCGGCGTCGGCCATCGCGATCCGCTCGGCGAAACGCGCACCCAGATCGGTGAGGTCCTGGTAGAATGCCAGATCGCAGAACTCCGGCTGCGTCAGGTCGCGCGATGTCGCGTACCAGGGCACATCCCGCTCCAGGAACAGCAGGCGATGCCCGCGTTCCGCCAGGCCGCGCAGCAAGGCGCGATAGGTGGTGGCGTGGCCATTGCCCCAGGACGACGAAACCGAAAGTCCGAGGAACACCAAATCAAGCGGCTGCCGGGTCATGCCGCCAGCACCTCGCGCCGGTTCACCAGCGCAGCTTGCAGCACTGCGTGCAATTCCGCCGCCCGCCGATCATAGGTGTGCTCCGCCAGGATGCGCCGCCGCCCCGCCTGACCGATTGCCGCGGCACGTTCCGCCGTCAGCGTCTGCATGATGTCGACAACGTCGCCGCCGTCGCGCGCCACCAAGACCTCGCTGCCAGGAGCAAGGAACATCTCGACGCCCTCCCAGGCGTCGGTGATGAGGCAGGCGCCCGCGCCTGCAACCTCGAACAGCCGCGTGGGCGGTGAATAGCCGGTGGCCGCCATGCTGCTGCGGTTGATGTTCAAAACCGCGCGCGGCGTGACGTTGAAGGCGTTGTGAATCTCGGTCCTGACGTGACCGACGCGCACAACATTGGGCGGGCAGGCTCGATCATCCCAGCCCGCGCCGCCCAGCAGGAAGCGCTGCGCGGGCAGTTGTTCGGCGGGTCGCAGCAGGAACGCTTCGACGCGCGCCTCGCGGTCCGGCAGCCGGTTGCCGAGGAAGGCCAGATCGGCAGCGTAGCGCTCGTCTGGGGCAACCGGATGGTGCGTCGCCGGATCCAGCGCATTGTAGATCGGCACGCAGTCGGGCGCGCCGAGTGCGCGATAAGCAGCGACGACAGGATCGCCGCCGCCATAGGTCAGAACCAGGTCCAGCTTTGGCAGCACCCCGCGCAACGGATGCAATGCGTCATCATGGACTTCGGCAAGCGTCGCCGGTGCATCGACGTCCCACCAGATGAACAGTGCATCTGCGCGTGCCGCAGCCATCGTCTGGACCAGCAGCGTATCATCGGCGAAGCCCACGCCGCTTGCCTTCACCACCACGTCTGCGCCAGCCGCCTGATCGACTACGGCGCGCAGTCCCTCATCCGTCGCCTGATAGACCACGACGTCGCACCAATCAGGCGGTGCGATGTCGCGGTGGCGCTGACGGTCCAGCACGTCCGGCTCGTAGAAGGTGATGTCGTATCCCAGTGCGGCGAGTGCCTTCAGCAGACCACGATAATAGGTTGCCGCACCGTTCCAGTAGGACGAGAGCAGGCTCGAACCATAGAAAGCGATCTTCATGCCGTGGCGGCCTCTTACAGGACACTGCCGAATGCAGGGCGGAATGCAGCGACAATGGCGAGCAGCTCATCCACCCGATGACCGCAGGTGTGGCGGCTGCGAATTGTCTCGAGCCCCCGCGCGGCCAGGGTCGCCGCCAGCTCTGCATCGTGTTGCAACCGGCGAAGCTGCGCCGTCATCTGTTCGCCATTCTCGGCGCGCAAAAAATCCTCCGCGCGGAACAGCCGCTCCTCATCGTGCCAGGGTGCCGAGACAAGCGGGATGCCGCAGGCCAGCGCTTCGAAGACGCGAATGGTGGGGATGCCAGGCAGCGCCGTCACATAATGCCGCCTCGGCACATGGACCGTCATCCGATGCGACGCGAACAGCGCAGGCACGTCCACGTTCGCCACCCATCCGTCGTAGTGCAGTGACGTGCGGCGCAGCGCCGCCAGAGCGGTGTCGGGATAGCGCACGCCGCGCACAGTGCCGGTCAGTCGCAACTGCCGCGCGGGCTCGATCAGGAATTCGCTCAGCTCGTGTTCGCGTTCGCCGTCGCCCCAATTGCCGATCCATACCAGGTCGGCCGGCGTCGCTGCTGCGGGACGCGGACGGAACAGCCGCGTATCGCCTGCCTCGTGCCAGGTGAATACCTGCTGCCCCCAGCCGAGCCGCAGATAGCGCTGCCGCAGCACCTCGCCGAACGCCAGCACCGCGTCGTAATCCTGCAGCGCCAGATCGGCCATGGAAGCTATATTGGAGACGGCGCGGTGATGCGTGTCGTGGAACAGCAGAGTGAAACGACTGCCTTGCCGCCGAATGCGTCCCAGACGAGCGACCAGGGCCGGGTCGGTCCATTCGTGCACCAGCACGAGGTCCGCATCGTCAACTGCGGCTGCGTGGTCGAAGCCGGGTCCATATGTCGCGACGGTCAGTTCGGGGAAGCACTGCTGGAATCTTGCCACGGCTGCTGCTCCGTGGCTCGCCAGCAGATTGCTGCGGCTCCAGCCGTCCTCCGGTTCCAGCGCCAGCGTGTCATGTCCGCGTGCCTGCAGTTCACACAGCACCCCGCGTAGGAAATGCGCGTTGCCGTGGTTCCAGTCAGAGACAAGCGAGTGGGTGTAAAGGATGATGCGCATTTCGCGTTACGCCGCCAGCACGTCGGCGGCGAGCACCGCACGATAGACCTGTCGAACACGCGCCGCCTGGCGCGACAGAGTGAAGTCACGCGCACGCGCCGCGGCGCGCTGGCCAAGCGCCTCGCGCTCTGCAAGATCACGCGCCAGGCGATTGATGGCGGCGGCAAATCCGGCGGCGTCTCTGGCGCCTACGAACAGGGCGGCGTCTGTCCACAGCTCGCGGAACGTCGGTATATCGGATAGCACCAGTGCGCAGCAAGTTGCGGCAGCCTCCAGCACCGCAAGCCCGAACGGCTCATACAGCGCCGGTGAGAAGAAGATGGCGGCGCGGCTCATCCGTGCGCGCATCGCGTCGGGTGATAGAGCACCGAGCGCATGTGCATGACGCAGTGCCACCGAGGCGGCGTTGGGACAATCCAGCGCGCCGGCAAGCCGCACCGGCCAGTGCAACAAGGCTGCGGTGGCATCCGCCGTGGCGGCGTTCTTGCCTTCGTCCCACCAGCGGCCGGCCCCCAGCACGAACGGCTGTTTCGGGCGTTCTCTGTTCCGCACGTCGGTTGCATTCGCAACGACCTCAAGGCGCGCGACCGGACCGTACACGGCGGTCGTCGCGGCGCCGTGGCTCGCGGTTGGAACCATCACCACATCCGCGCGCCGCAATCCGCGACCGGTCAGCTCCTGCTGCCAGCACCAGTCCGTCGGCAGCGCGCAGTTCTTCACCGCACGCCACCAGGTCGCGAGGCAGGAATGCAAGGTGACCACGACAGGCATGCCATCGGGGATGCCCACCGCCTGCGACGGCAGATTCAGATGCAGCAGATCGGCACGCCACTCGCGCGCCATCGCCACCAGCGTTTCGGGTATGTCCGCTAGCGCCGCCGCGTCTGTCGCCATCCAGTCAAGTGGCAAGCTGCTCCACCGCAGGGTTACGTTGCGCAGCCGGTCGCACTCTTTCTGCTGTGCCGCATTGGGTTCCGGCCCGCAGCCAACCAGCAGGCAAGCGACACCTTCCTCGCCCAACTGGCGCGCCAGATCCATGCCGTACCGCCAGACGCCACCCACCGCATCAATCGTCATCAGTACGCGCATTGCCGCTCCAGCTCAGCGAGTGGCGCCGGACGCTCGTCTTGGACATCGCTGAATTCGGTAAACGCAGCCAGATAGTGCTCGTGCGCGCGTTCCCACGCGCGGTCATCAGGCTCGCCCCACAATGCGCGGTAGCCGGGCGAGCTCGGATACAAGTACAGCGGCACCGGCTCATTGGCCCAGACGCCGCCGGCAATCAGCCGGTCGCGCCAGTACGTCACGAGTGCCTCGTTGTCCTGTTCCATTCCGATGAGGTTCGCCTGCACGAACGGCACGTGGCGGCGTGCTTTGAACAGCAATTGCGCCAGGTCCCCGGTCTCCAGGCGGCAGCGCTTGGCGAGCGCCTCGCGGCCCTCGGCGGTGAGGCTCTCGATGCCGGCTTCGATCGAGACACAGCCCGCCTCGCCGAGTAGCTCCAGCAGGTCGGGCTTCCACAGGTCGATGCGTGTCTGCACGCCGAACTGGATCCTGCGCCTTACCAGTGCCTCCAGCAAAGGCTTCTGGGGCAGGAAGATTTCGTCGATGAAGTAGACGTAGCCGACGCCCTGATCAATCAACCGATCAATCTCCGCCAGAATCAGCGACAGTTCGCGTCGGCGGTACTGGTCGCGATAGTCGGTCTTTGCACAGAAGCTGCAATTGTAGGGACAGCCGCGCGACGCCTCGACCTCTGCGCCGGAGCCCTGCTGCGGTTCATCGAAACGATGGTGATGATGATGATGATGACGCGCAACCCACGCATCGGGCCACGCCAGTGGCGGCGTGTGCACGAACGGGCTCGCAGCAGGCGGCCCGTTGACCTGCACCGTCGCATTGTCGATCCAGGCGATCGAGGGCACATGCGACCAATCTTGCCCGCCTGCAAGTGCGGCCACGACCTCCTCGGATTCGCCGCGCACCACCGCATCGACACCAAGCTTGCGCAGCGTCGCTGCGGGGGTAACCGAGCCATGTGGTCCGATCGCGACGGTCCTGCCGCCAGCCCGGCCGAGTGTGTGGAGGAACCGCGCGGGAACCCGCAGTTCCGGCGGCGCACAGCGCCAGAACAGATAACTCGGCGCCGTAGCCACCACCGTAATGTCGGCACCGAAATCCGCGATCTCAACAGCCAAATCCGCATCGTCGCGATCGAACAGATGTCCGTCGAGCATCAGGACGACGTGTCCCTCACACTCGAGCATCGCCTTCGCATAGCCAAGCTCGAGCGGCAGATGCGGCTGGCGGCAGCCAAAATAGATGCTGTGCTCGAAGGTCCAGCGCGGATTGACCAAGGCGACTCTCATGCGGTCACTCGTCGCCCACGCAGGTTCGGAGTCCGTGCACCGGGCACCAGCTCGGCCCCAATCCAGCGCGCCAGATCACGCAGCCCCTGGCGCCAGCCGATTTGCGCCCGCCAGGACACCGCCTCGGTCAGCCGTCGTGTGTCCGCCACGAAGTAGAGCTGGTCGCCGCTGCGCCAGGCTTTCCGGTCGTAGGCAACGGAACGGCCGACCAGCGTGGCGATCTCTTCCAGCACGACGCGCAGGCTCACGGCATTAGCCGGTCCGCCACCAAGATTGAAGGCGCGCCCACTGACGCGATCGATGGCGCCCAGCACGGCGCGATAGGCCGCGACGGCGTCGTTGACATGCAGGATGTCGCGTACCTGCCGGCCGTCACCATAGACGGTGATGGACTCGCCACGCAGTGCGCGGATCAGGAAGTGTGCCAGCCATCCCTGATCCTCCGTGCCGAACTGATGCGGTCCGTAAATGCAGCTCATGCGCAGCGCTACGGTCTTCAGCCCAAACGACTTCGCATGATCCAGCACGTACTGGTCGGCCGCGCCTTTTGAACAGCCATAGGGCGTGCAGAAATCGAGGGGACGGCTCTCATCCACGCCGAAGTCGCGCACGGCCGCGTCCACCGGCAGATAGCGATCGCGGAACGGCTCGATCCCGAGGGTGCTGAGCGCGCCATAAACCTTGTTTGTGCTGGCGAAGATCAGGGGCGTCTCGGGCGACAATCGGCGCAGCGCGTCCAGGATTGTCAGCGTGCCCTGGGCATTTATGGCGAAATCCTGCATCGGGTCGACGAGACTGGACGTCACCGCAACCTGCGCCGCGAGATGGAACACCGCCTTGGCGTTCCGCACCGCGTCGCCGACCGCCGTGGTATCGCGCACGTCGGACAGCACGGTGTGCAAGCGGTTGCCATGTGTCCGCCTGAGAAAGTCGAGATTTTGTTCGACGCCGGCCCGGCTGAGGTTGTCAAAGACCACGACATCCTCACCGTCGCGCAGCATCTGATCCACCAGATTGGTGCCGATGAATCCGGCGCCTCCGAACACCACGACCGGCTCGGCCGGCCGCGCACTGGCGAACTTCACCACAGTTGACGGTTGCAGGCCCGCGGAGCCGCTCGATTGAAGCAGCCGTCGCAGCAGCTTGGGACGTCCATCAGCATCCGTGATTCCCATGTGATAATGTCGCGGGTCGAAGTACAGGCCCTCCTGCACGGCGACCGTGCGGGGGATGTCCTGCCAGCCGTACCAGTACAGACGATCCGCTGGCGCGCTCATCGCCTTGCGGAAACGTTCGACCTGCTCCGCCTCATCGCCTCGCCAGGTCGAGTAGCCCGCCTCGGTGATCCAAATCCGAGCGCGCCGATTGAACCGGTCGAGCACGGCACGCATCTCGCCGAGGTGCTCGGCATAGCCGCGCCAACTGTCCGTCTCGCTGTCCCAGGTTCCGGGAAACCCATGGAATCCGACCGCTGAAACAGTGGAAAGGAGGCCGCGTTCTCCCATCAGTGCCAGCCAGTTCGGATCGAATGGTGAGGGACCGCCGAGCACCGCTTTCCAGCCGCGATGCTCGACCCAGTGCGCCGCCGCGCCCACCATCTCACAGAACAGCAGCCAGTCCGTGTCGGCGCGCCAATCCCAGTCGAGCAGATTATTGGGCTCGTTCCACAATTCGACATAGCGGAAGTGGCTGCCGTATCGCGTCAGCACATGATCGACGAAATCGGCATAGTCCTTGAGACGCTTCGGTGCTCCGGATGCGCGGCCGGTGCGCGAGATCGACGGTGGCGTGTAGTGGATACAGGGCAACAGGTCGAAGGCGCGGCCGAGTGTCGGGATCAGCCAGTCGTACCACGCCTCGCCACCCGGCGCGTGGTATTCTGCCCAGGACAGATGCGTGCGGATGTAGGATGCGCCTGCGTCGCGCATGCCGGCGATGGTGTCGCGAACCCGGTCATATTCACCGAGACGCAGCCACTCGGCGAAGCCAAACTTATGCGCCGCCCTGATCGGCCGTACCCCCGTCATGTCACCAGACCACGCGTCTCCAGTTGTTGCCTGGCGTCTTCACCGCGATCCCACGCATTCGACGCTCGTATCCAGCCGGCGAGTTCGTCCAGCGAATCCTCCAGCAGATGGCACGGCTCGAAGCCCAACAGGTCGCGTGCCTTGCCGATATCAGCGAAACAATGGCGGATGTCCCCGGCGCGGGCCTTGTTCATCACCGTCGGCTGCAGATGGGGGACGTCCATTGCGTGCGCGAGCAGGCGGGCCACCCGCTCAATCGTATAACTGCGTCCGCTGGCAATATTGATGGTGTGGCCGGCGGCGAAGGGATTCTCCATGGCCAGGCGAAACGCCCGCGCAACGTCACGAACGTGCACGAAATCCCGCTTCTGTTGGCCGTCTTCGAACACCAGGGGCGGCTGGCCATGCAGCAGGCGGGCGCCGAAATTGGCCAGGACACCGGTATAAGGGTTGGACAGCGCCTGACCCGGACCAAACACGTTGAACAGCCGCAACGCTACGACTTGCACACCATAGGCGGCGCCAAAAATCTGGCAGCTCCGCTCCTGGACGAACTTGGTGAGTGCATAGATGGACGCCAGGTCAAGCCGTTTCGATTCATCGGTTGGCACCGGAGTCAGCGGGCCGCCATCTGGCGCCACGGGATCCCAATTCGGCGCCGCGGCGCCAGGAGCGCGCGTAACCGAGGCATGAGGGAAACCGGCAGAGTCCCTGTATAGGCCTTCGCCATAGACGCTCATCGACGAAGCCACCACGAGGCGGCAGATGGGGTTGGCCGCGAGACGCTGGAGCAGCACAGCCGTCCCGAGGTCATTGGCGTCGACGTAACGGGTGATCTCATACATGCTTTGGCCGACGCCGACCTCGGCGGCGAGATGAAATACGCCATCGACGTCGCACAATGCCTGATCGAGCAGGTGCGCGTCCCGCACGTCGCCCTTCAGCACCTCGACTTCCGAACGCAGCCTCGGTTCGCCATCGCCATGAACCTGCGGGATCAGGCTATCCAGGACGCGAACGTGGCTGCCAGCGGCGAGCAATTCCGAACAGAGGTGACGACCGATGAAGCCGGCGCCGCCAGTAATCAAGTAACTGGTTGCCATGAACCCTGCTGCCTAAGGGGGTGGTTGTGTCAAACCAACGGCAGCAGCGGACGCAGGTTCCTGTTGATGTCAAAGATGTCATTGATGAAGATGATGATGAAGAAGATGAGGCTGGCGTTTCGTGCAAGCTTGGACACGGCGATGTCGAGGCTACGACACCAGCACTGGCCAAGTCGTCAGGACTCGCGCGTCACACCTGGGTTCACCCACGTGACCTCACTTCTGCGAACAAAGGCAACCTGCGCCTGAAGGACGCGTTCCTCTCGGTCACCGGGCGCATCGCGCCCACGGACTCGCTGGAGTGCACATGGCAGACGCACCGACCGTGTCCCCGCCAGGTGCAGAGAGCCTGAGCAGCCCTTTGAAGCGCAATATCCAAGCGCTGGAAGAGCGGCGCCAGCAGGAACTGACGGCGTCAACCCGGCAGGAGCGTCTTGCCAGCGCGATTACGGCGTTCACCGGCAGCATGCCGTTCGTCTACCTTCACCTCACGGTTTACGGCGCCTGGATTGCCCTGAATCTCGGACTCATCCCCGGATGGCCGGCATTCGACCCTTCGTTCGTTATCCTTGCGATGGAAGCGTCGGTCGAGGCGATCTTCCTCTCGACGTTCGTATTGATAAGTCAGAACCGGAACGCTGCTGCCGCCGACAAGCGTGCCGATCTCGACCTGCATATCAGCCTGCTGACTGAGCACGAGCTGACGAAACTGACGAAGGTCGTAATGACAATTGCATCCCGGCTCAATATACCGGCCGACGATGCCGAAATTGAAGAGGTCGAGAAGGATATCGCACCGGAGGCCGTCCTCGATGCGATCGACGCCCACCAGGGCAGAGGCTATCGGTAGCGGCAGGGGCGCGGCCGGCATTGCTGGCGACCCGGCCGCCCCCGACGCTGCCAGTCGAGGGGGCCAAGCCGATGGGCCGATTGTGGATCAGCCCTTCGAAGCGGTCGTTTGGGCCATCTGGAGATGCTGCTGCAGCGTAGGCAGGTACTTCTGCGCAAAGCCCTTCAAGGCCGGGTCGCTACCGCTCCGCGCCTGCTTCTGGAATTCCGACACGTCCTTCTGATGATCCTGCAGCATGTGCTGCATATAGGCCGTGTCGAAATCGGCCCCGCTCATGCCGCGAAGCCGATCCATTTCGCTCTTCTGCTTCGCGTCGACCTGCGTCGGCAGATCGAGGTTCTGCGACTTCGCCACCTGCATGAGGTCCTGATTGGCCTGCGTATGGTCGGTCACCATGCGCTGCGCAAACTGCTTGACCTGCGGCGAGGTGGCTTTCTGCAGAGCCAGCTGGCCCAGCTCCACTTCGGCGAGGCCACCCTGCGCGGCCTCGGTCGCGAAGGTCTTGTCGCTGGATGATAGAGTCGCTAATGCCGGCGCCGCACTGAGTGCAGTCAGCACAGCGACGGAAAACGCAATGGATGTTGTCTTCATCAAAAGTCCTCCTGGTGTTGGCCGGGGCCGTCGCTTCGGCCGGGCACTGGCGCATGTAATGCCCGTCCCCCGCATACAGCCTTCAAAAATAACGGCGGGGACCCTGGTCCGGCCGACTCGCCTCTGCCGAATGCCATGCATGATTGCGAGGCGCTCCAATCGACAGCCATACACCGACTTTTGTTGTTCGGAGCGAGACGGCGTCAGAACCCGATCGGCCCTCTGTCACTTAACGCCCCGCAGGCATCGGCGGAATTCCGCCTAAGACTTTGCAGGTCCGGGGGACTTCGCCGATGAGCATGGATGCTCGGCTGGAAGAGCTGAAACAGGACCTTGCACAACAGTTGCGCGTCAGCGGCGCGAGGCCGGTGCGGCATGGCGAACCGGAGCGACGCGGCGAAGCGGACCGGGGCCGCGAGGCCGATCATCCTGGAGAAATCCCCGCGCGCGGCTGGAAGGACATTCTTTGGCGCGCCTGGGGGGAAATCTCCGATCAGAATCTCTTCCTTATTGCCGGCGGCGTCACCTACGCGGTGCTGCTCGGGCTGTTCCCCGGTCTGGCCGCGCTGGTCTCCCTCTACGGCCTGGTCTTCGATGTGGGCCAGATCGAAAAGCAGGTCGCGGCACTGTCGGGCGTTCTGCCAGCGCAAACCCAGGAGCTGTTGAGCCAGGAGCTCCACAGTCTGGTGCAGGGCTCCAGCGGCACGCTGGGTTTCACGGCCATTGTCAGTTTGCTGCTGGCGCTTTGGAGCGCCTCACGCGGCATGAGCGGACTGATCACCGCGATCAACATCGCCTACGAAGAGAAGGAGCAACGCAGCTTCCTCAAATTCAACCTGCTGGCGCTGGTCATAACGCTTGGGCTGACGGTCGGCGGCATCCTGGCGATCGCGCTGATCGCGATCCTGCCGGCCGTCGTCCAGCTGGTGGCGGTCGGATCCGCCACCAAATGGCTGCTGCTGCTGGTGCAGTGGCCGCTGCTCATTGTGCTGGTCATGGCGGGTCTCGCCGTGCTCTACCGCTTCGCCCCTGACCGGGACGAGCCGCAATGGCGATGGGTCTCCCCTGGCGCCATCGCCGCGACGGTTTTCTGGATCATCGCGTCCATCGGCTTCACCGTCTACGTCGCCAACTTCAACAGCTATGACAAAACCTATGGGTCGCTGGGCGGCATGGTGATCCTGCTGACCTGGCTCTATCTCTCGGCGCTCATGGTGCTGCTAGGCGCGGTGATCAACGCCCAGTCCGAGCGACAGACTCGCAAGGATTCAACCGAAGGTGCCCCGCGGACAATGGGCCGGCGCAATGCACATGCGGCCGACACGCTCGGAGACAGCAAGGACTGAGGAACACACCATGACTGAAAGCGAAGACGTCGATCGCCTCAAGAGGCGGCTCAACCGTGAGGGCGCCGGCCCGCTCGCGGATCTGTCGAATCACGCAGTGGGCGCGCCGACGGCACGAGGAAGGGAAGTTGCAGACTGGGTGAGGGACATGACCGAGGATCGGCCGCTGATCAGTGTGTGGACTGCCTGCCAGATTGGTTTTGTCATCGGACGTTGGGGGCCTCGTCGTGCGAGGCATTAATCTACTCAAGGTAGCCACTGACGCGGAAATCCTGCGATGGCGCGCCATGGCCGCGCGTCAGGGCCGGCGAGCCGCGTTTGGTGCGGTCGCCCTCATCTTTGCGCTGGCTGTGCTGGCACTCGCCGAGATCACCGCATGGCTGGGACTGCGGCTGGTGGTTCAGGCGATTCCCGCCACTCTTATCCTACTCGGGATCAACCTGGTCATCGCTGCGGTCTGCGGTGTGATGGCTGCGCGCTCCTCGCCGGCGCATGCCGAGCTGGAAGCACTGCGGGTGCGCCAGCGCGCGTTGGATGCTGCGCGCGGCTCGCTGCTGTTGACTGCTGCGGTGCCGGCGGCAAGCACACTACTGGGCTTCGGCCGTCAGGACGGGCGCCGCCGCTCGAAGATCCCCTTCTTCAGACGATAAGGCACCATACGAAAAGGCCCGGGGAAATGCTACCCGGGCCTTCGCCGTATCAGAATGGAGAAATGCCGCTACGCGACCTTGCGCCGTCCGCTGGAGCGTCCCCCGCTGCGCTCGCCGCCACCTTCTTCCTCGCCTGCGAGCGCCTCTGGCATGATCGCCTTCTGCGTCACCTCGGTGAGCTTCAGGTCGGTCTGCTTTTCCTCCTCGAGGGTCTCGGAAAGCAGCCCCGCGACCTCCTTTTCACCTAGCGCCTCGGCAAGCGCGACGTCTGTGCCATAGGCGGCGATCTCGTAGTGTTCGATGCGCTGCATGCCGGCGACGATGACGAGGTCGAGGATCGGTCCCTTCTCGTCGTGCTCCTCGATCTCGTGCTGGGCTTCCTCGACCAAGCCGCGCATTGCCTCGCAGACCTTGCGGCCGGCGCGCACGCTCATCTTCTCCATCGCCTGCTCGAGGCGCTCGATCTGCACCTGTGTCTGATCGATGTGAAGCTGGATGCCTTCCCGCAGCGGATCGGCGCTCGCCTTCCGGAGCGCCTTCTGCATGCAGCGCAGTGCCTGCTTCTCCGCGCTATAGGCGTCCTTCAGTTCTTCGGTCAGCAGTTCACGGACTTCCGATTTCATACCTGTTCTTGGATCTGGGGACGCGCCGCCCTAACCCGCCCCGTTCGGCACCTGTCATTCGCTCGTGGCAGGTTTCTGTGACTACGTTGCAAACGCCGACCTACGGCTAGGTTTCCAGCAGATTTTCATCACAAGAGCGTCGCACCCAGCTCTCCAAACTTCGTGAGGTTGGCCTCCGCCAACCCGCGCACGCCGTTGTATGCCGTTGCAGGTAAGAAGTCCGACAGATGTTGGAGAGACCACGCTATCTCGGGGTGCTGCATGCGCGGATGCGTCAGGTTGAGCAGGGAATGTTCCGCGCGGAATACAGCGGGGAGATCAATCCGGATCCGAGCGACACTCGCGATATCCCTGATTACCACCAAGGATCTGGTTAAGCAGCTGGCGGGACGGCCGCTTTGTGTTGGCGCAGCAGCTGTATCTTCACCATTGCATAGCCAGTCGTGGCGCCGGTTCAATTTGGCGGACTACGTTAAGCTGGCGACCGCTGGTGTTTGGAATAGGCCCACGATCCACCTTGTTCGTGAGATCCCCGAAACCATGCGCCCGCGGCAAATCTAAATCGGCGGCAGCGTGCACAAGCCAGAGCAGCGAGCAGAAGGCGCCCTAGACACCGAGGCGCCGAGTTCTACAGCCGGCGCCACCTTGTCTCCCTGGGCGG
>DATAPW010000217.1:0-12334 GCA_036265005.1 Acetobacteraceae bacterium | reverse complement strand
TTCGCTGCCGGCACGCAGCCACGGCCAGGTCTCGAATATTGGTCCCCATCCCGCGCACCACGGCTGCCCGTTTCTGCCACGTCCTTGCGGCTCTCCTTGGACAAAGCGACCCCGGCATCCAGCGGCGTGTCGGGTCATCTCAAGAGCGCATTCGGTTTGCAACGACGTTTTGTGCAGTAGCTGCCAATTAAGACGATCGACCTCCTCGGCCGCCTGCGGTGACAGATCGGAATAGCCGAGAGCATCGAGGAGATCGCGACGGGGCTGTACATGATGACCGTTGACAAAGGCGCGCATCGGCAACTCGTGACGCATGGTCGCGCCGGACGACCCCGCGGAGTTGACCTTTGGCGGCGTGAGCGGGTCGCGATAGACGTTGCCTCCCGTTTCAGCCATCGCGACGCAGGTGGAAATTGTCAGCGTCGCCGCAGCAATGGCGATGAGTCTGATCAACATGATTTCACTCCTGGGGGTCACGTTCGTGGGTTCGATCGATGTCGTGCCACCTAGCGAGCATGCACTAGCCATGGACTTATCCCGCACCCCAGATGTTCCTGGCTGCGAGATCCCCGTTGGCCTCAGCGTTATAGGGGGGCGCCACGGGAGCCCATGCACGAAGCTCGATCCCGCGGAAGGTGCGCAACGAGGGCTTCTTCAGAGCGTCAACCGAAACGGGGTCAGTCCCAGTCGCTGCGCCGTCGTCCGACGCGCGGGCATCATCGCAACCGATGCCAATGAGCAGCATGGCGGAAAGAATGATAATCTTGATTGTCTTCTGCCATATCTCCTGTATGAGGTGGCGAAGGTGCTGGGGCGTAACATGCGCCGCACATCAGGCGGCGTTGCCAAATCGTCGAATCGAGCGTTCTCAAGGGGGAAGTCGGTGGGTTCTGTCACGCCTCGCGCCGTTTGCAACGCATCGCGCGGCCTGTTCTTCTGATTATCCTGTTTGCATGATGCCCATTGCGAGGCGGGCGTGCTGCAGAAAGTGACGGCGTCGGCGGGGTGCTGGGACGTATTGGTTGTGACGGGCTCGGCTGCGGAGGAAGTTGGGGAGTTCGTCGTACTCTCGGCAGAATCGATCTGCCGCCTCATGCTCCTTAAAGCCGCGCATACATCGGATGCGTCCTTTGATCCCGCGATGGTCCTGTTCAAGTCAATTGTTCAGGTAGATGCTCGTCCTGTGACGGACGTCGCGGCCCAATGTCGAGCGGATCGCGCGCGGGTAAGAATTATGCCCGTCTGTTGTCACCCGGTCCGGCGCATATCCGACAATCGACCGTGCCGAGCGGAAGAACCTCTGGGCCGCTTTCATGTCACGGGTCCCGCTCAGCATCGTGTCGATGAGGTTCCCGTCGCGATCGATCGCCCGATACAGGTATCACCAGCGGCCATGGACCTTGAGGTCTTTCGTCGGCATACCAACTCTGGCCAGAGCTGCGTCCAATGCCGTGGCGCCTCTTGCGCAGCGCCTCGCCCATCACGGGCAACAGCTTCGCTTCCCACCGCCGGATGGACTTATGGCTGACGGTGAACCCGCGCAACAGTATGATCTCGCTAAGATCCCGCAGGGTCAGCCTGTAGCGCAGCCGACAGAACACCACGAACGCGTGATGTCGCTCGGCAACGACGCTCGATTGAGGACACCGTCGCTGCGCTCGTTGAACTGTTTGCCGCAGTCCCGGCACCGGAACCGACGATAGCCTTGTACTGTCCGATCTGGCCGCTCGGTCACCGCCGCCGAGCCACAGCCGACGCAATCCATCGCGATCAGCCCCCGTCGTCATCCCGCGGCAAGCCTCGAAGGATGACCCCATGCCGCCAGCCGCGCCGACCTGGCGCGAGGCGTGACAGAACCGACCGCTCCAGCACGCCGATTGTCCAAAGTGGACCGTCCGCTTTCGGCCAACCCATGCCTGCGACTGGGTATGGCCCTCGGATGACTTCGGCAACATGCCCTCAACGTGCCGCGCAACGCGATGAAGCAAGGCCAGGACCGTCAGCAAAGGCGGTGCCTTTGCGATCCAACCGCTTTCGACCGGTGCGGGTGGGGGTAGCTTTGCCGGGCAAACGCCGGGCTCAGCTACCCCCACCCCACGAACGATAAGTGAAGGGTTCCAAGGGCTCGCCCTTGGCGGGAGCCCCGAGGGCAGCGCCCTCGGGTGGGGTCCGGGGCAAAGCCCCGCCCTGCCGCTGCCTTTGCGCCTATCCCCGACAGCGGTTAGTGTTCCGCAGGGTCCAGGACAACCAGGCGAGGTAGCTGTGAACGATACGATCGTTACCGACTCGGTAAAGCGGTTCAAGTGGGTCGGCACGCGTCCGATCCGTCCGGACGGCGTTCCCAAGGTGACCGGCAAGGCACTGTATGGCGCCGATTACCGGCTCCCGGGCATGCTGTACGGCCGCATCCTGCGCTCGCCGCACGCCCATGCCCGGATCAAATCGATCGACACCTCGGCCGCCGAGAAGTTGCCTGGCGTCAAGGCGGTGATCACCGCGAAAGATTTTCCGGACCAGAAGTTCGACTACATCGGGCCCGAGCGCGTCGCGGTGAATTTCTGGCACGTCACGCGCAATATCCTGGCGCGCGAAAAGACGCTGTACGAAGGCCACGCGATCGCCGCGGTGGCCGCCACCAGCGCCTCGATCGCCGATGACGCGCTGTCGCTGATCAAGGTGGACTACGAGGTGCTGCCGCACGTCATCGACGTGGACGCGGCGATGGCGCCCGATGCGCCGCTGCTGTTCGAGGACATGATCACGCGCGGCATCGAGCCGGCGCCGACCAAGCCTTCCAACATTTCGAAGCGGCTGGAATTCAAGACCGGCGACCTCGATGCCGGATTTGCCGAAGCCGATGTGGTGATCGAGAAGGAGTTCAAGACCGCCGCGGTGCACCAGGCGTATATCGAGCCGCACGCCTGCGTCGCGCGCTGCGATGCCGATGGCCAAACCGAGATCTGGTCGTCCAGCCAGGGCCACTTCCAGATGCGCGCGCTGACCGCGCAGATCCTCGGCAAGAAGATCGGCGATATACGGGTCTATGCCGCCGAGATCGGCGGTGGCTTCGGCGGCAAGACCGTGACGTACCTCGAGCCGGTCGCGACGCTGCTGGCGCAGAAGTCCGGCTCCCCGGTGCGGCTGATGATGAGCCGCGACGAAGTGTTCAAGTCCACCGGCCCGACCTCCGGTTCGTCGATGTGGGTGAAGATCGGCGTGAAGAAGGACGGCACGCTGGTTGCCGCCGATGGCATCTTCAAGTTCCAGGCCGGCGCGTTTCCCGGCTCGCCGGTGATGAACGGCTGCCTGTGCGCGTTCGCCCCGTACAACATCCCGGCGCAGCGCGCGGTGGGCTACGACGTGGTGTGCAACCGGCCGAAGTCGGCGGCGTATCGCGCGCCGGGTTCGCCGATCTCCGCGTTCGCGGTCGAAAGCGTGCTGGACATGCTGGCGACCAAGATCGGCATGGACCCGCTTGAACTGCGCCACCGCAACGGCGCACGCATCGGCACGCCGACGATCTTCGGGCCGAAGCACGCGCATGACGGCTACATCCAGACGATCGAGGCGTTGCAGAACCATCCGGCCTACAAGACGAAGCTCGGCAAGAACCAGGGACGCGGCGTGGCGTCCGGCTACTGGTTCAACGGCGGCGGCGATTCGAGCGCCACGCTGCAGATCAACGCCGACGGCACCGTGCTGGTGGCGACCGGCAGCCCGGACATCGGCGGCTCGCGCGCGTCCATGGCGATCATGGCGGCGGAGACGCTGGGCGTGGACTACAGCCAGGTGCGCGCCATCGTGGCCGACACCGGGTCGGTGGGCTACACGCACGTCACCGGCGGCTCCCGCGTGACCTTCGCCACCGGCACCGCCGTGGTGAATGCCACCAAGAATGTCATCGTCGATCTGTGCAAGCGGGCGGCGATGATCTGGGACGTCGATCCGGAAGGCGTCATCTGGGAAGATGGCTTCGCCAAGCCGGCAGGGGCCAATGTCGGCGATTTCGAGCCGCTGTCGGTGAAGGCGCTGGCGGCGAAGTCGTCGGCGACCGGCGGGCCGATCACCGCTTCGGCGTCGGTGAACGCCGGCGGCCAGGCGCCGGGGTTCTCCACCCAGTTCTGCGACGTGGAAGTGGATCCCGAGACCGGCAAGGTGACGGTGCTGCGCTTCGTCGCGGCACAGGATGTCGGCCGCGCGATCCATCCCAGCTATGTCGAGGGGCAGATCCAGGGCGGCGTCGTGCAGGGCATCGGCTGGGCGCTGAACGAGGAGTACATCTACAACGCGAAGGGCCAGCTGGATAACGCCGGGTTCCTCGACTACCGCTGCCCGGTGGCGTCCGACCTGCCGATGATCGAAGCGGTGCTGGTGGAGGTGCCGAACCCGGCGCATCCGTACGGTGCGAAGGGCGTCGGCGAGGTCAACATCTGTCCGCCGATGGCGGCGCTCGCCAACGCGATCGAGCACGCGATCGGTCGTCGTATGACCGAGCTGCCGATGTCGCCGCCGAAGATCCTGGCGGCGATCGACGCCGGGGCCTGATGCCATGAGTGCAGCGTCGGCGAGGGTCGTGTTCACCACGGGCTTCGCACGGCGCTACACCGGCGGCGTGACCGAGTTCACCGTGGAGGCGAAGAACCTCCGCGGTGTGCTGCGCGAGATGGACCGGATGTTCCCCGGGCTGGGCGAGACGCTGCAGGAGGAGACCACCGTCGCGATCGACGGTGCGATCCACGAGACGGGGTATTTTCAATTGGTGCCGCCGGGGGCGGAGGTGTTCTTCATTCCGAAGATCGAGGGGGGATAGCTGCTCCCGTCAGGTGCCGTCCATGCGCCAGGATAGACTGGATTACCAGCATCGATGGCATGGCTCAAAGCGACGAGCCGCATTCGGTCGATGTCCGGTCCAGCACGGTGCCGGCCAGTGATGCAGGCTGCATCCGCCTCGGCGGCTTCGATCATCATGCCCATGACGCTGAAGCCCATTGCCGCACAATGACCTTGCCGCGGATCACATCGGCTGCCCTGCGCAATGCCGGCCGGATGACCGTGGCTGCACTGGTCGCTGCCGGGCTCGCCACCTTGTCCGGCCTGCCGCAAGGTTACTGGGCGGTGATCACCGCCATGGTGATCATGCAGGGCAGCCTGGGCGGCACACTCGGGGCGGCTTCCGATCGCGTGCTGGCGACCATGGCCGGTGCCGTCGCCGGCGCCATCGGTGCCTGGCTGCAGGCACAGCTGGCGCTGCCGCAGCTTCTGCTGCTGGCGCTGGTGACCAGCCCGCTGTCCCTGCTGGTTGTCATACGGCCGAGTTTCCGCCTCGCTCCGGTGACCGCAGCGATCATCCTGATGTCGGGCACCGCGGAGGAGGACGCGCTGCAGACCGCCTGGCACCGAACGCTGGAGATCGGCATCGGCTGTATTGTCGGCGTGCTGACGGCGCACCTGGTCCTGCCGAGCCGTGCGCGCTCGGTGATCATGGCCAACGCGCCGGCGGTGCTGGAGAAGCTGGGGCAGTTGGCGCAGGCTTACCTGACACGCAACGATGCCGCGGAGGCCGAAGCGCTGGGTGAACAGGTCCGCCGGCACATCACGGCGCTCGCGACGGCGTTGGAGGAAGACCGGCGCGAGCGCGCAGCGCACCTTGCCGCGGGTCCGGACGCGACGGCGCTGTTGCGCACGTTGCGGCGCCTGCGCAGCGATGTCGCCATTATCGGGCGTGCGATGGCGCTGGGGCAGTCGGATACGGTGGACTGCGCGCGGATCGCTTCGGCAGTGAGGGCACAGTTCGATGCAGCGTCGGCGTGCCTGCGTGGGACGATCGCGCCGCCGGGACTGGAGGCGCTGGATGCAGTGATCGATGCCGTGCCGGAGAGCAGCACGATGCGTTTCGCGCTGGCGACGCTACGGCGCGAACTGGACGAACTCAACGAACGGATGCGCGAACAAGCGGCCGGCTGATGCGGCGAGTCACCCCGCGATCCGCACCGGCAGCGCGGTGATGCCGTGGATGAAGTTGGAGTAGATCCGCTTCGGCTCCTCCATCATCTCCACCACCATGCCGCGCTTCAGCATTTCCTCCCACAGGATGGAGATCTGCAGCTCCGCCAGGCGGTTGCCGACGCACCGGTGAATGCCGAAGCCGAACGACAGATGCTGCCGCGCCCGCGCGCGATCCACCAAAAACTCGTTCGGCCGCTCGATCGCATCCTCGTCGCGGTTGCCCGAGATGTACCACATGCACACCTTGTCGCCCTCGCGGATCTTCTTCCCGCCGATCTCGCCATCCGCCGTCGCAGTGCGCCGCATGTGCACGATCGGCGACTGCCACCGGATGATCTCGGACACCGCGCTCGGGATCAGCGACGGGTCCTCGCGCAGCTTGCGGTACTGGTCAGGGTGCCGGTTCATCGCCCACACCCCGCCAGACATCGAGTTCCGCGTGGTGTCGTTGCCGCCGACGATCAGCAGCACCAGATTCCCCAGGAAGTCGCTGGGGTTTTCCGGCAGGTTCCGCGTCGCCTCGCCATGCGCCAGCATCGACAGCAGGTCCGGCTTCGGCTCCTGCTTCTGTCGCTCATAGAACAGCGTCCGCATGGTTTGCAGGCATTCGGTCAGCAGCTCCAGGCGCTTCTCCTCGGAATCCACCACGCCGCCGGCGTTCACATCCATCGTGGAGACATCGGACCAGAACGTCAGTTTCCGGCGCTCCTTGAATGGGAAGTCGAACAAGGTCGCCAGCATCATCGTGGTCAGCTCGATCGACACGCGCTGCACCCAGTCGAACGTCTCGTTGCGCGGCAGGCCATCCAGCACGCGTCCCGCCCGTTCGCGGATGGTGCTCGACAGCAACTGCAAGTTCATCGGCGCGACGACAGGGCTCACCACCTTGCGCTGTTCGTCGTGGTACGGCGGATCGGACGAGATGAAGCTGCGGCGACGGAACTCCGCCGGGCGGTCGGTGATCGAGATGCCACCGAGCCGCGCCTCGGACGAATACAGCTGGTGATGCGTCTCGACCTGCATGATGTCCTTGTACTTGGTCACCGACCAGTACGAGCCGTACATGCCGTCCTGTGTGTAGTGCACCGGGTCTTCCCGGCGCAGGCGCTCGAAATACGGATACCAGATGTCGTCCTGGTAGAGCTTCGGGTTGCTCACGTCGATCGCGTCGAGCGGCAGCGAATACGCGTCCTCGTTCGGGTCGAAATGCACCGGTGCATTCATCGGCGGAGCCTCCTGCTCTCGGCAGTGACACTACAACAAATTTCTACCGGCCGGTAGCGCCCCCTGCGATCAGGGTGCACCGCACCTTCACGCCATGTTGCGCCGGTGCCGTTGCAGATATTTTGACTGGCGGGCGCAGCGAGCCATATGTTCGGCCCAGCTATCAAAAGAACCGGCGCGTGTTCGACCGGTCTCCAGCAGGGAAGGAAGCGGCCATGAAATGCATGAGCCGGCGATCGGCGATTCGCGGATCCCTCACCTTGGCGGCAGCAGGGATGCTTTCGCGACCACCTATCGCCAACGCCGCAGCCAGTACCGCCATTGTCTGGCGGGACCAGGGCTTCGTGCCGGAGGAGGACGACGCATTCCGCGCAACGGTCGCGGCGTACGAGAAGTCGAGCGGCAACAGGATCGACCTCAGCATCATGCCGTTCATGGCGCTCAACCAGAAAGTGGTGTCCGCCCTGACCAGCGGCGATGTACCCGATCTCATCTTCCACATCGCGCCCTCGACGCTCCTGCCGCAGAACGCATGGAACGACAAGCTGGTGGACGTCAGCGACATCGTCGAGGCCCACAAATCGGAACTCAGCCACACCGCACTGCTGTCTTCCAGCTACTACAACAGTGTCACCAAGCGGCGCGGCTACTACCTGGTTCCGCTGAGCCAGGGCGCCGAGCCGTTCCACATCTGGGGAGACCTGGTCGAGAAGGCCGGCTTCAAATTGTCGGATGCGCCCAAAACCTGGGATGCCTACTGGGATTTCTTCAAGCCGATGCAGGCGGTGCTGCGCAGCAAGGGGATGCGCAAGATCTACGCCCTGGGACCGCAGATGACCACCGTCGGACCCAATGACGGCAATGGGCTCATGGCGCATTTCATGATCGCCAATGGCGGCGCCGACATCGTCACCGAGGACGGCAAGCTGCACACCGAAGATCCGCGCGTGCGCGAGGCGGCGATCAGGTCGGTCACCTGGCTGACCGATGCCTACAAGGACGGCTACGTGCCGCCCGAGGCGCTGAGCTGGACCGACGCCGACGACAACAACACGTTCCACGAGAAGCTCATCGTGATGGATTTCGATGGCTCGCTGTCCACCGAACTCGCGATGATCAAGGACCGCAAGGCGTATCTCGAGCAGATGGTGACGGTTGGCCTGCCGCTGGCGAACGACGGCAAGCCGATGCCGGCGCAGATCGGCGCCGGCGGCCTGTTCATCCCGAAGGGCGCCAGGAACCTGGAGGTAGCCAGGGACTTCGCGCGGTTCTTCCTGCAGCCGCAGGTGATGAATGCGAACCTCAAGGGTGGCCTGGGTCGCGCCGTGCCGGCCATCCCGGCGATCGTGAAGGAAGACCCGTGGTGGCTCGATCCCAGCGACCCGCACCGGCCGCCCTACGTGCAGGAATCGGTGCTGGGGCCGACCGTTCCGCAATACAACGGCTTCAATCCGGCATGGGGCCAGGTCAACGCCGAGCAGCTATGGGGCCAGGCGCATGCCGATGTGATCAAGAGTGGCATGACGCCGACCGCGGCGGTGGACAAGGCGTTCAGGCGGATGGAGGCGATCTTCGCCCGTTACACTTTCGATTAGGTCGTGCCGCGTCAGCCGGCGAACCGATCGCCGCCCTCCGGGACCGGCACCTCGAACGCGTTCACCACGCCGCACAGCGCCACATAGAAACTGGCGATCGCGGTCATCTCCACCAGCCATTGCACGCCGTGCCGGTCGCGCAGCGCGTCGAACACCGCCGGCTCGACGCGGTTGCTCCGCATCAGTTGCCGCGCATAGACCACGATGTCGCGTTCATCCGGTTCCAGCGCCGCCGGATCGCCCTTGGCGCGCAGCAGGTCGATCACCGGCTCACGCAGGCCGACGCGACGCGCGGCATCCACCTGTGCCGCCCAGACATAGTCCGCGTCGCGCTCGCGCACCGCGGCCAGCACGGCGATCTGCCGCAGTTGCGGCTCCACCACGCTGCCCTCGCGCGCGAACGGCACCATCGGCAGCAGGCGTTCGGCCAGCTTCGGACTGTGCAGCAGCATGCTGAACGGACCGCGTATCCGGCCGAACACGCCCATCACCTGATCGACGACATAGCCATACTCGGGCGCGACATCGGCCTTGCCGGTAATCGGCGGAACCCGCGGCATGGTCGCCTCCCTCAGTTCATCGCGGTGTAGGGCTGGCCCCATTTGTCCTGGTACACGATGTCGGCCAGCTTGCCGCGGCCGACCGGACCGAACCGCCCCATAGGATAGCCGATCGGCAGGATCGCGTAGGAGTGCACCCCAGGCGGCAGGCCAAGCGCAGCCTCGGTCTCCTTCTCGAACTGCAGGTGGCGCGTGGTCAGCGTCGAGCCGAGGCCCAGTGCGCGGATCGCCAGCAGCATGTTCTGCACCGCCGGGTAGATCGAGGCGCCAGCCGACCGCGTCGGGTTCGGGCCGTCCTCCAGGCAGGCGACGATCCATACCGGCGCCTCGTGGTAGTGGTCGGTGAGGTACTCCACCGCGCCGTGCTGCCGCTTGTAGCGGTCGGCGGTCACCCCGGGCGGTGGCGCGCTGGCGGCGTAGCGCGGCCCCACCACCTCGTCGAACGCGCGCTTGTAGTAGACCTGCACGGCCCGCTTGATCGCCGGGTCCTTCACCACCAGGAAGCGCCATTTCTGCGTATTGCCGCCGTTCGCCGCGCTGGCGCCTGCTTCCAGGATCCTGCGGATCAACTCGTCCGGCACGGGATCCGGCTTCAGCCGCCGCATCGACCGCGTCGTCTGCATGATCTCGAATACGTCGGTCTCGTCGGCCATTGTCGTCGCCTCCTCTCCTGGTTGGCCACAGCATAACCCAGGCGGCGGCGAAGGCCATCGCTCGACTTTGGTCCGCCACCTCCTATGCTCCGGCGGCAGAATGACCCCGGCTCCTCCCATCGTCGGCCTGCTGCTGCTGCTCGGCCTGGGATTCTTCTTCGGCCTGGCGTTCGAGGAATTCCACGCGCAGGCCAACCAGAAGCGGCCCGGCGGCATCCGCAGCTTTCCCTTGCTGGCGCTCACCGGCGCCCTGCTGTACCGCCTGGACCCGGCGCACCTGATACCGCTCAGCGCAGGGCTGCTGGCACTGAGCGCGTGGCTCACCTGCTATTACTGGGCCCATCTCGGGCAGACCGACCCGGACGGGTTTCCCAATGTCGGGCTGATGGTGCCGATCTGCAACGTGCTGGCCTTCCTGCTGGGTCCGGTCGCCCTGGCGGAGCCGCCCTGGGTCGCCATCGGCGCCACTGTCGCCGCGGTGCTGCTGCTGACCGCGCGGCAGGAGCTGCACGGCTTTGCCCGCCGCGTCGAACTGGGCGAAATCGTCAATGCCGGCCGGTTCCTGCTGCTCACCGGCTTCGTCCTGCCGCTGCTGCCGGACACGCCGGTGACAAGCCTGACGCCGATCACGCCGCACCAGGTGTGGCTTGCGGTGGTCGCCGTCTGCACCGTGTCGTACGTCAGCTACCTGCTGCAGCGCTATGTCGCGCCGCCCGGCACGCCGCTGCTGGTGGCGCTGCTCGGCGGCCTGTACTCCTCGACCGCAACCACCCTGGTGCTGGCCCGGCGCGCCCGCAGCGAACCGCAATCGCTGCGGCAGGCCGAGACCGGCATCATCCTGGCGACGGCGGTGATGTACCTGCGGCTGCTGCTGATCATCGCTGTGTTCGACCGGCCGCTGGCTGTCGCGCTGGCCCCGAACCTGCTCGGCCTGTGCGTGCTGGGAACCGTGCTGGCGATGGCATGGTACTGGATGGGCGGCCAGCGCCCGCACGACGCGGGTTCCCGCAGCGCGCCGGCCAACCCGCTGGAGCTGCTCACCGCGGCGACCTTCGCTGCGCTGTTCGTGGTGATCTCGATCGCGTCGGCCTGGGCCACGCAGCGGTTCGGTTCCGCCGGCGTCTATGCGCTGGCGGCCATCGTCGGCATATCCGACATCGATCCGTTCGTGTTGAACCTGGCGCAGCCGGAGACATCGCAGGTTCCCGTCGATCTCGCTGTGGGCGCCATCCTAGTGGCGACATCGTCCAACAACCTGGCCAAGACTGTCTATGCATTGGTATATTCAAACGGCAAGCTGCGCGCGTCCGCTGCTGCCTTGGCGCTGCTGTCCGCGTGCGGCATCGCGCTGGCGGTGCTGGATTGACGATCGATTGGCCGCCATCCCCTGTCGCTGCGTTCCGCGCAATGACAACTCGTACCAAACCTCATTGATGATGGCCCATGCGTTGCGCCGACGGTGGGATCGATGGGTCGCTCTCGACGAGCGTTGGTATCAACTGCGGTCAGGCCGCGCGGCGGATCTCGCACAGGTAGGAACGGTGCGATGCCGTGCCGCTCACCGGATCGAGCACGCTGCGGCCAATGACCAGGTTGAGGTTTGCCCCAGCCGAACTGAACGGATCGTAGCCGGGCGCACCGATCTCACCACAGGCCTGCCACCAGCCGTGCTCGCCGATCACCACGCGCGGATCGAGCTCGTCATTGTACTGCGCGCGCGCCCGCACGCTGCCGTCCGGCGTCTCGATCGCAACCCAGTCGCCATTGGCGATGCCGCGGCGTTGCGCCGCACCGGAATGCAACTGGACTTCCGGGTACGCCGCGCGTTTGCGCAAACTCGGCAACGCACGGTGCTGGGTCTGGCAGAACAGCGTGGGCTTGGCACTGGTCAGGACCAGCGGGAAACGCGCGGCCAGGTCCGGTCGCGCCACCGGGCCCATCTGCGGCTCCACGAAATCGGGCAACGGCGCGTAATGGTGGTCGAGGAAGGTCTGCGAATACAGCTCGATCTTGCGCGACGGCGTGGCGAAACCGCGTGGATTGCCGGTCGCATCGGTCTCGGCATGCTTGGCGTGCCTGCTCCGCAATGGCACACGCAGGCCAGCCGGGGCGGCGCGCAATTGCTCCAGCGTGACGCCGGTGGGACCGAGCTGTTGGCGGTAGGACGCATCGATGTCGCCGTTCCAGAACTGCGCGCCGAGGCCGAGGCGGTCGGCGAGATCGAAGATGATATCGGTATCCGGGCGCGCCTCGCCGGGCGGTGGCACCACTGCCTGGCGGAACTGGACGAGCGACT
>DATAPW010000216.1:0-45742 GCA_036265005.1 Acetobacteraceae bacterium | reverse complement strand
CCAGGTGTGGCTAATTTGCCATTATGATGAGGCGCTGCCAAGCATGGGTTTGCCGGTGGCGGGGAATGTGTCTATTTGGCAACCTCCGATTGAAGGAACCAGGACATGGACACGCAACAAATTGCCGATGCCGCAGCCTTGCTGGTGAAGGCGCGTCGCGGCGGACTGTTGCTCGCCGATCTGCCGGGCGATGTCCGCCCTGCCGGCGTTGCGGACGCGCATGCGATCCAGGATGCGGTGACCGCCGCGCTGGGCAAGCCGGTCGGCGCATTCAAGGCGATGGCGCCGGCGAATGCCGAAGCGACGCGCGGCGTGATCTATGCGGATACCATCTGTTCATCGCCCGCGCGGATGCCGGCGGCCGAGGTGCCGCAATGCGGTGTGGAAGGCGAGGTGGCTTTCGTGTTCCGCCGCGACCTGCCGGCGCGGGCGGCGCCCTATACGCGCGATGAGGTCGCTGCCGCAGTCGATGCCTGCGCGGCGATTGAAGTGGTCACCAGCCGGTACGCGAATTCCGATGCGGTCTCCAACCTGGAGAAGCTGGCCGACTGCATCAGCAACGGTGCCTTCGTGCATGCCGCGCCGCCGGCGGATTGGCGCGCCCTGGAACTCGGCAAGCTGAAGGTGACCCTCACGGTGAACGGCGCGCCGGTGCTGGAGCAGGTGGGTGGCCATCCGACCGGCGATCCGCTTGGCGTCGCGGTGGTGCTGGTCAACATGTGGCGCGACAAGGGCGGCGTGCGCGCCGGCCAGTTCGTGACCTGCGGTTCGTGCACCGGCCTGCGCTATCTGAAGCCTGGCGACGTGTGCGGCGTGCGCTTCGAAGGCCTGGGTGCGGCGGAGGTGACGTTCACGCGCTGACCGTCATTGCGAGAAGCGCAGCCGACGGAGTCGCTGCCGCTCCCCGCAATGAGAGGGACTGGCTTACCGGTTCACCAGCACATTCGCCGGATCGGCGGCGAGCTCGCCGCGTTCCACGCGCTTCACCACCTCGGTCAGCATCGCATGCGTCGGCGCCGGCACGCCGACCTCGGCGCCCTTCTCCGCGATGAAGCCATTCATGAACTCGATCTCGGTGCGGCGCCCCTTCGCCATGTCCTGTGCCATCGACGGCCGCTGCAGGTCGCTGCGCGCCGCGGCATTGGTGCCGGCCAGCATCAGAGCCTCGATTTCCTCCAGCGCTGATCTGTTGCCTTCCGATGCCAGCGCCAGCTTCTCCGGCTCCAGCGCACCGATCTTGCCGAGCGTGAAGCCGAGAGCCTGACCGACGCGCACCGATTCGCCACCCAGCCTGATGCAGACGCGCCGCACGGCGTCATGGCTGTCGCGCGCATTGCCGCCCATGCCGGTTGCGGCGGATACGCCGTTGCGCATGCCGTTGACGCACAACTTCGTCCAGCGCTCGCCCCACAGATTGTCGGTGGCATGCGCGTTGTCGATGCCGTTCAGCATCTCGGCGAGTTCTTCCGTGCGTCGCGTGATGCGGCCGTGCGGTTCACCGACATGGAACGACACGACGTTCGGGTTCTTCATCATGGTGCGGCGGACATGGCCTGGCTCGAACAGTTCCACGCCGACGCCGCCGCCGACCACGCAGCCGACGGTGCGGCCCCAACCGACAACGCCGGCAATACGTTCCTCGTTGACGCAGTTCTGCGATGACACGACGAAGCCGCCCGGCGCGAGATACTGCCGGATCAGCCGTGTCGCCCACACCGTGTCGTAGGATTTCACCGCGATGAACGCGATGTCCACCGGGCGCTGCTTCGCCAGTTGCTGCGCCTCGGTGATGTGCATCGCATGCACCCTGACGACCCGATTCTCCGCCTCGGTCATGCCATAGAGATGCATGCCGCCGGCGCGGATCGCCTCGACATGCGCCGGCCACGGATCGATCAGCGTGACGTCGTGGCCGAGTGCCGCAAGGCCGGCGCCGATATAACCGCCGATCGCACCAGCACCGACGAAGGCGATGCGTTTGGTCATGTACGTCTCTCTCCCCTCTTTCTTGCTCCCCAGCCCTCCCCCGCTGCGCGGCAGAGGGGGCATTGAACACGGTGTTCCGCCCCCGCTCCCGCGCAGCGGGGGAGGGCTGGGGAGGGAGCTTTCACTCTGCTGCCAAACTCAACTCTGCCACGGCAGCGCGCAGCCATACCGCGGTGTCGTGGAACACCGCGCCGCCCGCCGGCGCCGCCGGATCGTCGCTGGTCAGCGCATTGATGCCGATGCCGCCTTCGAACGCGGCATTCGGCCAGACGCTTTCCACCACCACCACGCCGGTCTGCAGCCCATCGAACAGGCGCGCGTGCAGCACCACTTCGCCGCGCGCATTGCCCAGGCGCACCCGATCGCCGTCCGACACGCCAAGCCGCGCCGCGTCCGCCGGGTGCAGCAGCACGGTCGGTCGCACTTCTCGCTGCCGCGAACTGGGTGTTTCGGTGAAGCAGGTATTCAGGAATTGCCGCGCCGGCGCCGTCACCATGCGGAACGGCCGATCCGCCGAGGCCTCGTCCGTCGCTGCCATGTAGTCGGGCAGAGTTGGCATCCGCGCCCAGTCGGGACCCAGCCCACGCCAGTCGGGCGAGAAGTGGAACCGCTTGTCGGCCTGCGGGAAACCGGCATGGAAATGCGCATCGGCGATCGGCGGCGCGACGTCGATCCAGCGCTGTGCCTGCACGGTCTTCGCATCCGGCCAACCGGACGCGCGCAACGTGGCATCGATGATCTCCATCGCAGTCATCTCGAAGCCGCGGTGCTGGGCGCCGAGGCGTGTCGCCAGTCCCTGAATCACCGCGTGATTCGGCCGGCATTCACCCGGAGGCTCGATCAGCTTGGCGCCAACCTGGATGTGGCTGTGGCCGCCGGCCTGGTACAGGTCGTCGTGCTCCATGAACATCGTTGCCGGCAGCACGATATCGGCCAGTTGCGCGGTCTCGGTCATGAACTGCTCATGCACCGCGACGAACAGGTCGTCGCGCATGAAGCCGCGGCGCACGCGGTTGGTGTCCGGCGCCACGGTCGCCGGATTGCTGTTCTGCACGATCATCGCATGCACCTGCGGCCCGTCGCCAAGGGCTGCGCGGTCGCCGTTCAGTATGCTGGCGAGCCGGCTCATGTCGAGGATGCGCGTCGCGGGGTCGAGCGCGTCCAGCCCCTCGATCAGCGTCTTGTCCCAGTTGTAGATGCTGCGGTAGCTCCACAGCGCGCCGGCGCCTTCGTGCTGCCACTTGCCGGTCACCGTCGGCAGGCAGGTCACCGCATGCATCGACGCCGCGCCGTTGCGCGACCGCGCGAAGCCGTAGCCAATACGGATGTAGCTGCGCTGCGTGATGCAATACAGCCTGGCGAATGCTTCGATCTCAGCCACCGGCAGGCCGGTGATCGATGCCGCCCACTCCGGCGAGCGTGCCGCCAGATGGGTCTCGAGGCCGGCGGGAAAATCCGACAGCCGAGCCATGTAGTCCCGATCGGCATAGCCGTCGCGGAATGCGACATGCATCACCGCGCAGGCCAGCGCCGCGTCGGTGCCGGGCCGCAGGGCCAGGTGCGTGTCCGCGACAGCCGCGGTTCCGGTGCGGTAGGGATCCACCACCACCAGCTTCGCACCGCGTTCCTTGCGGGCGCGCGTGATGTGCGTCATCACGTTGACCTGGGTGGCGACCGGATTGCCGCCCCACATCACGATCAGGTCGGATTGCGCCATCTCGCGCGGATCGGGACCGATGAAGCGACCGACGCCTGCCATCCATCCGGCCTCGCAGATCGACGTGCAGATCGTCTTGGCCATGCGCGAATACCGCATGACGTGGCGCAAGCGGTTGATGCCGTCGCGCTGTACCAGGCCCATGGTGCCGGAATAATAGTATGGCCAGACTGCCTCCAGGCCATGCCGGTGCGCGGTTGAAATAAACGCCTCGGCCACTCGGTCCAGCGCCTCGTCCCAGGATATCGCGCGGAACTGGCCGGAGCCTTTCGGTCCGGTCCGCAGCATCGGCTGTGTCAGCCGGTCCGGATGGTGGATGCGCTCGGCATACCGGGAAACCTTGGAGCAGATCACGCCGGCGGTGTAGGTATTCGCCGCCGCACCGCGCACGGTGCCGATGCGCGTGCCGTCCAGCACCTCGACTTCCAGGGCACAGGTGGACGGGCAGTCATGCGGACAGACCGAGGCGCGGACCTCGCGGTGCGGTGCTTGCTGATTCATGGTGCGGCAGCCTAGCGCGCGCCTTGAAGCCTTGGCAAAGTGCCTGCCGACCAGGACGGGGAGACATCGCATGCTGACCCGACGGACCATGCTGGCCGCTTCGGCCGCCACCGTTGCCGCGCCGGCCGTGCTGAGCGGCGCGCGCGCCGCCACGCCGAAGGGCGTCGCAGTGATGGCCAAGCAGATCGACGACATCGTCAGCTTCGATCCGGCCGAATCCTACGAGTTCACCAATAACGAGGTGGACGCCAACTGCTATCGCCGGCTGGTCGCCCCGGACCTGAGCGACACCACCAAGATTGCCGGCGACCTGGCGGAGAAATACGAGGTCAGCCCGGATGGCCTGACGTTCACCTTCCACCTGCACAAGGGCGTGAAGTTCGACTCGGGCAATGAGGTCACCGCCAACGATGCCGCGTTCAGCCTGCATCGCGTGGTGAAGCTCAACAAGACGCCCGGCTTCATCGTCACCCAGTTCGGCTTCAATCCCGACAACGTGGAGAAGATGGTCCGCGCGCTGGACGACTACACATTGGAAATGAAGCTGCCGCAGGCGCAGGCCACCAGCTTCGTGCTGTACTGCCTCACCGCGAATGTCGGCAGCGTGGTGGACATGAAGGCCGTGCTGGCCAACCAGGCCAACGGCGATCTCGGCAATGGCTGGCTGAAGACCCGCACCGCAGGCGCCGGCCCGTACAGGCTGACCTCGTGGCAGGCGAGCGATCACGTGATCGCCGATGCCAACCCGCATGCCGAGAACAAGGGCACCATGACGCGCATCGTGATGCGCCATGTCGCCGATCCGGCGGCGCAGTTGCTGCTGCTGCAGAAGGGTGACGCCGACATCGCGCGCGACCTGGGCGCGGACCAGCTCAAGAGCATCGCCGGCAACAAGGACCTGACGATCAGCGCGTCGCCGCAGGGGACGTCGATGTATATCGCGATGAACCAGTCGATGCCCGAACTGCAGAAGGTGCAGGTGCACCAGGCGATCAAGTCGGCGATCGACTACGAGGCGATCGCCAACAACATCACGCCGAATACCTGGAGCGTGTGCCAGGCATTTCTGCCGTACGCGTTGCCGGGCGCGCTGAAAGACAATCCGTTCCACAAAGATGTCGCCAAGGCGAAGCAGTTGCTGGCCGACGCAGGGCTGCCGAACGGTTTCGCGGTGACGATGGATTATATCTCTCAGTCGCCGTATGGCGACATCGCGCAGGCGATCCAGGCCGACCTGGCGGCGATCGGCATCAAGGTGACGCTGCTGCCGGCCGAGCAGAAGCAGGTGATCACCAAGACGCGCGCGCGGCAGCACCAGTTGGCGATGCTGGTGTGGGGCACCGACTACTTCGATCCGAATTCCAACGCGCAGGCGTGGTGCGAGAACCCGGACGACAGTGACGCGTCGAAGCTGAAGATCCTCGCCTGGCGCAGCCACTTCGTGGACAAGGAACTGACCGGCGAATCGCAGGCGGCGGTGCGTGAACTGGACCCGGCCAAGCGCATTGCATTGTACCAGGCGATGCAGAAGCAGTTCATGGAGCGCGCGCCGTTCGCAATGGTGCTGCAGAAGAATGCCGTCGCGGTGCTGGGCAAGGGCATATCGGGCTTCAAGGTCGGGCCGATGCCCGACTACACCAAGTACGCGCAGATAACCAAGGCGTGACCGCCCGGTTGAAGATGCTGGCAGGGAATTTCGCCAGCATCCCAATTACGCTGTTCGGCCTGATCCTGGTCACGTTCCTGATCGGCCGGGTGATGCCGATCGATCCGGTGATCGCAATCGCCGGCGACCACGCGCCGCCCGACGTGATCGCCGCGGTGCGCGACCAGCTTGGCCTCGACAAGCCGCTGTTCGTGCAGTTCTGGATCTACCTGGTGAACCTGCTGCACGGCGACCTCGGCCGATCGGTCATGACGTCGCATCCGGTCACCGCCGACATCGCACAGTTCTTTCCGGCCACACTGGAGCTGGCTACGACGGCGATCATCATCGCCGTCGTCATCGGCGTGCCGCTGGGCGTGTTCGCCGCGGCGCGGCAAGGCTCGCGATTCGACCATGTGGTGCGCGTGGTGAGCCTGGCCGGGCAATCGGTGCCGGTGTTCGTGCTGGGCCTGATCTGCCTGCTGGTGTTCTACGTGAAACTGGGGATCGCGCCGGGCACCGGACAGCTCGACGTGGCGTACGAGGGGCTGGTGCCGCGGGTCACCGGCATGCTGGTGGTGGATTCGGTGATCGCCGGCGACTGGGATTCGTTCTGGGACGCGCTGGCGCACCTGGCTCAGCCGGCGCTGGTGCTGGCATATTTCTCCATGGCCTACATCACCCGCATGACGCGTGCGTTCATGATCGAATCGTTGTCGGGCGAATACATCATCACCGCGCGGGCCAAGGGGCTGTCGGCCACTCGCATCCTGTGGCGGCACGCATTCGGCAACATCGCGGTGCGTCTGGTGACCGTGCTGGCGTTGGCCTATGCCGGACTGCTCGAAGGCGCGGTGATCACCGAGACGGTTTTCTCCTGGCCGGGACTGGGACTTTACCTGACCGTGTCGCTGCTGAATGCCGACATGAATGCGGTGCTGGGAGCGACGTTGGTGGTCGGACTGGTATACCTCGTGCTGAACCTGCTGGCCGACGTGCTGTATCGCCTGCTGGACCCGCGCGTCGCATGAGCGGGGTGCTGTCACGCGAATGGCTGCTGAGCGAGACGCCGGCATCGCGCGCGCAGGCCGCCTGGGTGCGGCGCTATCGTGGCTGGCTGCAGTTCCGCGCCAATGGCCTGGCGATGGTCGGGCTGGTGACGGTGGCGATCATGATCGTGGCATCGCTCGCCGCGCCGTTGCTCGCGTTGCAGGACCCGACGGCACAGGACCTTGCCGGCCGCCTGGCGCCGCCCTCGGCCGCACACTGGTTCGGCACGGACGAATTGGGACGCGACATCTACTCGCGGATTCTCTACGGCGGGCGTGTCACCCTCGGCATGGTGGTGGCGGTGGTGCTGCTGGTCGCGCCGGTTGGCCTCGCGGTGGGCAGTGTCGCCGGCTACCTGGGCGGCCTGGCGGACCGTGTGCTGATGCGCGTGACCGACGTGTTCCTGGCATTCCCCCGGCTGGTGCTGGCGCTGGCGTTCGTCGCGGCACTGCGGCCGGGCATCAGCAGTGCCGTCATCGCCATCGCGCTGACCGCATGGCCACCGTACGCACGGTTGGCGCGCGCAGACACGCTGACCGTGCGCAACAGCGACTTCATCGCCGCGGTGCGGCTGGCCGGCGCCGGCAGCTTCCGCATCATCCTGCGCCACATCGTGCCGTTGTGCCTGTCCAGCGTCATCGTGCGTGTGACGCTGGACATGAGCGGCATCATCCTGACCGCGGCGGCATTGGGCTTTCTCGGCATGGGCGCGCAGCCGCCGATGCCGGAATGGGGCACCATGATCGCGTCTTCGCGTGCGTTCATCCTCGATCAGTGGTGGGTGCCGACGATCCCCGGCCTGGCGATCTTCGTCGCGTCGCTGGCGTTCAACCTGCTGGGCGACGGCATGCGCGACGTGCTGGACCCGCGGCAGCGATGATGCGTCCATCGCCGACAATTCGTCATGGCCGGGACACGCCGGGCCATGACGGTTCGTGCTGGGTGCGCACGTAGATGCTCGTCGAGATCCAGAACCTGCGTATCAGGTTTCCCACCGCCACCGACCATTCCGATGCAGTGCGCAATGTCTCGCTCACTCTCGGCCAGGAGAAACTTGGCATTGTCGGCGAATCCGGTTCCGGCAAATCGCTGACCGCACGGTCGATCCTGCGCCTGCTGCCATCCAACGCGGTGGTCAGCGCCGACAGGCTGGCGTTCGACGGCATCGACGTGATGCGCGCCGACGAGATGGTGCTCCGACGCATCCGTGGTGCGCGCGCCGGACTGATCCTGCAGGATCCGAAGTTCTCGCTGAATCCGGTTATGACCGCTGGCGCCCAGATCGCCGAAGCCTGGCGCGTGCACCGCGGCGGTGGTCGCAAGCTGGCGATGCGCGCGGCGATCGACCTGCTGGCGCAGGTGCAGATCCGCGACCCACAGCACGTCGCGCAGGCCTATCCGCACGAACTCTCAGGCGGGATGGGCCAGCGCGTGATGATCGCCATGATGCTGGCGCCTGACCCCGAACTGCTGATCGCCGACGAGCCGACCAGCGCGCTCGATGCGACGGTGCAGGCGGAGATCCTGCGGCTGATCGAGGACCTGGTGTCGCGCCGTGGCATGGGCCTCATCCTGATCAGCCACGACCTGCCGCTGGTCTCGCATTTCTGCGACCGTGTCGCGGTGATGTACGCCGGCCGCGTGGTGGAGGAGCTGGCTGCTGCCGACCTGACCCGCGCGCGGCATCCCTATACGCGCGGCCTGCTGGAATGCCTGCCGACGCTGAGCCACCAGAAACGCCGGCTGGCCGTCATGCAGCGTGATCCGTCGTGGCTGGAGCCATGATCGAGATCGACGGATTGTCGGTTCGCTTCGGCCGCACCGAGGCGGTGAAGGCCATTTCATTCAGCGTGGCACAAGGGGAAAGCTTCGGCATTGTCGGCGAATCCGGCTCCGGCAAGTCCACCGTGCTGCGCGCATTGTCGGGGCTCAATCCGGATTGGACCGGTCGGATGTCGGTCGATGGCCAGGCACTGACGCGGCGCCGCTCGAAGGATTTCTATCGCCGCGTGCAGATGGTGTTCCAGGATCCCTATGGTTCCCTGCATCCGCGCCAGACAGTGGACCGGCTGCTGAGCGAGCCGCTGCTGGTGCACCGCATGGACAATGTCGAGCGGCGCATCATGCGCGGCCTGAACGAAGTGGCGCTGCCGACATCGATCCGCTTCCGCTATCCGCACCAGTTGTCCGGCGGCCAGCGCCAGCGCGTGGCGATCGCGCGGGCGCTGATGGCGGAACCGCAGGTGCTGCTGCTCGACGAACCGACCAGTGCGCTGGACGTGTCGGTGCAGGCCGAGGTGCTCAACCTGCTGTCGGATTTGCAGCAGGCGCATGGGCTGACCTACATCCTGGTCAGCCATAACCTCGCCGTTGTCGCGCATCTCTGCGGGCGGATCGGCGTGATGCAGTCAGGTGAACTGGTGGAGCTGCTGTCCGCCGACGATTTGCGCGCCGGCCGCACACGCCATCCGCACACCGCGGCGCTGCGCGAGCTGAGCATTGAACTGGAAGAGCCGGAAACAGCGTAGGGGAAGACACCGATGTCCGAGGATTTTCGCCGCACACATGACTGGGGTGCACTGACCCGCGCGGAGATCGCCGCGGCGCGCGATGCCGGCGCGTTGCCGGTACTGACCGTCGGCTCTGTCGAGCAGCATTCCGATCACCTGCCGGTCGATACCGATACGCTGTCGGCGTATCGCATCACGATGGCTGCCGCCGAACGCTGCCCGGCGCCGCATGTCCTGGTGCTGCCGCCGCCGTCCTTCGGCTTTTCGCCACATCATCGCGCGTGGGCCGGCACCATCACGCTGTCGCTGGAGACCTTCATCGGGATGGTCACCGACGTGGCCGAAAGCCTGCATCGGACCGGCTTCAGGCGTTTGCTGATCGTCAACGGCCATGGCGGCAACCAGGGACCGCTGGCGTCCGCCTGTACCGCACTGGCGAGTCGCGGCCTCGAGGTCGGCTACGTGAACTACATGTCGCCGGGCCAGAAGCAATGGATGGAGGTACTGCCCGGCGCGCTGCGTGGCGTCGGCCATGCCTGTGCGTATGAAACCGCGCTGCAGCTTGCGCTGCGTCCGGCGGATGCCGCGGAGCGCATTGCAGAGCGTATCGGCAACCTGCCGCCGCGGCTCGATCCGCCGTACTACGCCGGCAACGCGCCCGATCCGCTGCGCGCCGCCGGTGCATTCTGGGCGGCTATCTTTGCCGCGGGCGATGTCGGCTATGCCGGCGACCCCGCTGCCGCAACCAAGGCCTCGGGCGAGGCGCTGGTCGAGGCAACGGTGCCGGCGCTGGCGCAGTTCTTCGCCGACTTCGCCAGCGCGCAGTTGCGCGTCGGCGCGTGACGCCGGTCAGGCGGCCTTCAATTCCGCCTGATCGACCGGCAGGGCACGGACCCGGTGCCCCACTGCCTGGAAGATCGCGTTGCAGATCGCGGCCGACACCGGTGGCACGCCGGGTTCGCCGACACCGGCGGGCGGTGCATCGCTGCGCACGACGTACACATGGGTCTCCGGCGTGGCGTCGATGCGCGCCACCTGGTAGTCGCCGAAGTTGCTCTGTTCGGTGCGGCCTGCCTTGAACGTCACGCTGCTGTACAGCGCATTGCCCAGGCTCATGATCGCCGCACCTTCGAACTGCGCCGCAACGCGATCCGGGTTCACCACCATGCCGCAATCCACCGCCAGATCGATGCGCGGGACAGAGACCGTGCCATCCTCCGCCACCGCCACCTGGGCCACCGCCGCGACATAGGTCAGGAAGCTGCGATGGACCGCGATGCCGCGGCCGTGCCTCGCCGGCAGCTTCGACCCCCAGCCGGACCGTGCGGCCGCCAGCAGGACGACATTGCGCATGCGGGCGATGTCGATCGGATATTCGTCCAGGGATGCGCCGTAATTGGCATATTCGGAGCCCAACAGGTGTGGATCCAGCTTGCGCGGCGCGCCGAGTAGCGACAGGAGGTACTGCACCGGATCCTTCCCGGCGCTGGCTGCCAGCTCATCGACGAACGAGCCGACGGCAAAAGCGTGCGGGATGTTGTAGACCGAGCGATACCAGCCGATCCGCACATGCGCTTCGGCCGGCCCGTTCTCGCAGCGCACGTTCGGAATGTCGAACGGCATGTCCACCACGCCCTGGCTCAGTTCGCCGGCCGCGCCGTATACCGTGTTGGCGGTGAACGTCGAGCCGATCGAGGGAAACACCGTGCGATGCAGCCATGCCGTCGGCTTGCCGTTCGCATCCAGTCCGGCCTCGAGATGCTGCGCGGCGATCGCGTGGAAGTAGTCGTGGGCGATGTCGTCTTCGCGCGTCCATGTCACCTTCACCGGAGCACCGACGGCGCGCGCCAGAAACGCCGCCTCGGCTACATAGTCGGGCTTCGACTTGCGGCCGAAGCCGCCGCCCAGCAGCGTGATATTCACCGTCACCGCCGACTGCTCGATGCCGAGAAACTGCGCGACCGTGGTGCGCGCCTGCTGTGGGTTCTGCGTGGCGGTCCATACGGTGCATGCGCCATCGGCGAACTCTGCCGTGCTGCACTCGGGCTCCATCATCGCATGTGCGAGGTGCGGCACGAAGTAGTCGGCACTGATGCGCTTGCTGGCGGCCTGCATGGCGTGGTCCACGTCGCCGTTGTTGCGCGCGACCTTGCCGGGCTGCCGCGCCGTTGCTTCCAGCGCCGCTCGGTAGCTGGTGGTGTCGTAGTCGGCGTTGGGACCCGGCTCCCAGACGATATGCAGCTTCTGCCGTCCCTGTATCGCCGCCCAGGTATTGCTGGCGATCACCGCAACGCCGCCCAGCGGCAGGAAGCCGGACGGCATAGGCGAGGCGGGAATTTCCACCACGCGTTCGACGCCGGGCACCTTCATTGCGTCGGTCGCATCGAAGCTCTTCACACGTCCACCATAACTCGGCGGCCGTTCGATGGAGGCCTGCTTCATGCCGGGCAATACCACATCGATCCCGTACACCGCGCTGCCGTGCACGATGTCGTCCAGATCGATGATAGGCAGCGGCTTGCCGATATAGCGCCAGGCCGCGCGCTCCTTCAGCCGTACTGAACCGGCCGGCGGTACTGGCAGCTTTGCCGCGGCCTCCGCCAACTCGCCATAGGACAGGCGTTTGCCGGCGGCGCCAAGTACGACGGCGCCGGCCTCGGTGCGGCACGCCGATGGTGCGACGCGCCAGCGCTGTGCCGCGGCATTGACCAGCATAAGACGCGCGGTGGCGCCGGCTTCGCGCATGGTATTCAGCAACAGGCGAACGCTCTTGGAGCCGTCGGTGTTCTGGTCGCCATATTTCGCGTCGCCCTGCGCCTGTTCGACCTTTATCGAGCGCCAGTCGGCGTCGAGTTCGTCGGCCAGCACCATCGCCAGGCTGGTACGGATGCCGGTTCCCATCTCCGAGCGGGACACGACAATGGTGACCTGGCCGCTTGGCGCGACGGCGACGAACAGGTTGGGTGCGAACGACGCAGGCGCTGCCGCGGCCTGGCTGACCGGCAGCCATGCGGCGACGTTTGCGCCCAGCAGCAGGCGTGATGCGGCCATGCCTTTCAAGACGTTGCGGCGGCTGAGGTTCTGGATGTTGCCCATGGTGCTGTCCCGATCACGCTGCTTCGGTCGATGCGGCACGGATGGCCGCCTTGATCCGTTGATAGGTGCCACAGCGGCAGATATTGCCGCTCATGGCATCGACGATCTGCTGGTCGGTCGGCTTCGGGGTCTGCTTCAGCAGGGCGGCAGCCTGCATGATCTGGCCGGGCTGGCAGTAGCCGCATTGCGGCACGTTCGCTGCCTTCCATGCGCGCTGCACCGGGTGTTCGCCGTGCATGCCGAGACCCTCGATGGTCAGTACCTGCTTGCCCACGGCGTCCTGCACGGTGGTGACGCAGGCGCGGACCGCTTCGCCGTCAAGGTGCACGGTGCAGGCGCCACAGGCGCCGATGCCGCAACCGAACTTGGTGCCGCGCAGTCCCAGCAGGTCGCGCAACACCCACAGCAGCGGCATTGTGGGGTCGGCATCCACGCTGTGCGTGGTGCCGTTGACGGTCAGATCAGGCATATCAGTGGTCCTTGGTGCTATTTCAGCGTATCGAGGTAAGCGATGATGTCCTGCCGTTGCTGTGCGTCCGGGACTGCGATGAACATCTTTGTCCCGTGCACGCTGCCCTGCGGATTGGCGAGGAACCTGTCCAGGCTGGCGTTGTCCCACGTGATGTGCGCGCCGGACATCGCAGCCGAGTAATGGTAGCCGGCTTCGGTTCCCGACTGGCGTCCGACGACCGATGCCAGCGACGGTCCGATGCCGTTGTGTCCCGGTTGCGAAGAGTGACATGCGGTGCAGCGCGCAAAGTCGTGCTGTCCATCGGCCGCACTGCCGGCCGCCATGGCGGAACCGGCGATCATGGCGAATCCAAAGGTTGCCGGAATCAGTCGCATGCAGTGCTCTCCTCGGGAATTGCCCGATAGATGTGTCCGCGTTCCGAGCGGCCAAGGGCGAGCCTCATGCAGTGTCTGCATGGACAGATAGCCTCATCCGGTGCTGGCCTCGCCGAGTTTTTCCGCCAGGCGCGGCAGCCTCGTGCGACGCCGCGGCGAGAACAGGTGCTGCAGCCGATCGAGGTACAGGTAGATCACCGGCGTGGTGTACAGCGTCAGGATCTGGCTCAGCATCAGTCCACCGACCATGGCGTAGCCGAGTGGCTTGCGCAGTTCCGAGCCGGCGCCGCTCTCCAGCATCAGCGGCAGTCCGGACAGCAGCGCCGCCATCGTCGTCATCAGGATCGGGCGAAAGCGCAGCAGGCAGGCCTGCCGGATGGCCTCGGCCGGCGCCATGCCGTCCGAGCGTTCGGCATGGATGGCGAAGTCCACCATCATGATGCCGTTCTTCTTCACGATGCCGATGAGCAGGATGATGCCGATCATCGCGATCACCGAAAGGTCGGTGTGTGCCAGCATCAGCATCAGCAACGCGCCGACACCGGCCGACGGCAGCGTGGACAGGATGGTGAGCGGCAGGATGTAGCTTTCGTACAGCACGCCGAGAATGATGTAGACCGCGGTGAGCGCGGCCGCGATCAGGTAGGGCTCGCTGCTCAGCGAACTCTGGAATGCCTGGGCACTGCCCTGGAAGCTGCCTTGCAGCGACAGCGGCGCATGCAGCTGGTCGCGCACCTGGTTGATCGACGTCACCGCATCGCCCAGCGACGCGCCAGGCGCCAGATTGAACGAAATGGTCACTGCCGGGAACTGGCTCTGATGGTTCACCGCCAGCGGTGCGATTGGGACAGTGTCGGTGCGCACCAGGACAGACAGCGGCACCGCCTGGCCATTCGGCGCACGCACGTAGAGTTTGCGCAGCGTCGCCAGATCGCCCTCGATCTGCGGCGGCACCTCGAGAATGACAAAGTAGGAGTTGAGCTGGGTGAAATACTGCGTCACCTCGCGCTGGCCGAACGCATCGTACAGGGTGTCGTCGATCTGTTGCGGCTCGATGCCGAAGCGCTGCGCCGCGCTGCGGTCGATGGTAAGCGTCGCGGTGGTGCCGGCGATCTGCTGGTCGGTGGCGACGTCGCGCAATTGCGGCAACGCCTGCAGCCGTTGCAGCATCCTGGGCGCCCAGCTGTTCAGCTCGTTGTTGTCGGCATCCTGCAGGGTATATTGATACAGGGTGCGCGACAGGCGGCCGCCCACATTGATGTCCTGCGCCGGCTGCATGAACAGTTGCACGCCCGGCACGCTCTGTACCTTCCGCGACAGGCGTGCGATCACCTTCATCACGTCGTCGCCGCGGCGCTGCTCCCACGGCTTCAGGTTGATGTACATCCGCCCGTCGTTGCCCTGCTGTCCCGCGGTTCCCGCGCCAACCTGCGAGGCGAACGACGCCACCGCGGGATCGTGCGCAACGATGTCGTTGAGCTTCTCCTGGAGCGTCACCATGCGCTGGTACGACGAGTCCTGGGCGCCTTCGGTGATGCCGATGATCAGGCCGACATCCTGGGTCGGAAAGAAGCCTTTCGGAATGGCGACGAACAGCATCGCGGTCACCGCCACCGTTCCGAGGAACACCAGCAAGGTGATGAACCGGAAGCGCAGCGCAATGTCGAGCGTGGCGCGGTAGAAGGCGAGCATCCCGTCGAACATCGCCTCGACGATGTGATAGAGCCGGCCATGCTCGCCGTGATGGTTGGCCAGGAAGCGCGAACACATCATCGGCGTCAGCGTCAGCGAGACGAACGCCGAGACCAGCACGGTGATCGACACGGTCATGGCGAATTCGCGGAACAGCCGACCGACAATGCCGCCCATCAGCAGCAACGGGATGAACACGGCGATCAGCGACAGGCTGATCGAGACGATGGTGAAGCCGATTTCGCCGGCGCCTTTCAGCGCCGCGTCCATGGGCGACAGGCCATCTTCGATGTGCCGGTAGATGTTCTCCAGCATGACGATGGCGTCGTCCACGACGAAGCCGACGGCAATCGTCAGGCCCATCAGCGACAGGTTGTCGAGGCTGAATCCCATCAGGAACATCGCACCCAATGTGCCGACCAGTGCCAGCGGCACGGTGACGCTGGGGATGATCGTCGCCCACACGTTGCGCAGGAACACGAAGATCACCATCACCACCAGCCCGATCGACAGGGCCAGGGTGAATTCCACGTCACTCACCGATGCGCGTATCACCTGCGTCCGGTCAACGATGGTACTGACATGCACGGCCGGCGGGATGGATGCTTCCAGCGCGGGGAGTGCCGCCTTGATGTTCTCCACCGTCTGGATGACGTTGGCGCCCGGCTGCTTGAAGGCGAGCAGCAGCACGCCGCGCTTGCCGTTCTGCCAGCCGGCCAGTTCGCGATTCTGCGGACCCCGTACCGCCCGGCCGATGTCGCCGATATGCACCGGCGCACCGTTCCGCCAGGCGACGACGATGTTGTCGTACGGCGTCGGATCCGTCAGCTGGTCATCGTCCAGAACGGTGTAGGACTTGTCCGGGCCGTCGATGCTGCCCTTCGGACTGTTCACCGTGGCATTGGTGATGACGTTGCGTACGTCCTCCAGCGTAAGACCCATATACGCGAGCCTGGCGGGATCGATCTGCACACGGATCGCCGGCTTCTGCTGGCCGCCGACCAGGACCTGCGACACGCCGGAGATTTTCGATAGCTGCTGCGCCAGGATGTTCTCGGCGAAGTCATCCACCGCGGTCAGCGGCATGGCGTCGGATTGCACCGCCAGGATGAAGATCGGCGCGTCCGCCGGATTGGTCTTGCGGAGGATCGGCTGGCTCGGCAGGTTCTTCGGCAATTGCCCTTGTGCGGCGTTGATGGCTTCCAGCACGTCGGTCGATGCGGCGTCGATGTTGCGATCGAGGTCGAATTGCAGCGTGACAGTGGTGGTGCCGAGTACATTGGTCGACGTCATCTGCGCCAGGCCGTTGATCTGGCTGAACTGGGTCTCCAACGGTTCGGCAACCGACGACGCCATGGTATCGGGACTGGCGCCGGGATATTGCGCGGTGACGGTGATGGTGGGGAAATCGACCTGCGGCAAAGGTGCTACCGGCAGCAGCGGATAGGCTGCCAGGCCGACCAGGAAAATTGCTGCCATCAGCAGCGAAGTCCCGATCGGCCGGCGGATGAACGGGGTCGAAATACTCATTCGTCAGCCGGACATCGGCGCACTGGTGACTGCCACTTTGGTACCGGCCTGCAGGCGGGACTGTCCGTCGACCACAATCGACTCGCCACCGGACAGGCCATGCGAAACCAGCGCCAGCTTGTCGGTCTGGTAACCGATCGACACCGGCGCGCGCGCAACGGTTGCGTCCGGCCTGACGACATAAACGTAGAGTCCGTCCGGTCCGTGCTCGATCGCCGCCGGCGGGATGGTGACCGCGTTTGGCGCCATGCCGATCTGCAGGTGCGCATTGATGAACTGGCCGGGCCAGAGCTTGCCGTCCTGATTGGCAAATGTCGCCTTCAGCCGGATCGTGCCGGTGCTGGTATCGATCGTATTGTCCGGCGTCAGCAGGGTTCCCTGGCTCAGTTCCGTGCTGTCGTCGCTGGCGTAGGCCAGCACCGGCGATGCGGCGTGCGCTATATCCAGCCGGATATGTGGCAACTCGTCCTGCGGCAGGGTAAACGTGACGGAGATCGGCCGGGTCTGCGTGATGGTGACGATGCCGGACGTATCGGTGGCGTGGATCAGGTTGCCAGGATCGACCTGGCGCAATCCGACACGGCCATCGACCGGCGACGTTATGAAACAGTACGCCACGTTCAGTTGCGCCGCCTCGATCGCAGCAGCGTCGCCGGCAATCGCTGCGACAAACTGATTGACCAGCGCCTGCTGGGTATCGACCTGCTGACGCGAGGCAAAATCCTGAGTCGACAGCGACTTGAAGCGCGCCAGGTCAAGCCGCGCGTTGGCAAGCTGCGCCTCGTCCTGTGCCTTCTTGGCATTCGCCTGGTCCAACGCTGCCTGGTACGGCCGCGGGTCGATGACCGCGATGAGATCGCCCTGCTTGACCTCCTGGCCCTCGCGCACGGGGAATTGCATCAACGTGCCGTCGACGCGCGCGCGCACCAGCACCGACTGATAGGCCTGCACGGTGCCAATTCCGGTGGCATAGATCGGTACGTCCTGCCGTGTCGCTTTCGCAGTGACGGCGGGAACCGGCGGCATTGCCGCCGAATCGGCGTTGGCAGGCGTATGCTGTGCGGACGAAGTCCTGAACGCGACGAAGGCGAGGGCGGCGACGCAGAGGCCGATCGCGCCCAGACGCAGGATCATGCGCGTTGTAGCCTTCATGCCGTCTCCGATGCCCGCCGTGCTGCACTGCAATATCAAGTGTGCCGGGGCCGTTCATCAGGAGCGCCAGGATGCATAGGCACATGCACCGGACGAATTTGGCGCGGCGCGCGCACTCAGTGCTGTGCAGACTCCCTGACCATGTCACGCAGCCAGCGATGCGCCGCATGATTGTCCAGCCGGCGATGCCAGATCATCGACAGGGCGATGCGCGGCGAGGGGAACGGCAATTCCAGCGCAACGAGTGGACAGATTTTTACCAGGTCATTGGCGACCCGGCGCGACACCACCGCGAGCCGGTCAGAGCCGACCAGCATCAGCACGAACGAGAGGAACGGAACGCGCGTGGCGATCTTGCGCGCCAGGCCGTGCTCCTCAAGAGCGCTGTCGATGAAGTTGGTGTCATCATCGTTCGACGTCACCATGATATGCGGAATTTCCGCCAGCCGCTCGACCGACAGGACGGCTTCATTGGCCGCCGGATGTTCCCTGGCGAGCAGGACGACGAAATCGTCGTCCATGACGCGGACGCATTTGAAACGCTCGCCGCCATCGACCAGCGTGCTGAGTGCGACGTCCATCGCGCCGGCATCCAGCTGATCCAGCACGTCGCGCAAGCCGAGTGGCTGGATATCCAGGCTGACATGCGGCGCAACGATGCCCACCTTGCGCGCAAGGGCCGGCACGACGGCACGCGCGGCATAATTGTTCACCGCCACGGTGAAGCCGCGCGACGACGTGGCCGGGTCGAACGATTCCGGCGCCAGCGTGATGCTCAGCACGCGCAATGCGTCGCGTACCGGTTCCGCCATCTGTTCGGCGCGCGGCGTCGGCTGCATGCCGTCGGGCGTGCGGACAAACAAATCGTCGTGCAGCATGTGGCGCAGCCGAGCCAGGGCGTGGCTGGTGGCCGGCTGGCTCAGTCCGACGCGGCGACCTGCGCGAGTCAGGTTACGTTCCTGCATGACAGCGTCGAACACGATCAACAAATTGAGATCGATGCTGCTCATGTCGAGGCCGGTCACGGCGGACGCATGGGTGGCCTGTTCGACATGACTGCGCGCGATTGCGTTATCTGTCGGCCTCGAGCGCATCAAGATTGGAGCGTGCGACATCCTGCATTCCGATTCCACATATCGTTAGTGATACCCTCATCACTCGGACGCCCGCCGCCTGCCTAAATGATGCGGCGCAGCATTGCAACGCTGGTTTGGCGCTGCCCGACGGCAAAGTTGGCAGGCTTGCGCTGTCGTTTTGCGATTGCAGCATTGTGCCGCACGGCTCACCTGAGGCAAATGACGCCCGGACGCCCAGGAGCGGGAACCACGTGCAGGCGACATATGGATCCGTCATCGATCTGTCCTCCCGATCGGCGTTGCTGCTCATCGCACCGTTTGTCGGCAGCTTCCTCGGCGTGCTGATCCGGCGCCTGCCGGAGCGCCGTCCAATTGGTTTCGTGCGTTCGCAATGCGAGCATTGCGGCGGCGTGCTGACCGCGCGCGACCTCGTGCCGTTGGCGAGTTACCTGTGGCTGCGCGGCCGATGCCGACAATGCGGACAGCCCATCGGCGCCTTCCACCCGATGGTCGAGCTAGCCGCGGCCGGCGTGGCACTGTGGGCGATCCTGGCCGAACCCGACCTGCACGGTATATGGGTGGATTGCCTGCTCGGCTGGACCCTGCTCGCGCTTGGCTGGATCGACTGGCGCTGGATGCGGCTGCCCGACGTGCTGACGTTGCCGTTGCTGGTGGCAGGCCTGCTGCTGACGCTGGCGTGGCAGCCTGACCTGATTGGTGTTCATGCCGCCGGCGCGGCGGTCGGCTATCTGGGACTGCGCGGCATCGCGTGGGCGTATCGCCTGCTGCGCGGCGCCGAAGGCATGGGAGCAGGCGACGCCAAGCTGCTCGGCGCAGCCGGCGCATGGCTCGGTGTCGCGCCGTTGCCTGTCGTCGTCCTGGTCGCCGCACTCCTGGGCCTGGCAACGGCGGGGCTGCTGGCGCTCTCGGGCCGGAAACTGCAGGCCACCACCGCCATGCCGTTCGGGCCATGCCTGGCCATGGCGTTCTGGCTGGTATGGCTCTACGGCCAGGGTCGGTAATCGGCAGGGCGGAAAAGCGCAGCGCATTCCGCCGGTGCCGGTTCTCGCCACCACAGTCCGCGCTATGCTCCGTCCGGCAAGGGAGCATCCTGATGTCCGCCACCACACACATGGTTGCCATGCGCGATGGCATCCGTCTCGCCACCGACGTGCATTTGCCGGATGGCGCCGGTCCGTTCCCGGTGATCATGGAACGCACGCCGTACGGCCGCGCCGAAACCAGCCGCAGCGAGATCACCGCCGCCAACCGCACGCCGGCAACGCGTGCCGAGATCGCCGCGTATTTCACCGCCCACGGCTATGCTGTCGTCTACCAGGACACGCGCGGCCGCTACGGGTCAGAAGGGCGCTTCGTCAAATATCTGTCGGACGGCGAGGATGGCTACGACGCCTGCGCCTGGCTGCGTGACCAGTCATGGTGCGACGGCCGCATCTGCACCATGGGGCTGTCCTACGCCGCGCACACGCAGGCGGCATTGGCTTGCCTCGATCCGCCGGGCCTGCTGGCGCAGGTGCTGGACTGCGGCGGGTTCGTCAATGCGTGGCAGTCCGGCATTCGCCAGTCCGGCGCGTTCGAACTGAAGCAGGCAACATGGGCGTTCAAGAATGCCCAGACGTCGCCGGAGGCACTGGCCGATCCGGTGATGCAGTCGGCGCTGGCGGGCGAGGACATCCGCGAATGGTTCACCCGCATGCCGTGGAAGCCCGGCCATTCGCCGCTGCGCCACCACCCGGACTACGAGGCCTATCTGTTCGACCAGTGGACGCATGGCGCGTTCGATGAATTCTGGCAGCAACTCGGCATCTGGACCGCGGGCTACCATCAACGCTACAGCCGCGCCGAATGCGTGCACATGTCGTCGTGGTGGGATCCCTATCCGCTGACCGCGACGGGCAACTACACCGGCCTGAAGCGCGCAGGACGCGGCGGCCAGCGGCTGATCCTCGGGCCGTGGACGCATGGCGACCGCAGCGACACCTGCTTCGGCGATGTGGAATTCGGGCCCGGTGCGTCGCTGGATGCCTGGGCCGGTGACTGGCGCGCCTACCGCCTGCGCTTCTTCGACCATGTGGTGATGGGTGCGCCGCTCGACGAACCGGCGGTGCGCATCTTCGTCATGGGCGGCGGCAGCGGACGGCGCAATGCGGCCGGCAGGCTGGAACATGGCGGGCGTTGGATCAGCGCTGCCGACTGGCCGCCGCCCGGCGTGGAATTCGCCCGGTTCCACCTGCATGGCGACGGCAGCCTCGACCGCGCGGTGCCCGCCGCGGGTGCCGCGCCGCTGTCGTACGACTTCGACCCGTCGCATCCGGTGCCGACGATCGGCGGCGCGATGAGCAGCCTCGATCCGGTGGCACATGCCGGTTCCTGGGACCAGACCGAAAGCGCAGCCTTCTTCGGCTGTATGCCGCCCTATCTGCCGCTTGCTTCGCGCCGCGATGTGCTGGTGTTCCAGACGCCGGCGCTCGATGCGCCGATGCAGGTGGTCGGGCCGATCGAGGCCGAATTGTTCGTGGCGACCGACGGCCCGGATACCGATTTCACCGCGAAGCTGATCGATGTGCACCCGCCTTCGGCCGACTACCCGAAGGGCTATGCGATGATCCTGACCGACGGGATCCTGCGGCTGCGCTATGCCGAGGACCCGGCGCAGCCGCGATTGCGCCAGCCGGGCGAGGTCGTGAAGATCCGCGTGACGCTGTTCCCGACCGCGAACCTGTTCCTGCGCGGGCACCGCATCAGGCTCGATATCTCCTCGAGCAACTTCCCGAAGTTCGACGTCAACCCGAACACCGGCGAACCGGAGGGCAGGGCAATGCGCAAGCGTGTCGCGGTGAACACCGTGTTCGTCGATGCCGATCGGCCGAGCCGCGTGGTGTTGCCGTTGCTTTCGATGTGATACCAACACGAGGCGCACCACAACGGTAGCGCTGTCCTGATCGGATCGTGCAACGATGCAAAAGATGTTCTCCGGCCTGGTGTGTTTCGCGCAACTGCTGTGCCTCGCCGCGCTGTGCCATGCGGCCTCGGCCGCCATGCTGCCGCAGGTGGGACAGAACGTCGCCGATCGTGTCGAACTGTTCGGCAAGCGCATTCCGCTGCCGCCAGGAACATGGCGCGTCGCCGCCACCGGCGTCGGCCATGTCGTCGGCGAGGATCCCGGGCCTTACGGCGTCATCGGCAATGTGCTGCTGACCCGGCCGGCGGAGGATGCGGCGCACGAATTCGTGCTGATCCGCACCAACGCCGAGCCGGTGCGCCGCGGGTGGGGGCCGCCGGCCGACTGCACCGATGGCACGTCACTGTGGCAGAGCGTCGCCGAGCCGCGCGACCTGCACAACGCCTGTGCGTTCATCGTGGCGGCGCGTTCCGGCCGGATTGCGTCCTGGGCGGGCGATGCATCGGTCGCCAGGCTGCTGCCGCCCTGGGCCCTGATCGCCGGGTTCCGCGCCAGCGACCGCAACGACGTGGTCGAGGCGCGCTACGGGGTGGTGCCGGCGTCGCGATCGCAGGCGGCGTGGTTCGGCGACTGGCAGATGCTGGATCCGGCGCAGAAGCGGCTGCTCGACCGTCTTGGCGAGTGGACGCGCCAAATGCGCCAGGCGTCCATCGCCGCGCTGCGCGGGCCGGCGGAGCAGGTGCCGTCGATACCGAAGATGCCGATCGCAATCCAGCCGGCAGCAGCGGCGGCGGGCGAGGACATCACATCGCTGCGGCTGGGTCTCTACAAGCTGGCGACCTATCGCGGTCCGGTCACCGCGTGGAACTTCGCGCTGGCGACAGTGCTGTCGGGTGACATCTATATCGGCGCCACCGTTGCGGCCTGGCAGTCGATCACCCATAGCGCGCTGTATTTCGGCAACGAGATGGCCTGGGAGTTGCCAGGCGACGTGCCGGCGATGAGTTTCGTCGCCTCGCGGGGCGCGGTTGCGGGGGCGGTATCGGATGCCAGCGCCGAACGGCCGGGGGGGGTCACGCTGGCCGGCAAACAGGTGCCGCTGCCCGAAGGGACATGGATATCGCTGGCCGACGAGGCTGCGGCCGATGCCGCCGGCGTGGTATTTGGCCGGTTCGACGGCAATACGTTGCTCGGTCTTGCCGTGGTGCATGCCAATCCGAGCAAGACCAACGACATCTTCGGCACCGCCAGCGACTGTTCGCGACGCGATGTGTATTTTTCCACCATCCGCTACGACACGCCGCTTGACGGTTACTGCAGCTACGCCAAGCCGGTGACGCCTGCTGACGCGGCGCCCGGCGATGCGCTGTGGGCGCGTGCGCGCGACCGGCTGGCCGAGATTGGCGTGATCGTGCCGCCGGTGCTGCTGACGGTCGGCGCGCGCGTCCGCACGCGCGAGAACTTCGTTGATGTGCGCTATTATTTCCCGCCGGACGAGGCGATGGCGGGTGCGGAACTCGGCGTCGCGCAGGTTGCCAGTTCGCCGTTGCCGGTGGAGCATGTGGTGGCGCTGCAGGCCTGGGCGGACCTGGTGCAACAGCCGCTGGAGCAGGGCGTGCGCGGGCGGCTGCCGGCAGCGATGGCCGAGTTGCCCTGGCCCTGGCAGGCGGGGGCCGTGCAGCAGGCGCTGACGGCGCAGGCGCATGCACCGCTGGAACGGCTGCACGCGGCGGGCGCCATCGACGATACGGAATACGCCCGGCAACTTGCACTGGCCGATGCGGCGCTCACGGAGCGGGAGCGGCAGCGCTGGTCGTTGTGGACGCGGTCGGCCTACAAGGTTGCCACCTATCGCGCGCTCTCCTATTTCGATGCCGTCGCGGTGTCCTGGATCATCACGACGAGCCCGGAGCAGAGCTTTGCCTATGCAACGATCAACGCGGTGGCGCAGCCGATCATGGCCTATGTGAACGAGATCGGCTGGGCCGGGTCCGGTGTCGGCCGCGCGGCGGCGCCGTTGCAGCCGGTGGACTTCCCCGAGATCGGCCGCGACCGGCTTTGACAGGTCGATCCGCCACCAGCCCATGATCACGCTGTCCCGAGCACCTGCCAGCCTGCCGCCAGGGCGGCGCGTCTATGCGATCGGCGACATCCATGGTTGCGACGCGCAGCTTGCCAATCTGCATGAGATCATCGCCGAGGACTTTGCGCGGCGGCCGGTGGATCACGCGGTGCTGCTGCATATCGGCGATTACGTGGACCGCGGTGCAGACACCGCGGGCGTGTTGCAGCGGTTGCTGCCTGGCTCGCCGGTCGCCGGCATGTCAGTGGTCAACCTGGTCGGCAACCACGACGAGACGATGCTGCACGCATTGTCAGGTGATCGTCCGGCGGCGACCGACTGGCTGTTCGCCGGCGGCCGGCCGGCGTTGGCGAGTTACGGCGTCGATCCAGACTCGCCGCGTGAATCGTGGCCGGAGCGTGTGCCGCCGGAACATCTGGACTGGCTGCGAGGCCTGACTCTGACGCATCGCGAGGGCGGCTACTTCTTCGTGCATGGCGGCGTGCGGCCTGGCGTGCCGTTGGAGCTGCAGGTACGCGAGGACCTGCTGCGGATGCGCCAGCCGTTCCTGTATTCCGACGCGGATTTCGGCGCGGTGGTGGTGCATGGCCATTCACCGGTGAAGGAGCCGGTGGTGCGGCACAATCGCGTTGCGATCGACACCGGCGCGGTGTTCGGCGGCAAGCTGACGGCGCTGGTACTGGAAGCCGAGACGTTCGGTTTCCTGACGGCCGATCCGGTGGGTGAGCCGGTATCGATCGCGCATCGCTGAGGTGAACCTGCAATGACAGGGCCCTACTGACGCGCCGCAGCCATCCGTCGCCTCGGCATGGTTGCCGTTGTGATGATCTGGCAGCCGGCGAGCTGCGCCAGCACCGACACATCGGCCCGCGCGCCGCGCAGAATAAGCCACCGCAGCTCCGCCAGTTTGGCGAGCGGCGACAGGTCGATGATCGGCGCATTCGCCAGATCGAGATAGTGCAGTCCGGACAGCATCGCGAGCGGTGCGATATCGCTGACGCGCGTCGCTGACAGGTCCAGGCTGCGCAGGTTACTGAGGCTCGCAAGCGGCGCCACATCGCTCACCCGGGTGTCGCCGAGATCGAGCCGCTCCAGCCGGCTCAGCCCGGCCAGCGGTGCAACGTCCTCCACCAGCGAGCCGGTGAGAAAGCATCCCTCGAGCTCCGTCATCCCCGCCAGCGGCGCCACATCGCTCACCGCAGTGAATGACAGATGCAGGCGTTGCAGCCGCGTCAGCGATGCCAGCGGCGCCGCGTCGGTGATGCGCGAGCGCGTCAGGTACAGGCGCCGCAGCGCCGTCAGCGATGCCAGCGGACGCAGATCGGTGAGGTAGCTGCGCTCAAGGTGCAGCTCGACAATGTCGGGAACCCATGCGGCCGGCGGCGCCTGACCCCTCAGGATCAGGCGCGCAGCTTCAGCAGAATCAATTGGCACGGTGAAACGGACGATCGCCCTTTACCGTGACGCGGTAGCCGGAGCGCACCTGCGGGAAGTAGTCCCACATCGCGATGTGCTGCACGCAGCGATTGTCCCAGAACGCCACCGAGTCAGGCTGCCAGCGGAAGCGCACCTGCCAGTGCACCCGGCCGCAATGCTCGTAGAGGAATTCCAGGATCGCCTTGCTCTCTGCTTCCGGCACATCCTTGATCGAATGGGTGAACACCGGATTGACGAAGATCGCCTGTCGTCCGGTCACCGGATGCGTGCGCACCACCGGATGCTCGGCGCGCGGGAAGGTCTTCGGCCCTTCGGCGCCGATCAGCCGGTTGGTGCGCGAGTAGTTCATCGAGCCATCGTGGATCGCGGTCAGGCCGGACACGAATTTCTTCATCGGCTCGGACAGAGCATCATACGCCGCATACATGCTGGCGAAGATCGTGTCGCCGCCGACCGGCGGCACGGTCTTCAAATTCAGGATCGAACCCATCGGCGGTTCCGGATCGCACGACACGTCGGAGTGCCAGCGCTCGCCGGCGATGCGCTTGGAGTTCGCGTCGGCGTGGACCGGCAGGACTTCCGGATGTCCCTCGGGGCCAGGCGTGTTCGGGTGAATGTGCAGTTCGCCGAACAGCCGGCCGAACGCCTTGTGCTGGTCGAGCGTCAGCTTCTGGTCGCGGAAGAAGATCACCTGGTGCGCCATCAGCGCGTCGTGCACTTCCTGGAACTGCTGGTTCCCCAGCGGCTTCGACAGGTCAACGCCGGAGATCTCCGCGCCGATCGCTGCGGTGGCCGGCTTCACCTCGATGGTTTCGTAGGGCATGGACGGTGCTCCTTGACGAATTTGGTTGAACTATCCGACGGCCCGGCGCGCGAGGCAAATCCGGCCTGTGACATCGCGGCGCGGCTTCCTACATGCAGTTTCTGCAACCAGCGGGAGACCCGACATGGCAAGCATCAAGCGGCACGCCAGCGCGAACTGGCAGGGCAGCGGCAAGGACGGCAAGGGCAGCCTTACCACTCAGAGCGCGACCCTGAAGGACACGCCGTATTCCTTCAACGCGCGCTTCGGCGACGGCAAGGGAACCAATCCGGAGGAACTGATCGCCGCCGCGCATGCCGGGTGCTTCAGCATGGCGACTGCATTCCAGCTCAGCGGCGCCGGACATCCGCCCGACAGCCTGCACACCGAGGCGACATTGACCATGGAGCAGGAAGGCGGCGGCTGGAAGATTGCCGCGGTGCACCTGGTGCTGCGCGCCCGCGTGCCTGGGCTCGATGATGCGAAGTTCCAGGAGCTGGCCGCCGGGGCGAAGGCCAACTGTCCGGTGTCGAAGGTGCTGAACGCGGACATCACGCTCGACGCCAAACTTGAGTGAGTTGGCGGGAGCGGCGGAATGCGCAGCGCATTCCGCCGCTCCCCCCACACGTCTCACACGTTGAAGCGGAACAGCAGCACGTCGCCGTCCTTCACGACGTACTCCTTCCCCTCGACCCGCATCTTCCCCGCCTCCTTGGCGCCCTGCTCGCCCTTGCAGGCGACGAAGTCGTCGTAGGCAATCGTCTCGCAGGCGATGAAGCCGCGTTCGAAATCCTTGTGGATCACTGCGGCGGCCTGCGGTGCCTTGGTGCCGGCGACGATTGTCCAGGCGCGGGTCTCCTTCGGCCCGACGGTGAGGTAGGTGATCAGCCCGAGCAGGTCGTAGCCGGCGCGGATCACCCGATCCAGGCCGCTGTCGTGCAGTCCCAGCCCCTCCAGGAACTCGCCGCGATCGGTTTCCGGCAGTTGCGCCACCTCCGCTTCGATCGCTGCGGAAATCACCACCACGCGGGCGTCTTCGGCCTTCGCCCGCTGCTCGACCTGCGCCGAGAAGGCGTTGCCGGTCGCCGCCGAACCTTCCTCGACATTGCAGACATACAGCACCGGCTTGGAAGTCAGCAGTTGGAGCCGGCGCACCGCCTCGTCCTGGCCTGGCGGGATCACCGCGCGCACCGGCCTGCCATCCTGCAGCGCCGCCACCAGCGGCTCCATGAGCGCCACCGCGGCGATGCTCTCCTTGTCGGCGCCGCGCGCCTTCTTCTGCGCCGCGAGCAGCCGCTTCTCCAGGCTCTCCAGGTCGGCGAGCATCAGCTCGGTTTCCACCACGTCGGCGTCGCGCAGCGGATCGATGCTGCCTTCGACATGCGTCACGTCGGGGTCCTCGAAGCAGCGCAGCACGTGGATGATCGCATCCACCTCGCGGATGTTGGCGAGGAACTGGTTGCCCAGCCCTTCGCCCTTGCTGGCGCCGCGCACCAGTCCGGCGATATCGACGAACTCCAGCGAGGTCGGGATGATTTTCGCCGACTTGCCGATTGCCGCCAGCGTGGTCAGCCGCGCATCCGGCACCGCCACGCGGCCGACATTCGGCTCGATGGTGCAGAACGGATAATTCGCCGCCTGCGCCGCGGCGGTTGCGGTCAGCGCATTGAACAGCGTCGATTTACCGACGTTCGGCAGGCCGACGATGCCGCAGTTGAACCCCATCTACTTCACATCCCGCGCCAGCAGGGCGACCTTGGTCATGAAATCCTCGGGCTTGCCCTGCACCAGCAGCGACGCCGCGTCAGCCACGGCGTCCAGCACCGGCAGCAGCCACTCCCGGTCCTCCTTCATGAAGTCGCTCAGCACGTGGCCCAGGACACGCTCCTTCTGGCCGGGATGGCCGATCCCCAGGCGCACCCGCCAGTACTCCGGTGTGCCGAGGATGCGGTCCATGCTGCGCAGGCCGTTGTGCCCCGCGGCACCGCCGCCGCGCTTCACCCGCACCTTGCCGGGCACCAGGTCCAGTTCGTCGTGGAACGCGGTGATCACCTCGGGCGGCAGCTTGTAGAACGCCGCCGCCTGTTGCACCGATGTCCCGGACTCGTTCATGTAGGTCTGCGGCTTCAGCGCCAGGATCTTCTCGCCGGCGATGCTGCCCTCGCTGATCAGGCCCTTGAAGCGCTGGCGCCATGGGCCGAAGCCATGGCGGATCGCGATCGTGTCCACCGCCATGAAGCCGATGTTGTGCCGGTTCCGGGCCATCCCCGGTTCCGGATTGCCGAGGCCGACCCAGAGCAGCATGACTTCGGTTGCCTGGACTTTCGTTGCCTGGGGGATCAGCCCCGCTTCGCTCCGCCGCCGCCACGTGCCGCCGGTGCGCCAGCCGGCGCTGCCGCCGCGGCTGGAGCCGCCGCTACGGCGGCCGTGGGCTCGGCAGACACTTCGGCCTGCTTGGTCGGCGGCGCCACGGTGGCAACCACGAAGTTGCGGGCAATCGCCGGGCGGGTGTTCTCGGTGCCGTGCAGGTCTTCCCAGCGCACTGCGTCGTTGAAGTCGAGCTCGGCCAGGTTGGCGGTGAACTGCTCCGGGATATGCTCCGGATCGGTGTATACCTCGACCGTGTGGCGGATCACGTTCAGCACGCCGCCGCGCTTCAGGCCCGGGCTGAGGCCCTCATTCTCGAAATGCACCGGCACCGAAACACGAATGGGCTCGCCGGGCGCCAGGCGCTGGAAATCCACGTGCTCCGGTGCGTCGGTAACGGGATGGAACTGCACGTCGCGGATCAGCGCGCGCGTCGCGGCGTCGCCGTTCAGCTTGATCTCGTACAGCCGCGACTGCCAGCCGGCCCGGTGCAGTTCGCGCAGCACCGCGCGCGGTTCCAGCGCGATGAGGGTCGGCTCTTGCCTTGCTCCGTAGATCACCCCGGGCACCTTGCCCGCCCGCCGAGTCGCCCGCGCCGCCCCCTTACCGGCTCGCGCGCGTGCCTCGGCCTCGATCGTCACAACATTGGCCATGGTTCGCTCCCGCAAATGGCAAACGCCGGCCTCCAGGGGTGCCGGCGTGGCGGGCGGTTTAGCGGAGGGCGGGGCAGGGAGCAAGCGCGAGGCGGCCAGCTTCCATCGACTCGCGCATTCGCCGGTGGGTAGCCCTTCGACGGCGTATTGCTACCATTACTAGAATATATCGATTACGATTATGCAATATATTGACAGCGGGGTGCAGGTGAGGGAGCTTTGGACCATCGGGGTTGGAGCGGATAAATGAAGGCCAAGGTTCTTGCGGCGGTCATTGCCGCCGCCGCGGCAGCTTCGCCAGCGGTCGCCGGCGCGGCGACGATAACCCAGACATTCTCGTTCTCTGGCACGACCGACTGGACCCAGCCGGCGACGTTGAACCTGTTCAACCCCGCCCTCGGCACGCTGGACTCGGTCACAGCCGCGGCGAACGCGACTGTCGCGTTCTCGGGCAGCGCCACCAACACCGGGACCGGGCGGGCCTTCTGGTTCTACGACATGATTATCGCCCTCGAGCTGAGTGGCGGTCCGGCTCCGTTGGCCAGCCTGTACCAGAACCCTCTGGCCGAAGCCTACATCGGCTCGATGAGCTGCTACAGCCCACGGATTTACGACCCCACGTTCAGCAACGTCGGTACCGGGTGCACAGCCTTCAATCCGTCGATCCGGCGCAGCGTCGCGGGCGGCGCGACCGACAGCTACGGGACCACCGTGATGTCGGCCTCGTTGAGCAGCTATACCTCTGCATCGGACCTCGCAGCGTTCATTGGGGCCGGCATTTTCACAACCGACTTCAGTGCTCTTGCTGAGTTCGTCGCCGGCGCTACCGGAGGAAACACGAACGTCAGCCTCGCCACAACCGCCGGGTTCGACCTGACGCTGACCTATGACTACACCGTACCGGAGCCTATGAGCGGGATGCTGCTGGCCGGTAGCTTGGCAGGTCTGGGAGCGGTTCGCCGCCGCCGCGCTCATTCGGGCTGACTGCGTTCATTTGTCATTGCGGGTTCGGCACCAGCCGTCGGCCGAACCGCGCAGTGTCACGACGGATGGGCGGGATAGGCCGGGCCACGACGAACCGGAGAACCGGGTTCCTTGTTATACCGACGCTCGTTGATAGCGACTCATTCGATCCCACTGTCAGCCGGGCATGGCCCGGCCATGACAGTCGGCGCAACGCATTAAGTCATCATCAATGAGCTTTGGTATTAGGGGCGCAGGTACGCGGCAATCCTCAACCGGCTGTGCGCGCACAAACCGGATCGGGATTGCTTCATCGCTGCGCTTCTCGCAATGACCATCTGGTCGGCATCGCCGGCCATGACCGCCAGAAATTGGCGAGAAGCGTCCGATCTGGTGTTCTGACGGTAAGGCGGGCCTATCCTGCCAAGAACGCTTGGTCAGGCGACGCGTCGGCTCGACAGCGCAGTCGGCAATTGCATGATCGCGGTATCGATCAGGTGGGAATCGGCGTCAGCCGACAGTCCTTCGGCGATCACCTGTCGGGCTGCCGATGTGGCGACCTCCACCGCGGTCAGCCGCACTTGGTCCACAGCGGCCTTCTCGGCGGCGGAAATGCGGTCCACCGCCATCTGCTCGCGCCGCCGGGCCGCTGCTTCGGCTTCCGCGGCGGCAGCGGCGGTAACGCGTCCCGCCTCGGACTTGGCCCCCTCGATCAGCGCCTGCGCATCGCGCAGGGCCTCGGCGCGCCGGGCTTCGGCGTCGCGCAGCATGGCTTCGGCTTCCTGACGCAGCCGGGCGGCTTCCTCCAACTCGGCACGCACCTTGGCGCCCCGGTCGTCCAGCATCGCCGCAAGCACCGACCACAGCTTGCGGCCGAAGATGGCGAAGAACAGGACGAAGGCAATGATCACCCAGTTGCGTGGTTCGGCGAAGAAGCTTTCCTGGTGCATCAGCCGTTCCCCTCAGCCGATCCGGTGTGCGGCCAGCGCGGCAGCCACGGCACCGCTCAGCCGCTGCGGGTCCGCCGCCGCGCCCGTCAGCCGGCCGATCACCGTGCTGGCGGTCTCGGTCGCCACCTCGCGCAGCGCACTCATCGCCGCCGCGCGCGCCACGTTGATCTGCGCCTCGGCGTCCTGCAGCTGCTTCTCCAGCCGCTCGTTCAGCGTGGCAATGCGCGCCGCCGATTCCTGGTGCGCGACGTCCAGCGCGGCGTTGATAGCGGCCTGTGCCTCGGCCCGGGCGCGCGCCGTCGCCACCGCAACCTCGTTCGCCGCCTCGTCCGCCCGGGACTTCGACGCGCGGGCGGTCTCCAGGTCGGCAGCGATATGCCGGGCACGCTCATCCAGCACCTCGCCCACCTTCGGCAATGCGATGCGCGACAGCAGGATGTAGAGCAGCGCGAAGATGATCGCGCCCCACACCACCTGGCTGGTGGTCAGCGGATTGGCGAAGTCGAGCTGTGGCATGCCCTCCGCCATGGCAGCGGCGGGCGCCAGCAGCAGCGCAGCGATCAGCGCCAGGCGGAGCGGCATCAGACGAACAGAATGATGAACGCGATCACCAGCGCGTACAGCGCCACGGCCTCGGTCAGAGCAAACCCCAGGATGGCGAGGCCGAACACGCGGTCGCGTGCCGCGGGGTTGCGCGCCACGCTGCTGACCAGGGCGGCGAAGATATAGCCGATGCCGACGCCGACGCCCGACAGTGCGATCACGGCAATGCCGGCGCCAATCGCCTTTGCGGAAGCGAGATCCATGGTCCTTGGTTCCTTTTGTTAGTGGAGGTGCACTGCGTCGTGCAGGTAGATGCAGGTGAGGACGGCAAACACGTAGGCCTGCAACGTCGCCACCAGGAGTTCGAAGCCGATCAGCGCCACGTTCACGGCGAGCGAGAAGCCGGCGGGGAGCAGGAAGATGATGCCGGCGCCGCCCAGCATCACCACGAAGGCGCCGAACACCTCCAGCATCACGTGGCCGGCCATCATGTTGGCGAACAACCGCACCGACAGCGAGATCAGCCGCGACACGTAGGACAGCACCTCAATCGGCACCAGCAGCGGCATCAGCGCCATCGGCACACCCTTGGGCACGAAGTAGCTGAAGAAATGCCAGCCGTGGAGACGGATTCCGACCACGGTCACCAGCCCCACCACGAACACCGTCAACGCCAGCGTCACCGCGATATGGCTGGTGAAGGTGAAGAACAGCGGGAAGACGCCCAGCAGGTTGCCGAACAGGATGAAGAAGAACAGCGTGAAGACGAACGGAAAGAACGACCGGCCTTCGGGCCCGATGGTTTCCGTACACATGCCCAGCACGGTTTCGTAGGCCATCTCGGCGGCGGATTGCAGCCGGCCTGGCACCATGGCGCGTGGCCGCATGCCAAGCCACAGCAGGCCGAACGTCAGCAGGCCGGCGACGACCATCATCAGGTTGGCCTGGGTGAAATTCACCGAGGCGCCAATCGGGCCCAGCGCCGGCTCCAGCTTGAACTGGCCCAGCGCGTCGATCGATCCTCCGGCCGCCAATATCGTCCCCTGTCCTGTGTCGCCAGGCCTTGCGTGCCTAGCGGGGCGCGAAGACACGCCACACGTTGAGTACCCCAGCCGCGCCGCCCAGCAGAACGAACACCGCCATCAGGATGGGCTTGGTGCCGAACAGGTAATCGAGCCCGTAGCCGATGGCGACTGCCACGACCAGGGCCGAGACCAGTTCGATCCCCACCCGCAGGCCGACCCCCATGGGGCTCATGCCGCCCATGCCGCCGGACGTGTCGTCCGACCTTGGGGGAGGGGCGTCGAGCCCCTGCCTGCTGCGGGCGGATTTCAGCCGTTCCTCGAAGGAACGCTCGTCTCCGCCCGATTCCTCGCTCATGTTCGCTCCTGGCAGATTGCCCTGCCGGAAGGCCGGGGCTTGCTACAGGGGGGTCCAGACAGTGTCAAGAATGCAACCAGCGCGCCGCCGCGGCATATCCGGCGCGTTGTGCGGGAGGCGCCGCGCGAGTGGCGGTTTCGTGCGCAATCATTGCCGACACCACGTCGCGGCGGTCGGCTTTCACGGCAGCATCGACCAGCATCTGGAAGAACATGTCGCGTTGTGCATTGCTGCCTCCGAGCAGGCGGATCTTGTCCTGGCGGGGCGCCAGCAGATCGACCACCCGGGCGTAATCGCCGCGCCGATGCGCCTGCGCCGCTTCGCACACCGGAATGACCACGTCGGCGATTGCCGGCGCCGTCCACAATCCAGGGTCCGCAGCATGCTCCCGCAGCGCGGCAACGAATTGGGCAGCCGCGGCGTCGCGCCCGGTGGCGACCAGAGCGAGCATCAGGTGCGGCACCATCAGCAGATGGCCAACCTCGCCAGTGCGGGCTTCCGCCTTGTCCGCCAGTTCCTGCCAGCGGTCGCCGACATCGAGGCCAAGCTGTTCCAGCCGCCATAGCAGCGCGGCAGCGTTCTGCAGATCGACGTAATGGTCCGGCGTCGCCCTGGTCATCGGATCGTCGAAGTTGCGGACGTCCTCGTCGTAGCTGCGCATCACGGCGTCGATCTCGCCGAGGTCGAGCCGCAGCAAGGCGCGGTGCCACCAGAGGTGATGGATCAGGTTGTTGCCCAGCGACCAGTTCGACACCTGGCTGCCGAGCCAGTCGCTGCCCTCGCGGGCGCGGCAGTCGGTGTCCATGATGTGCGCCTTGACGTGATGCGCGAAGTAGTTGTTGCGGTCACGTTCCAGCGCCGCGTCGATCGCACGTTCGGCACCCCTGGTGTCGCCGACCTCCTCATGCGCGAATGCCCAGATGGTCTGGCAGCAATCATAGCCGGGTAGTTCGACCGACCAGCGTGGTGCGATCCGGTCTACCTGTTGCAGGATCGGCTGTGTCTGGCCATGGCGGAACCAGATCGTATCGGAGATCCGAAACGCCAGCAGATCGGTTGGCGCGTCGTCGAGAATCTGCCCCCAGACCCTGAAGGATTCGTCGAGCGACCCGCGATGCCATGCATCGGCGGCGGCGAGATGCAGCTTTTCCCGCGGGGTAGCGGTGGCAGCGCCCGCGTGTGCCGCCGCCAGTGTCGCATCGATCTGCGGCCGGTTGGCGGGGTTTGCCGCGATCAGCAGCATATAGGCCTTGAAGCAGTGCGCCATGGCGAAACCCGGATCCGCGGCGATCGCGCGACCGGCCTGTGTCATGGTGTCGGCATGGAATTTCAGGAAATGCTCGACCGAGCGATCGAATGCCTCCACGGCTTCCGCACTATCTGTCGAAAGTGCCAGTCCGCGTTCGTCGCGCTGCATGGCCGGTACCTCCTGCTTCGGTCACTATAGCCGATTGTGTTCGCATCATTCCAACATCCGTCCTGCCCGCGCTGGGGGCTGTAACCTGATCCTCGAAGATGGACGATGAAATTGCGGTGCGACTGACGCGGCTTCTTATTGAAGCGCGGACGCCTCCGCCCGTTCTCCGCGCCAGATAGAGAGCTATCGCCGCTGCCCGAACGTTGCATCGTTGGGTCGCAGGCCCGCCGATCGATGCCGGACAGCCGCCGCGTTGCGGTCAGGTCAGGCCGCCCCCTATGCGCAGCGAGCGCCCGCCGTCACCGCCCAGCGCGTTGCGCAATGCGGCGAGCAGGGCGACGATCGATGGCGCCGCGCGAGGCGGCCGGTTGGCGGCCCGGCGTGCCGGGGTCTGCAGCAGCCAGCGTACGGGACGCATGTCCGGTTCGGCGTGCTGCACGCTGTAAGCGCCGCCAGCGGTGCTGATCGACACCCCGTCATCGTCCGCCGCGACCTGTCCGTGCACGTTCCACAACACCAGGCAATCGATCAGCAGCGCGCGCAGTTCAGCGTTCGTCACAACTGCGGGCCGCTGAACATCTCCTCGGCGATCTTGCGAGGCTGCCACTTGCCGTCGACCAGACTGCCCTTCCACACACCGCTTTCCACCACGACCTTGCCGCGCAAGATCGTCAGGCTCGGCCAGGCATCCATCTTGCGGCCTTCCCATGGCGTGTAATCCGCCTCGTGCAGGTCCTGCGCGCGGATCACGCGCTGGTCCGCCGGATCGAGCACGCAGATATCGGCATCCGATCCTGCCGCCAGTGCTCCCTTGCGCGGATACAGCCCCATGATCTTCGCCGCATTGCTCGATACCAGGTCGACGTAGCGGTTCAGCGAGTAGCCGCGCTTGCCGACCATCTCGGTGTACATCAGCGCGACGCGCGGCTCGACGCCGGCATTGCCGCCGGTGGTGTCGTCGATGCGCGCGCCTTGCAGCTTCTTCGCCAGCGTGCAGCAGATTTCGTCGGTGGCGACGCAGTTGATGCTGCCGTCCAGCGTGCCCGACCACAACGCCGCCTGGTCCTCGGCCGACTTCAGCGACGGATAGGTGTGATAGATCTGGCCGTTGGGTTTCTTGTAGTCCTCCGAGGTATACAGCATGTACTGGTGCAGCGACTCGCCGTAGATCGACACGCCGCGCGCGCGTGCTTCGCGGATCGCCGATACGCCGGATGCGGCCGAGGTGTGCATCATGTAGATTGCGGCACCGACCTTCTCGGCCAGGCGGATGACGCGGCGGAACGAGATATCCTCCGACAGCGTGTTGTGCACTTCGGCCATGTTGGTGAAGCCGGTGCGGCCTTCGCGGATCAGCTTGCCGTACATGTGCATCACGATGTCATTGTCCTCGGAGTGGATCACCCCGAGGCCGCGATTGTCGCGCAGCACCTGGAACACTTCCCAGATGTCGCCGAAATCCACCATGCGCCCCTTGCGCGACGGCGTGATGTCGGTGGTGAAGATCTTCACCGTCGGAAAGCCCGCCTGGATTCCTTCGGCGAGCTGGCCGGGAAGATCGAGCGGCAGGTCACCTTCCACCATGATGTGCTGCGCATAGTCGCACGCGCAGTGGCCCTTCCAGTCCGCCTCGCGCTTTTCGATCGCATCGCGCAGGTTGGCGCCCTGCGAGGCGCGGGTGAAGTCGATCATCGTGGTGGTGCCGCCATGCACTGCGGCACGTCCCACCACATCGGGCGGTTCGGTCAGGCCCGCGCTGCCGTCCGGATTGGGCAGGTGCCATTTGCAATGCACATGCGGATCGATGCCGCCCGGCATGACGATTTTGCCCCGCGCATCGATCAGCCTTGCACCGTCGGGCACCGGCAGGCTGCCGCTTGCGGCCACCGCGACGATGCGCTCGCCGGCGATGGCAATGTCATAGGCGCCGACACCCTGCGGGGTGACCACCTTGTCGCCGCGCACCACCAGATCGACCATCGCTGCTTCTCCCGTCTTGCCCCGGCATGGTTCCGCGTCTGGCGCGAAGGGGCAAGGGGCGGCGGGCAAAGCTGGACGCCGGATGCGCGAGCGATGGGTCTGCTCAGGGTGGATTCCAGCCCGTCAGCTTCCGGGCAGCGATATGCTGACATCGGACATTCCGTTCAAGGCCGAGGCTGGCCGAAAGGAGATCGGCAGCTTTGGCGATTCAGCGTGCCGAATCGGCCATTCGCGTCCGCATGCCGGATCCGGCAATGTCGAGATACTCCAGCCTGTGCGCAGTCAGCGTCACTGCCGGGGATGCGCGCTGGCGGACCCTATTCTCCCGCTGGCCAGCAAGTGAAACAGGTCATATGTAACTGCGATCAAGCTCAGGCGTGATCCGCGATTGCTGTCATTTGCTGATTTCGGCGGTCAGGCACCGCGCAATGAATCGTTGCCGTGCATTCTGCTGTGAAAAACGCCGGCAAAGCCAGCAGCTTCAAAGTATACAAACCCCTGATGGCGCACAGACGCGACGGCGGCAACCTGCTAGACACCGATTTCTGCATGTGCAACCGTAGGTGGGATATTCATCCGCAACTCGGCTTTCGATGATGCGGCATGCTCCCTGGCTGGATGTTGACATAAAGGAAGCTCCTATAAGGACTCTGGGAAGCAATGAGAAAGGGGGAACCTCAACAACCAAGTCTGCACAGCGAACGAGGTCCTCGGCGCAAGGTCGCCCGGCGACTGGCTGCCATCCTCGGATTGGATATCAGTGGGTACAGCAGACTGATGGGCCGCAACGAAGAAAGTACGCATCTGCGCGTCAACGCTGACATCGACCGGGTCGTGAGGGAGATCAACCGGTGGCAGGGGCGGGTGTTGAGCTTCGCCGGCGACGGACTGATGGCGGAGTTCCCCAGCGCGGTTGACGCGCTCAGGTGCGCGCTTCGAATTCAGGCCGAATCAGGCCGCAAGAATTCGAAATTCGAGCCTGATGAGAGAATCGTTTACCGCGTGGGACTGAATTCCGGTGAGGTCGTCGTTCAGGGCGATCGAACCGGCGGAAACGCGGTCAATGTGGCGGCAAGACTTCAAGAACTGGCCGAACCAGGCGGCATCTGCCTCTCAGCATCGGCGTACGATCAGGTGAGAGGCATTGTCTCCGCCGACTTCGTCTGGTCCGGGGAGAAGGAGCTAAAGAACATCCGGGAAGTCGTCGCAGTCTACATAATTCCTGCCGATAAATGTGGAATCGGCGGTATGGTGCCGGTCAACCAGGTACCGATTGGCGGTCCGAGGAGGGATTTCCACTTCGACTACCGCCCCTCGCTCGCAGTCCTCCCGTTTCGCAGTATGCAGGAGAACCAGGGGGACGCGTATTTCGCCGAGGGCATGGTGGACGACATCATTAGGGTCCTTGGCGCGTTGAAGGACCTCATCGTGGTGTCGCGCAGCTCGACGATCACCTATGCACGCAGGGCTCCGGACATCCGACGCGTCGGTCAGGAGCTGAATGTGCGCTACGTGCTTCACGGGAGCGTCCGACGGGCAAAATCCGATTTGCGCATCGCGGTCGAATTGGATGATGCAACGACGCAGAACACGATATGGGCAGACAGTTTCGATGGGGGCACCGAGGACATTTTCGAACTGCAGGACCGCATAGCGCTTCGGACGGCAAGCTCCATCGCTCCCCATGTCTATCAACGCGAGATTCGGCGGGCTCTCTTGAAGGACCAGAGCAGCATCACTGCGTATGACCTCACATTGCAGGCACTCAACCAGATCCAACTGAACAACAGCGCCTCGTTGATGAAGGCGCAGGGACTGCTGGAAAGTGCGATCGCGCTTGATTCCGATTACTCCGCTCCGTTGTCGCACCTGGCTTATCTGCACATATTCCGTATCGGCCAGGGCTGGTCTAGCGACGAGCACGAGGATCGCGTTGCCGCAGCAAAGGCTGCGCGGATGGCGGTCGAGCGCGACCGGAACGACGCATTGGGGTCGGCCATTGAAGGTCACTTGCGAGGATACCTGCTCAAGGATCATCAGGGCGCCCTGATCAACCTGGATCGCGCTATCGCCGTCGGCCCGAGTTGCGCACTCGCATGGACCTTCAGCAGCTTCACCGCGGGTATCATGGGAGACGCCGCCCAGGCGTTGTCCCGTGCGCTACAGGCGCTGCGCCTTTCCCCAATCGGTCTCGATGCGGGATGCTGGCACGAACATGCGCTATCGCAGGCATATTACATGGCGGCCCAATATGGGGAGGCAATAAGGTGGGGGCGTACAGCGGCGAATCACGGGAAACAGACTTCCAACCTTCGCTGTCTAACGGCCAGTCTTGTAGCGGCCGGCGAATTGGATGAAGCGCGCACTTGGGCAGAGCGTCACCGGATGGCACTGCCCGAATTTCGGCTATCGACGTATCGTTCATATACCCCGCTCAAAGGGGAAATCCGCGATGTCTTCATCGAGCGTCTTGCACGGGCCGGCATCCCGGAATGAGCAGCGGACCCGCGTGCGGAGACGGGGAGTTCGGCACAGAATTCTCCAGGAGACAAGCGGTTCTGTGAATCAATTCACAGGAATCGGACCCAGGATAGAGTATTAGGCATGCGAGTGCCTGGGATCTGACCGGTCACACGGGGTCCGCCGATCACCGGACCAGCAAGAGCAATTGACCGAAGACCGGAAGAAACATCAACGACAGGAAACATGCCGTTCAGGCGAAAGAAAACACGCCGCTCGGCGAATAGGGAGTTTCGCCATGGCTGGAAACGCCGGTAATGCTGGAAATGCAGGCAATGCGGGAAACGCGGGCGGAGTCGGAGCCCTGAACGCTGGGACCTTCGGTACTCCGATCATCCCTGACCGTGTGGATCTGCCCTTCGTCACGGTTCTGCAGTCGCCCGGTGGCGGGCAAGACTCGATCCGGCCTCTCGCCCAAAGACCCCGCTCGGAGCCGATCGCACAGTGCACGCTCGCGTTGACTTCATTCCCGGAGCGAAGCTGGAGCGCCGAGTGGCGGGCCTGGTTCGCACTCAGTCAATACGGCGCGACAGACTGGGCCAAGGATATCAAAGTGCAGCCTTGGAAGCCGGGAAAGACCGGAGACGAGATTGACCAGTTGATCGTCGCCGCAAGAGACGAGCGTCCCGATACGCTTGGCGAGATCCTCGCGCAGAACGAAGAGTTCGCCAGCTATTTCATGGTACTCCTGACCATCACCCCGGCGTCCTGCCCAAAGACGTTCCGGCTCATCTGCCTCGCCAGCATCGTAGCGATGTTCACGGTCCTGCATTTCAAGGGCGGGACCAAAGGCAAGGAAGGCTTGGACGAGAAGGATCAGTATGAACCCCGTCCGCGACCATCGCAGATCTGCCCGGCCCTGTTGCCCTCGGTTCCTGTGCCGGGGCATGCGTCCTACCCGAGCGGCCATTCGACGGAGGCACACCTGATTGCCGCAGTCATTGAGCAAGTACTGACGCATAAGAAGAACGGGAAAACAGTGGCGAATGCCGAATGGCAAAACGCCATCACTCCTCTATACGCACTCGCCGCGCGCATCGGGCGCAACCGCGAGATTGCGGGCTTGCACTACCCGTCGGATACAGAGGCGGGAAAGAAACTGGCGCAGGACATCCTTCCCTTCCTAAAGGAGACGGCGGAATATAAGGAGCTAATTTCGCTTGCCGCAGAAGAATGGCAATGATGGGGAGGATGCCGCCATGCTAAATGCTCCCCGTTCTATTGTTCCGCACGCTGGTTTCAATCCGACTGGTAAGCACTGGGAGGAATTGTACCGATACCTGATTCCTCGAGAGCCGGATCGGGATCGGCTGCCGACCCTGAATAAGGCGTGGCACAGGCTGTTCAGGCAACCAGCGATCTTCGTTGCCCCTCAGTTCGACAAGATACAGCCGTTGGGTAGACACAAGCTTACCGCCAGCGGCGCGCGCTCTTATCAGAAAACCGGCAATTGGTGCGGCGCATTGGTTGCGCCTGATTCGGGAGCCCAGTTCGTTCTGATGTTCGGGGAATGGACGGTACCGGAACTGTCCGAACCGCCGGCCGCTCTGCGGCTTCACAAAAATCAGGCGGACTATCATTGCGTGACCTGGATCGGCTTCGACGGCGACCGGCGATATTTCAACGCCTCACTGCCGCAAGTGGGAACCGAGCAGGTCCTGACGGCGAAGGGCACCAAATGTTCGGCCTGGTTTCAATGGTGGTCCCGCGATCAGGTGGGACTCACAGCATACAACCTGAATAATGTAAGCATCGAGTCAGGCATGACCGTGATGGCCATGATCTGGGCTTATGAACGCGACAAGGTCTCGGTGGCATTCCGTGCCAGTGCACCCAAAGCCGGAGAAGGCCAGCAGGACAAGCTTCTAATCTTCTCAGTCGATGCTCCGCAGGTCTTCCTCTCGAAGCCGGGAGGCCAGCGCGGCCATCCCGAGGTTTCCGGCGCAACCGCAGAATGGATCATGGAGCGGCCGCAGACTCCCCAGCTCGAAAATGCCAGCTTCCTACCGTTTCCCCAGTATAAACCCGTACGGTTCGAAAACTGCGTCGTAGGAAGCGCGCCCATAAGGGGCCATGGCCCTGGCGCAGCCCAGTCTCGGCAAGCCTGCTCGGAAAAACTGTTGGTTAGACCCAGGCTTGTTCGCTTGTTCGAATCCGTGCCGCCCGACGGGAGTGTGGAGCGAACCCGGCTCCTGTCGCTGACGCAGCAGGTAGATCCGACCACGATCGAGGTGCGCTACTGTGCGGGGTTGACGACACCGCGAGAAGTGGCGGAGCTGGCGATGCACAGGGACAAACGCCCATGAGTTAGATCGGTGTCGCTGATGATACAGGTTGCGTTCGGCAACTGCGGCCATCTGCAGCGGACCACGGCCGGCAATTAGGATAGTGTGTCGTCGCTTTACGGGTAGAGCCGGTATATCCCGAAAGCTCGACAAGCGCCCTTGGTAGTGCGTCAGTTTGAAAGCTGACGCACTACCACACCCTTTCTCAAAGTGCCCGCGTCGGTTTCTGACCGGGAAAATAGCAAATATCCGAAGCTCGCGTCCTGTTAGGTCGTAGCTTGTGTCTGTCCGCTCTGGAGGAGCCGCACCACTCGACCGAACGGGAGCGATGCGCGCACGGCCGACGCCGCCGCGTTGCGGTGAACGTCCAGTTCTGGGATCACCCGATGACTGGTGTGGCGGCCGACTTGGGTCGCGAGCGGTCATCCATCAAATGGACACTTAGCTCGTTGTATCCACTACCGCTGGCCGCCGAAGATGTCCCGCAACACCGCCCCCGCCGCGCCGGCTTCCACCGTCTGCGCCGTGTTCGCCTCGGTACGCCCCAGGTACGGCCCCAGCGCATGTGCCAGGTTCGGCATGGTCAGCGTCTGCAGCCAGATGCGCCCCGGGCCGGTGAGCTGCACCAGGAATATCCCGTCACCACCGAACAGCGCGTTGGTGATGCCGCGGATCGTGGTGATGTCGAACGCCACGCTCTCCTCGAACATGCCGACATGGCCGGGATGCACCAGCAGCGTTTCGCCGGCTGCCAGTTCGTGGCTGACGACTTCGCCGCCCAGCTCGACCCAGGCGGAGCAGGTGCCGCCCAGCCGCTGCAGCACGAAGCCCTCGCCGCCGAACACGCCGGCGCCGAGAGAGCGCTGCAGCGCCATGGTCAGCTCCGCGCCGGCAGTGGCGCACAGGAAGCCGTGGCGGTGCACGAGATAGCCGCGGCCGGGCTGCACCTCGACGGGCAGGATCTGTCCCGGCATTTTCGCCGCGAACGCCACCGCACCGGCTCCGCCGGATGCGGCGAACTCGGTCATGAACAACCCACCGCCGGACACCGCGCGGGTGATCGCGCCCCACAGGCCATGCGAACCGGCCGCCGCAGTCGTGGTGCGCATCTGCACGTTGGCGGTCATCCAGGACAGCTCGCCGGGTGCTGCGACGATGGTGTCGCCTGGCTCCAGTCCGATCTCGAGCACCGGCATGGTGGTTCCGGTGATACGGGACTGCATGATCGGAGCCCTCCGCGCTGGTTCCGGCGGCAGACTGCCATGCCGGCGACGCCAGTGTCAGCCGAACTTGCGCACCCGACGGTCGGCGGGGATGGTACACCCATGGATACACACGCATTCGACGTCGTGGTGATCGGCGCCGGCATTGCCGGCGCCACCGTGGCCGCCGCGCTGGCAGCCGACCGGCGCATCGCGCTGATCGAGGCGGAAGAGGTGGCGGGCTACCACACCACCGGCCGGTCGGCAGCGTTGTGGACGGTGAATTATGGTCCGCCCGACGTCCGGCGCCTGACGCTCCTGTCGCGCGCATTCCTCGAGGCGCCCCCGGCGGGCTTTGCCGACTACGCGCTGTTGTCGCGCCGGCGCGCCGTCCTGCTGGCGCCGGCACATTACCGGGCAGAACTGGACCTGATGCTGGCCGAGGGTCTTGGCCTGCGCGAAGCCAGCATCGCCGAGGTCCGGCAAATCGTGCCGGCATTGCGCCCGGGCTATGCCGTCGCGGCGCTCATCGAGGACGATGCGTTCGATATCGATGTATCCGCCCTGCACCAGGGGTTTCTGCGCCAACTCCGGGCGCATGGCGGCGTGCTGGCGCTGCGACACCGCGCCGGTCGCATCGAGCGGCGCAATGCGCTGTGGGATGTGCACACCAGCGCAGGTGAGATCTTCCGCGCGCCGCTGGTGGTGAATGCCGCGGGCGCCTGGGGCGACGAGGTGGCGGGACAGGCCGGTGTCGCGCCGGTCGGGCTTACGCCGTGCCGCCGTACCGCGGCGATCATCGATCCGCAGCCGTACGACGTGCACGCCTGGCCCATGCTGAACGGCTTCAGCCCGGATTGGTATGCGAGGCCGGAGGCGCGCGCCCGCCTGATGGTGTCGCTGGCCGACGAGACGCCGACACATCCGCACGACGTGCAGCCGGAAGAGATCGACGTGGCGACGGCGATCGACCGGATGCAACAGGCACTCGATATCGCGGTGCGGCGGATCGAGCGAAGCTGGGCCGGACTGCGTACCTTCACACCGGACGGCAGCCTCGCGTTCGGCTGGGACCGCGCGGCGGAGGGTTTCTTCTGGTGCGTCGGGCAGGGCGGCTACGGCATCCAGACCTCGCCGGCGGCGGGCCGGCTGGTGGCGGACCTGATCAGCGGGCGCGATCCGGGCGAAGCGGCCGATGTCGTTGCCGCGGTCGATCCGGCGCGCTTCAACGGTGCAGCCGAGGATCGCGCGCGCCGCGGCGAGGGCGGCCCATCGGCTCAGGGAACCTGATCGAGCACGCGGCCTTTGGTGCTCAGCAGTTCCTCCGACACGTCCGGTCGATCGATCAGCAGGGCCGAGCCGGCGTAAACGAACGCGCGGTTGTCGGCGACCGACACTGATTTCACCGATGAGTCGCCGGTGACGCGGACCTGCACCCGGACGCATGATCGCAGCACCGGGATCACCACGTTGGCGACCGTCTCGAGGCGAAGCTGCCACTTGTCGCCGTTGAACGCCGCCAACGGGTCGTCGGCGCGGCCATTGTCGCGGAACAGCGAGCCGGCCGGAACGGTCAGCTGCGCCATGGGTTCGGCCGCAGAAATCGATCGGCAGATTTCCAGGGTCGCGGCATCAGCCGCGCTGGAGACCAGGACGAGAACGATCGCCAAGGCCGTCGCGCAGCATCGGCGATGTTCTGATGTTGCAAACAAATTGCTTCCCATTCCGAAGATTGACCGGGTTCCCTTAAGGACGGCTGAACGGCACCGTCGCAGGATGAACAACGCGAAGGGCCTCGCAGCGCTACTGACAGTTTCCGTCAGGTTGGCGAGTTCATATGGTCGTCCGATCCGGAGTGTATCGTGGTCCGTGCCACCCGTCTTCTCTCGCTGCTGCAAGCGCTGCGAGGCCGCCGCCATCCGGTGACCGCCGCTGCACTGGCGAGGGAGCTGGAGGTCTCCGAGCGGACGATATATCGGGACCTCTCGGCATTGGCTGCGCAAGGCGCGCCCATCCAGGGTGAGGCCGGCGTCGGCTATGTCCTTCGTCCAGGGCTGTTCCTGCCGCCGCTGATGCTGACGGAGGACGAAACCGAGGCGGTCCTGCTGGGGTTGCGCTATGTCGATCAGCGCGGCGACGAGATACTGACGCAGGCCGCCGCGAATGCCCGTGCCAAAATCACGGCTATCCTGTCCCGAGAGATGCAGGCGGCTGCGGATGCGCCGCTGTCGGTCCCCGGTCCCGACGGCCACCGGTTCCCGCAGAACACGGTGCCGCTCCCTCTGTTGCGGTCTGCAATCCGCGCACAGCTGCGTTTGGCCATCGACTATGTCGACGAGAGCGACCGTCGCACGGAGCGCGTGATCTGGCCGATCCTGCTCGGCTTCATGGACAGCGCCCGCGTGCTGGCGGGCTGGTGCGAACTGCGCGAGGCCTTCCGCTTCTTTCGGACCGACCGGATCCTTTCGGCCGAGCCACGTGAGCGCTACCCGGGGCGGCGAGCGGTCCTGGTGCGGCACTTTCAGGCCCAGCTGCGCGACGGGCGCCCAGCGCGCGACATTCCTGACAGGAACTGACAGGGCCACTGGTTAGCCTGCTTCCATCACAACGGAGATGGATCCCATGCGCAGCATATCGGCCGAGGCGTTGCCTCAGGTCATCCAGCACCACATCGGCGCCTATCGGCGGCACGACGCCGGGGCGTTCATGGCGACGCTGGCGGCTGATGCTCTCGTCAACGACATCCAGCGCGAATTCCTCGGTCATCAAGCCATCCGGACCTGGGCGGACGCGGAGATTTTTGCCCCCAGGGTGACGCTGGAGGTCGAGGCCGCATTCGAGCACGCCGGCAACACCGTCGTCCGCTTCCGCGTCGACGGCGACTTCGACAAGTCGAATCTGCCGACCCCGCTGATCCTCACCTACTACTTCACCGTCCAGGATGATCGCATCAGCCAACTGATCATCCTGCACAACAAGAGCGCCGTGTCCCTGACGTGACGGGTTCCAACGGCTGCGCCCTTGGCGGTAGTCCAGGGGGCTGCGCCCTCTGGTGGGGTTCCAGGGGCGAAGCCCCACCTTTGCCTCATCGCGCCGCCACTACTGGGTGATATTGACCGTGTAGCCGTTGGCCGCGGCAGCCACCGATGCGTTCAGGTACGCGCCCGCGCTGTTCTGATAGACGTTCGCGCCGACGCCTCCGGCCAGCGTGTTCCCCATCGTGAAGGTACCTCCGCTGACCGAAAGGATCGCGGTGGCGCCGTCCGCAACCGCGGTCTGGGTGACGGTGATCTTCGCAGCCGCACTGGCCGCGCCGATCACGTTGCTCAGGATCAGGTTCGCGGACGAGTTGGCCGCCTGCGAAGTCAGGTCAAGGTCGATCTGGCTGCCGGAATCACTGGTCACCCCGGCGATCTGTGTCCCGGTACCCATCAGG
>DATAPW010000215.1:0-14425 GCA_036265005.1 Acetobacteraceae bacterium | reverse complement strand
GGCCCTCGATACCAGCATCGACACGGTGGCACGGACCCGCCAGCGACTGGTGGAAGAAGGGTTCGAGGCCGCCCTGGTCCACAAGCATTCGCCGGCTTCGGCTCGGCCACGCATCTTTGACGGGGCAGCCGAGGCGAAGTTGATCGCGTTGGCCTGTTCCCGACCGCCCAAAGGCCGCAAGCGGTGGACATTGCAGTTGCTGGAGGAGGCCGTCGTGGAACTGAATATCGTCGAGCGCGCCAGCGACAACACCATTGGGCGCACGCTACTTTCGCTACTCACGAGCCAAAATCACGCAAGGGCTTGATTTTCCGTTGCCTGTGATGCCGAGGTCGGCACCGCAGGGCGGCGGGTCATGCTGGGGATGGAACGGCGGCGGCGATCACCCTGGGCGGCGGCTGAGCGGGCAAGCTCATCTTCAACCGTTGGAGCAGGATGGCATGGTCCGCCTCGGGTTCCGTGTAGCGCGACAGTATGACCGTACGGCCATCCGTCGTCGGCAGCTGTACATCGACCATCTGGATTGCCGCCATTTCGTCCAGCACCGACCTCGGTGTCAGTCCCGGTGCCAGGGATCGCAGCCGCTGTTTCAAGGTAACCTGCAGGCAGTAGGCCAGGAACGCGACAAAGATGTGAGCTTCAATCCGTTCATCGGTTTGGTGATAGATCGGGCGGGTCGCGAGATCCCCCTTCAGTTCCTTGAATGCTTGTTCCACCTCGACCAGTTGCAGGTAGAACGCCCAGAGCTGCGCCGGATCGCCACCCGTGACATTCGATCGCAGCAGGTAACTGCCTTCACGTCGGCGCGCTTCGCGCAGCTTCTGCCAATTCAGCTTGAAGCAGAACGTATCGGGCGTGACAGCCTGATCCCTCTCGGGCAGCTCGATGTCGATGATCCGCCAGACCGCTGGCCCGGCCTCTTTCCTGGTCGCCCCCAGCTTGATGAGCAGTTGGTCGCGGGTCAGTTTCTGCTGGCGCAACTCATGCAGGCGCTTGACCAGCCTCTTCAGCCGACGACGCCGCATTGCCTGTTCCTTGTCCCGGCGCGCGCCGCTGCGAGCCAGGACATAAAGTTCGCTGTCCTGCTCAACGAGTTTCACCTGCACGTTGTCACTACTTCGGTCCAGGGTTTGCTCAGGAAGTTCTGCTCCAGCTGGCCGAGCCGTCCGCGCGGCGTGCCCACCAGATAATGCACCGGCGTCTCGGCTGCCCGCATCTCGGCCAGCGCCTCCTCCGTCGGGATGCCACGGTCCATCACCCATGTGCGTCGGACCGTGCCATACTGGGTCTCGATCCGCTTGAGGAAGTCGCGCAGCGTCGTCTTGTCCGAGGTGTTTCCCGCCATCACCTCGTAGGCCAGCGGCAAGCCGTCCGGCGTCACGACCAACGCGATGACCACTTGAACGCAATCCGACCGTTTGTCCCGGCTATAGCCAAAGCGCTGTTTGCCGCCCGTGGGCGGGTCGCATTCAAAATAGGTACTGGTCAGATCGTAGAGCAGTACTTCGAAGTCCGCTCCGAACAGGCCCTCCCAGCGCTGTTGCAGAAAGCTGAACAGATCCGCCTTGTGGACCACCAGATTGTCCAGGCACCGATACAGAGTGTCTTTGTGCGCCAGGGCGAAGTCCGCGCCCAGCAGATCGCCCATCGCACTTTGCTCATACCATTGCCGGTGCAGCCGCCATTCGCTGCCGGGATCGATCCGGCGATAAGCGACCAGCGTCTTCAGCACGTCCAGCCAACGCGTTCCCTCCCGCGACGCCGGCAGCCGGGGCGACCAGAATTCATCCAGCCGCAGCTGTTCCCACACATGACACCCAGCCAACAGGCGCCCCATTGTCGCGGTCGGTGTAGCCGCAGACCGCGGAGCCGAACATGCACCACATCGCAGTTCAGCGTCGGTGCCAGGCGATCCTCCGGAAACAGCGCGATCTGTCTGGCTTGCTGGCCACCCTCATCGAATGCCTCGATCGTCCGACACCACGCGGCGCGCTGGCTGTCGTTGATCTCGCCAAGGTACAGCACATGCCGCTGCACCGTCCGCCCGCCGGACACCCGACGGTTCTCCACGATGCTCCAGTAGCGGTGCTCCTTGCCGTCCTTCCGACGGATCTTATGGCGCAAGAACATCGCGGCAGGCTTCCAGAGCCCGCCGCCGTTTCGCAAGAGACTTAGTCGCCACCGCAAGCGGTTTACCCCGTTTGCCGTTGGCAGACCCTCGGCTTTTCAGGCCGTTAGCGGGACCCAGCAAGCACGAAATTCCCAAAATCGTCGTCGAGTAGCGAAAGTCGGGTTAAAAAAAACACGCTCAAACCCCACCTGCAAAGACAATGGGTCATCCCACCGGATGCCAATGCAGGGTTCGTAGCCAACATGGAAGTGCTGGAGGTTTATCATCGGCCGCACGATCCAGAGTACCCCGTGGTCTGCGTGGACGAGACATCAAAGCAACTGATCAGCGAAATGCGGGTGCCGATCAAGCTGAAGCCAGGACAGCCCGCGTGGACGGATCGCAGTCAGCGAAGCCGACGACCCGGTCCAGTCGCCCGCGACCGTGAAGCCGTTGTTCAGCCAGTGGCGGCCGACATCACCTTCATACAGGCCGGTATGGACGCGTCGGCACAAGCTACTGCAGAGATCTTCGCAGCGCCGCCCGGTTGAGAAACTGCAGCCCGCCCCCTCCCCGTCCCGCTCGACCATGAGTTGGATCGGAGCGAGACCTGAGAATGGTGCCGACCAATTGCGGCGTTGCAGCCACACCGGCCTCTCGCCGATCGTCTGTAGCGCCACTTCGATTTCGGGCAGGTAAGCCGCCAAATGCGTCTGTCGCGGCGACAGCCGGAACCGCGGGCGCTTATCAGTCTTCCCGATTTCGCCGGCGTAGCCGATCAGCTCCAGTGCGTCGGGATCGGGGATCTGCAACCGATCCACCAGTCGCCAGAAAGCCGCCGAAGACATGGTGCCGCCGCTGCGCACTGGTCCCGGCACTACGCCGCCGCTTCCAACAACTCCGGTCCATTGTTCCGCGACGACCCGACACGTCGGTCAACTGGCCACGTTCGTAGCGTGCCATCAGGCGCCGGCCGCAAGAGCGCGCCATGTTCGCCTTCTGCCTCAGCGAGCCACACCGGCCAATCCTGTTCGTCAAGGATCACTGGCATCCGGTCGTGGGACTCATCCATTTCCGCCTTCGGCCTCGTCGTCATGATAGCGAAGCTTCGATGCACAGTCTCATCCGGCCAGCGGAAGCTCTCCCAGATGCCGGCGAAGGCCAGCGGCTTTCCGTCCTGCCGCGCGATCGCGTAGGGCTGCTTGCCGCCTTCGACCACCTTCCACTCATAGAACGCATCTGCGTGCACAATGCAGCGCCGTTGCGCCAGGGGCCCCCGGAACATGCCGGATTTCGCCGCGGTCTCACTGCGCGCGTTGATAGGCTGCTGCATTTTGGTCGGTTCCTTCGTCCAGTATGGCAGCAGGCCCCATCGCAGCAGATCGAGGTGACGCTCCGCTGTTCCAGGATGCCGCCGGACCACCAGCGCGCTCTGCGTGGGCGCGACGTTCCACGAGGGCGCCAGATTCGGCAGTGGGTTCACCGCGCCAAAGATGCGCGCGATGGCTTCAGCGGGCAGGAAGGATGCATAGCGGCCGCACAAGGTTGCGATAATCGCCGCATGGATCGAGGGCGGCAAGGTTGGGGTGATCAGCAAGCCATTGGTTCTGGCGATGATCTAGCCTGACCGACACCACATCTCAAATACGTGGATACCCCTCACGAGCGACGGAACCTCACTCGACGGGTCGGCCTAACGGCAAACTTGGGGTCCAAGGGACGGCCGCGAGGCACCTCCCCCGTTGAAGCCCGTCGCAATTGAACTCTCTCTGCCAGACGCGCTCTAAAGCATTGTTCTTGCGTGGGTCGCCGCTGGCCCAGGTAAGGCAACCCGGCGTCCCGGATCTGAGATGATTTGATCCGGGCCGCGAACGGACTCTGTCTTTCTATGCCGAAGATCGGATGAGCCTCGCACAGCTTCCGAAATGGCCATCCGGGCGCCGTGAAGAGTTTCGGACACCGCAGGCGTACGAATCTATTCATGCAAGCTGACCCCAGTGCAGAATGGATTGACGCGCCTCGGACGGATGACCAGAGTTGGGGCTTATCAGGCCGCAGCACGCTGTTTCAGACAGGTCGGCTACGCGGCAGCGCTCGGACGACCGGACGTGACGCCGTACCCGCGCCTGAGGGCGATACTGCCGTCGGTGATCGGCATCTCGAAGGCTTTGTGGCGAATTCGACAGTCACCGGCATGGTGATTTCAGCGGCCGAAAACCGATCGCCGGCGACGAATTCGGCCTCCTTCAGCCTCGCCTCGAAATCGCCGTAGAAGTCCGCGACCCGCTGCCTGCTGCACTCCACAATGGCGGCGATCTGCTCCGAGCCATGGGGACCGGATATGGCGCGGCCCTTCAAACCTGCCGCTTCATTCCGCACGCACGGCGGCGAAACCTTCGAGCTCCGTGCGGCGCTCCCACATGGCGATGATCGCTTTCTCCTGCGGCGTGCTGCCGAGAAGCGGAACTTCGGGATCAGCGTCGTCGAAATATCGCATGATTGCGGGCACCTCGCCGATCGCTGTGCCGTCGTCGAGCACAAGGGTCGGCACGACCATGCGGGGATTGATGGCGCGATAGGCCTCGGAGAACTGTTCCTTTGCGCCGAGGTCGACAGGCACCGGGTCGATCTCCAGGCCCTTCTCGGCGGTGGTCCCGTCCGGCTGGACAGTTTGGCGGCTTGGATAAGCTCGGTTCTGGTTGTCATTAGGTGTGCCGTCCATAGACATCATTTCAACGTCCGTAACGATGTCTCAACGGCATGATGGCGGATCTGGATGCGCTCCTTCGCGGGGTCATAGGCCTCGCAGACTGCGGCCTGAAGTGGCGTCTTGTCTGCTCGCTGACACACTCGATCGACGGGTTTATCCCCGTGCAGGGACTCGTGTGAGCGGTGCCAGTTGTAGTGGTGAATCTACAGCGCGAGCTGCTTGCCCACGTCTGCTGCCTTCGGGTCGACCACCGCCCAGAATTCCTCCAGGATCGTTCGCTGCGCCCGCTCGACCTTCCCGTTCAGGTGCGGCGAGTGTGGCGGGATAGGCCGGAACCGTATCGCTTCGCCCATCAGACGGCGCTGGACTTCCTCAGCGAAGAATTCGGCACCGCGATCCGTCTAGACACGCTGGATCGCGAACGGCATCTCCTCCAACACCTGATCGAGGAATGCCAACGTGGCACCGGCTGACCGGCGTCGAGCCAGGCCAGGCACAAGGAAGCGACTACAGTCGTCGATCGCCGTGAATTGGTAGAGGCCAAGCCAGATCTTGCATGTATCCATCTGCACCCGATCGCCGGGAACGGGGCGTTCGTAACGCTTCGGCTTGTGCCGAGCCCGCTTTCGGGTCGGCAGGACGCTGACCCCATGCTGCGCGAGCACCTTGTGGATCGTCGCAGCCGAAAGCCGCAGCTCGTGCAAACGTTGGAGCTCGTTCCGTAGCCGCTTTACCCCAAGTCGTCTTTCCCGTCGTAAGCACAGGATCAAGGCCTCCTGCGTCCTACCAACCTTCAGTGCCGGAGAACGATGTGGGCGACGGCTTCGAGCACGTAGACCTGCCTCACCCTCCTGCTCATATCGGCGCAGCCACATGCGGAGGGTAGGCCGCGAGACGCCGAAGCGGCGGCACACTGCGCCCGCGTCACCCAGCGCGCGATACGCCATGATCCAGCCGAGCCGCGCCGAACGGTCGGAAAACACCGCCGCCAGCCCTTCCACCGCCTGCCTCTTCCATTCCCCCACCATCGTCTGGTGGATGCCGTGCTTGCTCGCCAGCTGCGCCGTTGTCAGTTCACCGCACAGCGCCTCAAGAGCAACCTTCGCCTTGAAATCCGCGCCGAATACCGCTTCCGCTTGCCCGTCATTCAGGTCCGTCCTTCTCAGGAGCAAACCAAGCTTAACCCCCTGTTCGAATTTCCCGGGACCACCTCACTCGGCGCCGGCTCCTTTTCGTGGCGATGATCGCTGGCACGTCCACCGCGGTCGCCTTCCGCTTCTTGGGCGGCCGTTCGTAGCGGTGCACGTAGCTGACGATGCGGGTCATGCCTGACACGCCTACTCCCCCGCCACGCCCGCCGGAGCCGCGCCAGGACGCCCGCCTGCCGTCGCTCAGCGCCTCCGCCGCTGTCTCCGCGGCTATGATCTGGCCCGCAGCGCGTCGATCCGGTCGCGGAGGACATCGGCCCGGGTGCTCGCCGTCCCTCCCCTGCTCCGCCGGGTCGCGCTCAGCGCGTAGGCCGTCGATCTCGACCACCAGCCGTGCGCGGTCCTCGCGCCACGCACCGCGTTCGTGGTCTTGTTGCTCGCGCAGAGCCCTGTTTCGGCCTGGAAGGCGCTGATGACGCTGGCAATGTCGGGGGATGGTTCCCCGGAACCTTCAGCGATACTGCGACCGTCAGTCTGCCAGCCGGGGCAGACTGATAGCGCAGCCAACGCAGCTCAGGAGCTTCGCTCCTACACCATGTCGTGGGACACGATCCGCGCCGCGGCAAGCACCAAATGCAGCCATGTCCGGGATTTTGCCCCTATTACCTTTTGGCCGGGGGGCATTTCGGTGCCGATTCACAGGCAAACCTTGCATGGTTGCGCAAGACTCACAACTTCGTGATCATCGGAGCGGCGTCATCATCATCAACATCGCTGGTTGATAACGCGGCGACCGGAACAAGCCGCATTGTTGCATGACGGGACCGATCAATAGTACGGTGCGCTGTACAGTGCGGAGGGAACGATGTCGGCCGACGACGTGGTCGATATTAGCGGGACTTCAGTTGCCGAACTTCGTCGAATCTGGTTGCGCATCGGCGTGCCGGTCGGCGGCGTGGCCCTGGTTATCATCGCAATTCTCGCCATCACGCTCTATTCCAATCGGGCGAACCGGTCCGGCGTGCTGCTTCTGTCGGACAATCTGCTGGCCGTGCTCCAGGAGCGCATCGCCCAGCAGGTGGTCGCCTATGTCAGCCCCGCTACCCGCGCCGCACAGCTGGCGCGTGACATCGCGGCACGCAATGCCATCGCCAATCCGCGCGCAGCGTTGGAGGCGTTCGCATCAAGCGCGCTGCGACAAATTCCGCAGATCGACGCCCTGTACACCGGCGACGCCGCGGGCAACTTCATGATCGTCCAGCGCAGTGCGGCCGGCAGCATAGACACCAAGCTAATTCGAAATGCGCCAGGCGCTCGCGTGGTCGAATGGATCCGGCACGACACCGATGGTCGCGTGACGGGGCACGAGCTGGATCCAAAGGACGACTATGATCCGCGCACTCGCAGCTGGTATCAAGGCGCGCTCAGCACCGACAACGTATTCTGGACAAACGTATATGTGTTCTTCACGCACCGCACTCCGGGCATCACGGCCGCGGTCCTCTATCGAAGCCCCGATGGTGCCGCACAGATATTCGGCGTCGATATCACACTCAAGGCCCTGTCGGACTTCCTCGCTACCTTGAAGATCGGCACCAGTGGCCGTGCCGTGGTGATCGACGAAACCGGCCACCTGATCGCGGCTCCTGACGCGTCCCGTATTCTGCGCGAGCATGATGGGCAACTGACCACCGCGCGACTCGATCAGATCGATGATCCGGCTCTGACCGCTGCCTACGATCGGTTCCGGGTGGAGGGCTACGGCCGCCGAACCATCATGGTCAACGACGCGCCGATCGTGTCCATCGTCTCCCGGCTGCCGACAGACGGTCGCGATTGGTCGCTGGTGATGGTCGTCCCGGAGAAAGACTTCGCGGGCTTCGTCGCAAGCAATGGCCGGAAGACATTGGCGCTGTCGCTGGTGGTGATCGTGCTCACGGCAGCTCTGGCGGCCCTTCTGGTACGGCAGGGTCTGCGTGCCGACCGCACCGCGCGTCTGCTGCTCGATCGTGGCAAGGCGATAGAGCGGCAAGGCTTTGCCTTCGCCAGCCTGTCGCAACAGGGCGATCTGTTCGACCGCTCGCAAGACACCCCCATCCAGGCTCTCACCACGATGCTAGTTGATCTTGCCGCCGCGCGGCGCGTCAGTATCTGGCAATTACGGGACAACCAGCTTCTGCTCCACTGCGAGGATGCCTATGAGCGCGGCGGCAACGGGCATGTCGCGGGCCTCCAGCTGACGCGCGTGGAGCTGCCCAATTTTTTCCGAGCACTGGAATCCGGCGAGGAGATCAACGTCGCTGACGCCGCCAACGAACGGCGCACTGCCGAGTTTTACCGCGTATTAATGCATTCATTCGACAGCCGCAGCCTGCAAGTCGTGCCGGTGCGTCGGGCGGAAAGCGTGGTGGGCGTCATAATGCTGGAGGATGCGACGCAGCATTCCGACACGCACGACTTCACCGTGCTCATCGCCAACATGCTTGCAATTCGCATGCGGATCGGCGCCGAGGTACCAGCCCATCGCGAGGTCGTGACAGCCGACGTGACGCCAGTGTCCGCCGGAGAACGAAACTTCGATGCCGAGCTGATCCTCCGAGGCCTGAATCCAGCGACCACAAGCGCGGACGTTTTCCCAACGGTCGCGGTGATGGTCATCAAATTCAGCGATGCAGCCGCGATGGCGGCGCGCTGTTCTGATGATGCATCCGTACTCGCCGATCGTGTCGCCGCTGCATTGCAGGACATCGCGGCGGCACACGACATCCCATACATGAAGCTGGTCGGCCACGACGTGGTGGCTGCCGCGGGCTGCGCTCCGAATGATACCACTGCAATTCTGCGTATCGCCGATGCCGCGGTTGCCGCGCGTGAGCGTTGCCTGGAGCTGTTCGAAGCCGCCGGCCACCCTCCGTCGCTCCGCATCGGCATTGACTTCGGTATCGTCATTGGCAGCCAGGTCGGCCGTGAGCCGCGCCTGTTCAATCTGTGGGGCGAGGCGGTTCGCACGGCCGATATGATGGCAGCCTCCAGCGCCGGGCCCGGCGCAATCCAGGTGAGCGAGGCTGCCTATCATCGCCTGCGCCAGCACTTCCTGTTCCGTCCACGCGGCACTTTCCACCTGCCGCACGTTGGCACCGCGCAGACGTTTGTGCTGGGAAGCCGACGGTGAGCGGGCACGCGCTGCGCCTACCCGGGGTCTGGTGCCTGCGCGTCCTGGCGATGATCGGGCGCATCGCGCGCGCGCATACCGCCTTCCTGTTGATGCTGGCCGCACTGGGATGGGGCGTGTTGCGCGAACTGCCGCGTCCGAGGAGCTGGCGCCGCACGGTGCGCGCAGAGTTCCGCCGTTCCCTGGGTCAGGCAGCAGGCGGCGGGTTGGCCACCACGCTGGTGACCGCCGGGTTGACTGGTCTAGCTCTGGTATCCCAGACGCTCTACTGGCTGGGACTGGCTGGCCAGGAGGAACTGGAAGGCTCTATCCTGGTCACCATCCTGGTGCGCGAACTGACACCGTTGCTGATCGGAATGGTCCTGCTCGGACGCAGCGGTACCGTGACGGTCACCGAGCTTGGCATGCTGCAGCTTGGCGGTCAGGTGCGGGCCTTGGTCGGCCAAGGTGTCGATCCTTTCCTTTTTCTGGTGTTGCCACGCGCTCTGGCGTTCGCACTGGCGAACTTCACACTCGGCGTATTGTTCACCCTGTCAGCACTCGTGACGGGATTTGTTGCAGGCAGCCTGCTCGGCGCGGTTAAGGAAACGTTATGGCAGTTCCTCGACCACGTACTGTCCGCAATGCAGGCCGTGGACTTCGCTGTGTTCCCCGTCAAGATGTTGTCGATCGGTTTTCTCGTCGCGCTGACCGCGTGCCTGACAGGGCTGACAGCCCGACCCGGCGATGACACCGCGAGCCTGCTGCCGCGTGGATTCATCCGCGGCGTGCTCGCCATCATGCTGACCAGCCTCGCCTTCAGCCTCGCGGCGTGACGCATGTCTGGCGCGACACCCATCCTTGAACTGATCGGAGCGTGCCCCGACACGGTGGCGAGCCGATTGCCGCCCGTGCCACTCAATCTCCAACTGATGCCCGGCCAGTGCACGCTGATTGAGGTCCGTGACCCGGCGCAGGCAGCGGAGTTCGCCGATCTGTGTTGCGGCCTGCTGCCGTTGCACGAAGGGAGCGTTCGCTTTCTCGGCCGTAACTGGACTGATACGCCTGATGAACAGGCATCGGCCATGCGCGGCCGCATCGGTCGTGTGTACGGAGCGGGGGCCTGGATCAACTTCCTCGGCACCGACGTCAACATTCTCTTGTCGCAGCTGCATCACACGCGCCGGCCCGAGTCGGAGCTACGCGAGACCGCAGCTGATCTGTCGCGCAACTTCGGTCTGCCGGGATTGCCGTTGACCAGGCCAGGTGTGCTCGCAGCCGCGGACCTGGTACGCGCGGCATGCGTGCGCGCGTTCATGGGCGAGCCTCTGCTGTTGCTTCTGGAACGCCCCGCGCAGGACCAGTTCGCCGATCTCGTGCCACCGCTGATCAATGCGCTGACAGTAGCGCATGATCGTCACGCAGCGAGCATATGGCTGACTCGCGGCGATGCCGTCTGGCACGACCGGCTGTTCCCGGCGACGAAGCGGTTGCGGCTCCTCGAGCGCGGCCTAACGCCAATGCGAGCGCCGGCATGATCCGCCTGCGCTACACCGACGAGTGGGTCGGTTTCCTGGTGATCGTCGCCGTGCTGATTTTCCTTGGCGCCGTACTGGAAGCGGGCGTGCTGCGCGACTGGTTTCGCCCGGTGTCCCATCTGCGCATCGTGCTGCCCCAGACTGGCGTGGGCGGCCTTGCTGTCGGCGCCGATGTGGAGGTTCTGGGGATTCACGCGGGCACCGTGCGACGCATTGTGTTGAATCCCGATCAGCAGATGTACGCCGAAGCTGACATCGACCAGCAGGCGGACGCTTTCATTCGCCGCGACAGCCAGGCGGTGATTCGCCGCCGCTTCGGTCTCGCCGGGGCTGCCTTCGTCGATATATCGCGTGGCACAGGCGTGTCCCTCGACTGGAGCTACGCGGTGATTGATGCAACGACCGAACGCGCGCCAACCGACACAATCAGTGGAATGATCGATGAGATACGCCAGAAGATCCTTCCGGTACTGGATGACTCGAAGCGCACCATGGACGCCGTCGCCACGCTCGCCGACAACCTGCAAAAGGGTCAGGGCACACTCGGTCGTTTGCTGACCGACGATACTCTGGCACATCAGGCGGAACAGACGGTTGCGACTGTGCAGGAGCGGATCGCTTCGCTCGCTCCCGTCATTGCCCGGCTTGATGACGCCGCGAAGCAGGCGGATACGCTGGTGCAAATCGTTGCTTCCAGCAAGCAAGGTGTGCCAGGCCTGATCCGCCGCGCCGATGCATTGCTGGAGAACCTGCAATCGGCGACGCGCGATATTGCCCGGGCAACGCCGCGTCTGCCGGAAATCGCTCGCAACATGGCAGGTGGCACAGCCGATCTGCCGGCGTTGCTGGCACAGACGCAGGTCACCGTGGCAGAGTTGGAACAGCTTCTGACGCAATTGCGCGGTCTGTGGCTGCTGGGTGGTGGTGGCAGCCCGCCGCCACCGCAGACGCGGCTGCCGGCCACGCGACTTCAACCGTGAAGCACTCTCAGGTCGTGATCTTACCGATAGTGCTGTGGATGGCCAGTTGCGGCAGCACACACCAGCCAACAACTCCGGTGGACACGAAGCTGCATCAGAACGCTCGGGCGGCAGGCGTAGCGTTTTCGCTCGATCGTCCGGAGGAAGCCGCAACGCAATACGAGCGCGCTCTGGAACGTGCCCGCGCGCGCGACGATGCCACCGCCATCGGTGATTACGGCTACGACCTCGCGGTAGCGCAACTGGCCGCCAATCACCCGAAGCAGGCGCTCGCTACCGTGCGCATGACCCGTAACGAACTCGCTCGCCGTGGCGTTGTTTCGTTTCCAGAATTAGATCTGGCGGAGGCCACGGCCCTCTACCGGCTCGGCGAGAAAGCCGCCAGCAACAGCCTGGCTACGAAAGTAGCGGCCGGCAATGACCCAGCATCGGCAGCCCGTGCCAGATTCCTCCAGGGGCTGATTGCGGACGAGACCGGCGACGCAGCGGGGCTGGATGCAGCAATTACCTACCGCTCTCAGCCGGCATCAACAGACCAGCAGGCCGACGAGGACGAGCTTCTGGCCCGACGCGACCTCCGTCGCGGCGATTTCAACGCGGCCATTGCTCAAGCCGAGCGCTGCGCCGACCTCCGACGTACCGGATTGGACTATCGCGGCATGGCGCGCGCCCTTTCGGTGGCGGCGGACGCCGAGGTGCACGCCGGCAACACGCGGGCGGCGGCGGAACTCTACATGCGCGCCGGCCAAAGCGCGGCTGCCCAAGGTGACGCGGAATTGGCGCGCCCGTGGCTAAAGCGAGCTGCGGAACTCGGAAACGACCCGGTGATCAGCGAGGCCGCGCGCCAGGCGATCGCAGCGTTGGGCAAGCCTTGATCTGTTTTCGACGATCGGTGCGCTTGCTCTGTCTCGTCAGATGATGATTGAGAGCATTCAAAATCCTGGGGTGCTAGTGAGGTTCGGCTAGGCTCTGGGCTCACGGGAAGAGGGAGGTCTGGTGCCCGAAGCTAGTGTGGCGGGTGAAGTGACGCGCAGTACGCACCACGTCAGCGGGTGATTACCCTCCCAACCGAGCCCCGAATTCGCTGAACAGCCGCTTTCAGGTTGGCGAGACGATGGGTGCAGACGCCCCAGAAGAACACCCGGGAGTCGAATGCGCTCGTGAATAATGGGCTTCAGCACTGTGGGAGATGCCGTCGCAATGGGCGAAGCGGAGCTGATCAAGCTGCCAAAACTCGATCTGCTTACCTGGCGGTTGAAGAAGCCGGGCGGCTGAATATGCAGTCTGGTCTGTGATGTGAGGCACCTTGATGTATAACAAGCAGGAAAACGGAGGACGCTTGCCATTGCGCGCGGCCCAGGCTCGATCGCGTTCACAGGCATCGACACCGACCCGGGCAGCGACGACGTCGCCTTCGCGACCCTACAACCGATCGCTGCCGGCACGACGATCTTTTTCAGCGACGACGAATGGAACGGCACGGTCTTCACTGGTGGCCAGATGATCTGGCAATAGACCGCGACGGCGGATGTTCTCGCCGGCACCGTGATCACGTTCACCAACATCGACACGGGGACGCTGAGCGTCGGTGTCGGCTCAGTGGCATTCATGGCGACCGATGGCGGCGAGGTCGCCATCGAGCATCTCGAGATCGGCGACATGGTACGCACCGCCAGCGGTCAACTGCGGGCGATACAGTGGATTGGTGCGGGAAAGGTGCTGGCAACACGCGGTCGCCGCAACGCGGCAACACCAGTGATTGCCCGCAAAGGTGCGATTGCAGACAACGTGCCGCATCGCAATCTGCGGGTGACAAAGAGCCACGGTCTCTATATCGACGGGGTGCTGATCCCGGCCGAGTTCTTGGGTGAACCACCGCTCGATCGTGTGGGATGACCGTACTCAGGAAGCCTCGATCTATCACGTTGAGCGGCCGACGCATGGCGTGCTGATCGCCGATAGCGCTCCTGCCGAGAGCTATCGCGACGACGGCAATCGCTGGTTGTTCCAGAACGCCAATTCCGGCTGGGGTCTACCGCCGCAGGCGGCTTGCGTGCCGGTGCTGACATCGTCGATGAGGTGGGGCGGAGGTTGCTGGAACGAGCCGGCAAGCGACCGGGCTTCCCGTTGACCGGCGACCCTGATCTGCACCTTATGGTCGATGGCCAGCGCATCAATGCTGCTCCAGCCACGCCCGATGGGCGCTACGTGTTCCACTTGCAGGTGCTGGCCGGCGAGGTTCGCATTATCTCGCGCGCCAGCGCACCTGGAGAGCTTGGGTTGTCGCGTGATCCCCGTCCGCTCGGCGTCGCGGTTCGCAGCATCACGATCCGGACTGGAACTCATCAGCACACGGTCGGGGCATTCCACCCCTCTTTGTGCGACGGGTTCCACGGTTAGGAGCCGGACGAGGGCATCCGATGGACAACTGGCGATGCGCTCCTGCCGGCCGAGCATCTCGGCGCTTGCGGTGGCCCGATCGACATCGAGATCACGACGGCCGGTATGACATCCTATTTCGATGAAGGCACCCGGCCCGCGGCGTAGCTCGTCCGAGGAAGCCCGGGACTGGGCAACGCGATGCGACTATCGAGCGCCGACATTGTGGTATCGAGCCGCGAGGCCGATCGATGGGGCAAAAGCCCCTGGTCTGACCCCAACCGCGTTGCTGCACGGCCCAACTGCTCAACCAAGATCCGGCGCACTTCGCGGACGGCCAGGGGATTGGACTGGGTTGAATGATCCTGGTGTTCGATCACCAGTTCGGACTCCACGCCATCGATATGGG
>DATAPW010000214.1:0-1894 GCA_036265005.1 Acetobacteraceae bacterium | reverse complement strand
ATGCGCAAGCTCGGCGTCAGTCGCCGTCAGCTGTTCGAGCAGCTCGACCAACCGGCACTGTCGGCATTGCCATCGGAACCGTTCGTGTATGCCGAATGGCGGATCCGCCGCGTGGCGCTCGATTACCACGTCGACATCGAGGGCCATTACTATTCGGTGCCGCATCGGCTGCTGCGCGAGCAGGTCGAGGCCCGCGTTACCGCGCGCACCATCGAGCTGTTCCACAAGGGCGATCGTGTCGCCGTGCATGTGCGCGGCGGTGCGCGTGGGCGGCACACGACGTTGCCCGAGCATATGCCGCGGGCGCATCGACGGCATGCGGAGTGGACGATCGAACGGATCGGCCGCGAGGCGGCGGCCATTGGGCCCGCGACGGCGAGACTGACGACGCTGATCCTGCAGAGCCGGCCGCACCCGGAACAGGGCTTCCGGGCCTGCCTCGGCATCCTGCGCCTGGTGCGCAGCTACGGCCGCGAACGTCTGGAGGCGGCCTGCGCGCGTGGGCTCGAGATCGGCGCCCGCTCCTACGGCAGCGTTCAGTCGATCCTGCAACACGGGCTGGATCGCCGGGCGCCCTCCGCCAACAGCCACACAGGCGAATTGCCGCTGCTGCATTCGAACATCCGTGGTTCCCGCTATTACCATTGAAGGGAGAACAGGGACTTGCTGACCCATCCAACACTCGAACAGCTGCGTCAGCTCGGCTTGGCCGGCATGGCGCGCGCCTTGGAGGAACTGGCCGACAATACGCGCGGCGCAGAACTCGATCACGCTGAATGGCTTGGCCTGCTGCTCGACCGCGAGTTGGCCGATCGTCAAGACCGGCGGCTCAGGGCGCGATTGCGATACGCGCGCCTGCGCCACAACGCCGCCGTCGAAGATGTCGATTACCGCACGGCGCGTGGCCTAGATCGCGCGCTGTTCCAGAAGCTGGCACAGGGCAGCTGGATCAGGGAACAGCAGAACCTGATCATCGTTGGCCCCAGTGGCGTCGGAAAGTCGTGGCTCGCCTGTGCGCTCGGGCACCGGGCATGTCGCGACAATCATTCCGTCCTGTATCAGCGCATCCCACGCCTGTTCAGCGATCTCGCACTGGCACGCGGCGATGGTCGTTACGCCAGGCTGATGCGGGCAATCGGCGGGGTGAAGCTGCTGATCCTCGATGACTGGGGACTGGAGCCACTCACCGCCGAGCAGCGCCACGACCTGTTGGAGATCGTCGAGGATCGCTACGGCCGGGGCGCCACATTGATCACCAGCCAAATCCCAGTGGACCGCTGGCACGACCTGATCGGCGACCCAACTCTCGCCGATGCGATCCTGGACCGCGTCGTCCACAACGCCCACCGCATCCAGTTGCGCGGCGAGTCGCTCCGCAGAAAGAAGGCTCAGGAGAACATTATGGCTTGACCCAGATACCATCCAGATGGAGAGATCAGCTCAGCCCAACGGGCGACGCCACCCCGGCCGACATCAATCGGAACGGCCGGCCGACTTCAATCGGAATGGGTGGCCGACATCAGGCCGGAATCAACGGCCGACTTCGTCGGAATGCGCAAGACGCATCCGGATTCAGGTGCATCTGGACTGGATCTGGACCGTGGTGATTGCGCGTTCCGACGACGTCGGCGGCCGTTCCGATTGCTTTCGGCCGGGGTGGCGTTGCATGGCCTCGATCAGTTGCCAACCTGCGGGGAGGTTGTCGCCTTCTTCGCTGAACTTCCCGTCGTGCTTCGCCTAGAGCATTTTCAGTCTTGGTTGAATCATAGGGTCTTCCGAAACGGTGATGATGTGTGATTCCTGGTTGTCCGGTGGTGGTAACCGGAGGCGAGGATGCTGTATCAGCGAGGCAAGGCGTATTCGCAGGATCTGCGGGAGCGGGTGTTTGCTGCAT
>DATAPW010000213.1:0-7374 GCA_036265005.1 Acetobacteraceae bacterium | reverse complement strand
CCGCATGACATTGCCGCAGGGATTGGAACTGCCGAACCGGGCCGGATCAACGGCCATCGCGTGCTCGATCGTCTGCTCGATCCGCCCCAAGACCCGCCGGGCGGTTTCGTTGGTGGTCTCCCAGATCGGCTGGATCACGCTCAGCACGTCCGCCTGCGTCAGGCCGGCCGTGGCCTGGTCCATCAACGGCCCGGCAACCCGCTCCATCGACTGCTGCCATAACCTCCGATGCGCCGGCACCCACTGCCCGCACATGTGGGCGACGAAGGTCTCCATGTCCCGGCGAAAGGTGACGGACGTAGGGACGGCTGTGCTGACCAGAGCGGTTCTCGGGTCTAGCCCTCGGTCCTTGGCCTCCCGCAGTTCGGCACGCTTCGCGCGCGCCTCCGCCAGCGACATCGCCGGATACTTGCCGATGGCCAATTCACGCTGACGACCCTCCCACATGTAGCTGAAGGTCCAGCGGAGGCTGCCGCCCTTGACCTCGAATTGGAGCCCTTCGCCATCGCGGTGCTTGCCGCTCTTCAGACTGGCGACGGCTTTGGCGGAGAGCGCGTTCTTGAGCATCGACTGTGACCCGTTTCGGTCCGCCGATCATACCGGACGATATCGCGTGGCTACCAGTGTTTTTACCCGTAACGGCAAGGATTACCCTGGAACAGAGCGAGACAGCAGGGGACAGGGGGTTCGATACCGGCCGTCAACCATCGGCAGAATGGTCGGGTATATCAGTCATCTATGGACACTGTGGAACAGCCTGGAACTTCGTCCGACCACCATGTTCTTTGGTAATGCCTGACCAACCTGCTGGCGCTCAATGCGACGATTGAGGCGGCACGCGCGGGAGAAGCCGGCAAGGGCTTCGCTGTCGTCGCCGCCGAGGTGAAGAACCTTGCGGTGCGGACCGGTGAGGCAACCGAAGATATCGCCACGCAGATCGCCGCCATCCAGACCACGACGCACGACGCGACGCGCGCGCTGGACTCGATTGCACGGACCATCGGCCAGATGCGCGAAATCGCGATGGCGATCGCCGGCGCGGTCGAGCAGCAGAGTGCCGCGACACGCGAGATCGCCGGCAACATCAGCGAGGCCGCGTCCGGTACGCAGGAAGTATCGACAACGATCGCCGGCCTGACCGTGTCGTCGGGCACCGTCGGGACGGCGGCCGGCGCGGTGGTCGAGGAAGCCAGCGGCCTGTCGCACCAATCGGCACGGTTGCGCCAGGAAATGGAGGCGTTCCTGGCGAATGTCCGCGCTGCATGAGCCGAGTTGATGCAGATCAATGCGTAGAATGATCGACAGGATAAACTTCAACCAGGATCGACAGTGGGTGGATCATGCGAATCTATAAGGCGATCAACAAAGTTCCCGGTGGATTGATGGTTGTGCCGTTGTTCATCGGCATGGCACTGAACACCTTCTTCCCGACCCTGTTGAAGATTGGCGGCTTTACCGAGGCACTGAGCAGCGTCGGCTATCCGACCATCCTCGGGATGTACCTGTTCACGGTCGGCACCAAGATGACTGTGCGCACCGCACCGCGAATGCTGAAGCGCGGCTTCGGCATCATGGCCGCCAAGGTCGGCGTCGCCACGTTGATCGCAGTGTCAGTGGGAAAATTCTTCGGCGGCGACATCTTCGGGTTCAGCACGCTGGCGCTGCTGGTCGCCATGAGTGACACCAATGGCGGCATGTTCATGGCGCTGACCAGCGTCATGGGCGACAAGGAGGATTCCGGCACCTATGTGCCGCAAAGCATCGAGACCGGTCCATTCCTCACCATGATGATCCTGGTCGGCGCCGGCCTGGCCACCATCCCCTGGCTCACCATGGTGTCGGTCATTGCGCCGATCGCGGCTGGCGCTGTACTCGGCAACCTCGACGAGGATCTGCGCGATTTCTTCGGCTCGCATGAGGCGATCATCGTGCCGTTCATGGCGTTCACCCTCGGGCAGACCATCAACCTGTCCGCCGTGGTGACGGCCGGACTGCCGGGCGTGGCTCTCGGCGTGTTCGTGATCGTCGTCACCGGCACGGTCTGCATCCTGGCCGACCTGCTGCTGGGCGGTTCCGGCATCGCCGGCGCCGCGGCCTCCAGCACGGCCGGCAATTCGGCGGCCGTGCCAAAGGCAGTCGCGATGGCCGACCCGACCTACGCCGCGATTGCGCCGATCGCGACGATTCAGGTTGCCGCATCGGTCATCGTCACCGCCGTTCTGACGCCCATCCTGACATCGTTCGTCTACAAGCGGGTGCAGCGCCAGCGGGCACTGGGGGCGCAGTCGGTCAGCAGCGCCTTACCGATCGCCGGCGGCGGGCTCGGCGTTGCACCGGGCAGCCACGCCGAAAAGCCGTAACGCCTATCGTCCCACCGTCTGGTATGCCGCCAGGCATGCGAGATCGACAATCTGGCTGACTGACGCATCCATCGGCATGATCTGCACGGGCCGCTCCATTCCGACCAGGAGCGGCCCGATCGTGCTGCCGCCACCCAGCCGCCGCGCCAGGCTCGAGGTGATATGGGCTGAATGCAGACCCGGCATCACCAGGACATTCGCATCCGCGGTCAGCCGACAGAACGGATACAGCGCACGGATCGAAGGTTCCAGCGCCACGTCCGGGCTCATCTCGCCGTCATACTCGAAATCCACCTTGCGCTGATCTAGGATCGCCACCGCGTCACGCATCGGCGCATTGGCCGGCTGCATCGGGTCGCCGAATGTCGCGTGCGACAGCAGCGCGACGCGCGGCTCGTGACCAAGATGGCGCGCCGCCCGTGCCGCACCGATGGCGATTTCCGCCAGCTCCTCGGCATTGGGCCGGAAATGCATCAGCGTATCGGCAATGAACATCGTCTTGCCGCGCATCCCCAGGACCAGCGTCAGGCCGAATGCGATCCCACCCGCCGCGGGCTCGATTGCATGGCTGATGTCATCCAGGCAGACCGCGGCCGACCGGGTGAGGCCGGTGACCATGGCATCGGCGTCGCCCGTGGCCACCATGCAGGCCGCGAACACGTTGCGATCCTGGTTCACCATTCGCTGGCAGTCGCGCTGCAGGAAGCCGCGACGCTGCAGCCGGCCATACAGGAAATCGACGTACTTGCGATTGGCACCGGACAGTCGCGCGTTGTGGATCTCGATCCCTTCGACGATGCCGAGACCCAGGCTCGCCATCGTCGCCTTCACACGATCCTCGCGACCGATCAGCACCGGGCGACCGTAGCCGGCATTGCGGTAGGCGACGGCGGCGCGCACCACCTTCTCCTCCTCGCCCTCGGCAAACACCACCCGCGATGGGTTGGCGCGAACGTTCTCCATGATCGCGTCCAGCGCCCCCGCGGTCGAATCCAACCGTCCCGAGAGGTCGCGCGCATAGCGGCGGAGGTCGACCAGCGGCCGGCGCGCCACGCCGCTGTCCATCGCCGCTCGTGCCACCGCCGGCGGAACCCAGGAGATCAGCCGGGGGTCGAATGCGTTCGGGATAATGTAGTCCGGCCCGAACATGAGCCGCCGGCCGGTCGATGCGGTATGCACCTCATCCGGCACGTCTTCGCGCGCCAGATTGGCCAGCGCTTCGGCCGCTGCAATCTTCATCGCTTCGTTGATCGTGCTGGCGCGAACGTCCAGGGCACCGCGGAAGATGTAGGGAAAGCCGAGTACGTTGTTCACCTGGTTCGGATAGTCGCTGCGGCCGGTGGCGATGATCGCGTGCGGACTGGCCTCGCGCGCCTCTTCCGGCGTGATCTCCGGATCCGGATTTGCCATCGCGAAGATGATCGGCTTGTCCGCCATACGGGCGACCATCTCCTTGGTCACGGCGCCCTTCACCGACAGGCCGAAGAACACATCGGTGCCGTCCAGCGCTTCGGTCAGCGTGCGCGCCTTGGTGGCCGCGGCATGCGCTGATTTCCACTGGTTCATGCCCTCGGTGCGACCCTGGTAGACCACGCCCTTGGTGTCGCACAGCACGACGTGTTCCGGCCGCATGCCCATCGCCTTCAGCAGCTCGACGCAGGCGATGCCCGCCGCGCCGGCGCCGTTCACCACCAGCCTGGTATCGCGGAGTTCGCGTCCGGTGAGGTGACACGCGTTGATCAATCCCGCTGCCGCGACGATGGCAGTGCCGTGCTGGTCGTCGTGGAACACCGGAATGTCCATGAGTTCGCGCAGCCGTTGCTCGATCACAAAGCATTCCGGCGCCTTGATGTCCTCCAGGTTGATGCCGCCGAAGCCGGCCAGGAACCGCACGGCATTGACGACATCATCGACATTTTCGGAATCGATCTCCAGGTCGATGCCGTCGATGTCGGCGAAACGCTTGAACAGCGCGATCTTGCCTTCCATCACCGGCTTCGATGCGATGGCGCCGAGATTGCCCAGGCCAAGCACCGCGGTGCCGTTGGACACCACTGCAACCATGTTGCCTTTGGCCGTATAGTCGTAGGCTAACGAGACGTCCCGCTGGATATGCAGACACGGCTCCGCCACGCCGGGCGAATAGGCAAGCGACAGGTCGCGCGCCGTGGTGATCGGTTTGGAGATCCGTGTCTCGAGCTTGCCCGGCCGCCCCGATGCATGCATCGCCAGCGCCTCTTCGGCCGATATGTGCGCGGTGCGCGTGTCGATGCTGCCGTCGGCCATCCTGGTTCCCCTGATCGTTCATCGTCGCCGTTGCCTCCATCATGGTCGCGGATGGCTGCGGAGGGAAGCCGTCCGGCCTCAGTGTCAAAGCGCTATCGGCCTCGCCTGCGGGTCGGATACCGTTGACAGTTCAACACAAACCCTGTCCAACTGACCGAAAGCGAGGGGCGATGCACCCGAGTTATGACAAGCGATGGATCGAGGAATACCCCGATCTCGGCACAGCGCCGGTTCCGACCGAACCCTGCCTGTCGCCGGATTATTTTCGCCTCGAGCAGGAGCGGTTGTTCTCGAAGGTCTGGTTGAAGGTTGGCCGGGTCGAGGACATTCCCGGGCCGGGCGACTACTTCCTCCAGGACCTCGCGATATGCCGGACGTCGGTGATCATGGTGCGCGGCACGGACGACAAGATCCGCGGATTCCACAACGTCTGCATGCATCGCGGCAACAAACTTGTCTGGGACCATGAGGCCTGCGGCACGACCGGATCGTTCAAATGCCGCTTTCACGGTTGGACGTTCGCAACCGACGGACGTCTGGTCGCCGTACCCGACCAGCAGATGTTCTATCGGCTGGATCGCGAGCAACTGGGCCTCAGGCCGGTTGCGGTCGATGTCTGGGAAGGCTTCATCTTCATCAACCTCGATCCAGCGCCGAGTGAAAGCCTCGCCGAATACCTGGGCGAGATGGGTGAGCATCTTGCCGGCTTTCCCTATCATGATTTCCCAGCCTGCTACGCCTACCGCGCCGAATTGAAAGCCAATTGGAAGGTCTGCCTCGACGCTTTTTCCGAGGCCTATCACGTGCTATTCGTGCACGGTGCGACTATCGGATCGGCCAACTTTTCCCGCGAGAACCCCATGTCGCATCCGATCGACGTGCGGTTGTATCCTCGGCATCGCTCGGCGGTGATCTACGGGAATCCCGCCCATGTCCCTGGTCCGACCGGCAAGGTCGCGGCGCAGTTCGGCTTTACCTCCATGGAGCGCGGCGTCGGAATGGAAAGCCTGCCGTCGCATATCAATCCGGAGCGGCGGCGCGATTTCAATTTCGACCTGAATGCCATCTTCCCGAACTTCATGATCCATGTCCGGCCCGGCGAGTATTTCACGCACCAGTTCTGGCCGCTGTCGCCTGACCGCACCGTCTGGGAAGGCCGCGACTATCTTCCGCGGGCCAGGAATGCGGGCGAGCGCTTCAGCCAGGAATACAGCCACCTGATGCGGCGCAATGCGTGGCTGGAGGACACCTCGACCATGGAGGCGACGTTCGCCGGGCTCACCAGCGGCGTGCTGAAGAACTTCATGCTGTCCGATCCCGAGATCCTGATACGGCACAGCTACAAGGTGCTGGAAGACCATGTCGGCTTTTACCGGAACGGCACCACGGGGGAGGCGGACATTGCCCGCCGCTAGCCTGCCGCCGTCCTTCGCCGATCTGGAACCGTACCTTCGCTGGGCGCTGCCGACGGAGACGGCACGCAGCCAGTTGCGACGCGACAGCAGAATGTCCGATCTCGCTCAATTCTACCAGGCGATGTTGCCTCGACTGCCTACGATCCTGTCGCATCTCAACGAGTTCCCGCTGGATGCCATGCCGGATGCGGAAGTGAACCTGTTCCGGATCGGTCTCAGCTTCGCCGAGGTGGCGCCGTTTGTCGAACAGTACGACCGGACAGTGATTCCACTGCTGTTCGATGAGCGTCGCTTCGCCCCATTGCACGACCCGAAGGAGCCGGGTGCTTGAACGCGTCGGCCGACCTGGCAGCCAGGCTGCAGCGATTGGAGGATCTCGAGGCAATCCGTCGAGTGATGTCGGACTATGCCCAGGCAGGTGATGATCGCCAAGGTTACAGTGTCAATATCGAGCGCGCGATGTTGCTGTTTGCGCGCGACGCGGTATGGGATGGCAGGCCGCGGTTCGGGCGCTATGAGGGGTGGGAGGCAGTTCGCGACAGCTTCCTGCGCGCCCAGGCCCGCATCGATTGGTCGCTCCACTACCTGGTCGATGTCGGGATCGATCTGGAACCCGGAGCCGACGCCGCACATGGACGCTGGTATCTCTTCGAACTGGCACGCATGGTCAACCCGGCAACCGGCGCACCGGAAATGGTGACGCTGGGCGGAATCTACGATGACGATCTCGTCCGCGAGGACGGGCGCTGGAAGATCAAGGTGATGCGTTTCGACTGCCAGATGATCGTCGGACCAGGGGGCGCCTGGCCGTTGCCGCCCGGCAAGGCGTAGGATGGTTGGGAATTCAGCCAATCGTTGCTATAATCCTCATGCCAACGACGACGAACATCCAGGCTTCCAGCAAGATGATCGCTCCAGTTTACCGAGCCGGCGCCTGCGCGAAGGCGACAGCACACACCGAGGATTTGCTTCGGTAGCATGCTGCAGCAGAGGCACCAGGTGGCCGGCAGCTTCGAGGACCTGACGCGGAGTGACATTCTCGCCGGACGGTTTCCCCGATTTGCTGACCGGGTGGCGGGGCGCGACGGGCAAATTCTCGTCGCGGCCTACCACTGCATAGCCGAGTTGGGCATCGCTGCGACGACGATGCGCGCGGTCGCCCAACGTGCAGGCGTAAACCAGGGCCTGATCCACTACTACTTCGACAGCAAGAACGAACTGCTGCTTGAGTTGCTGCGCGGGTTGCTCGAGAACGCCACCGCCATCATGCGAACCGTGCGGGACAGCGACCTCTCTCCGACCAACAAGATCAT
>DATAPW010000212.1:0-3413 GCA_036265005.1 Acetobacteraceae bacterium | reverse complement strand
CTCGCGGCCGACAAAATCCAGCGTCTGGGAAGCAACTTCCGGCATGAAAAGCTCTTAGAAGAAGGGGCTCAGGTGCCGCCGAAGGCGGACAGGGGCCGCCCTGGGGGTGCGCTCACCGCAGCCTTGGCATTGTCGTCCAGGCGCTTGAAGGCACCGGTCGATCCGATCGGCTCGGTGCTCGTCCCGGGGAGGCGGAACCCGGCGGCGGCTTTTCGCAGCCCAGCGGAGAGTTCAGCCAGCTTGGCGATAGCGGCGGAGGTTGCGTTGGTCGATTCTGCAGTCTGGACGCTGATCTCCTTTAGGACTTGCATGTTGCGCGCGATGTTCTGGGCGGCCCCCGTCTGTTGGCGGGAGCTGCCGGAAATGTTCTGCACGAGGCTGGCGATCTGGTTGGACACCTGCTCGATCTCCTCCAGGGCGGCACCCGCATTCTCCGCCAGGAGCGCGCCGCCGACCACGTCCGTCGTGCTGCGCTCCATCGAAACCACGGCCTCGTTCGTGTCTGTCTGAATCGTCCGCACCAGGACTTCGATCTGCTTCGTGGCATTCGCCGCGCGCTCCGCGAGGCGCTGCACCTCGTCGGCGACGACTGCGAAGCCACGGCCCGCGTCACCCGCCATCGAAGCCTGGATCGAGGCATTCAAGGCCAGGATGTTGGTCTGCTCGGCGATGTCATTGATGAGTTCCACGATGTTGCCGATCTCCTGGGAGCTCTCCCCGAGGCGCTTGATGCGCTTGGAGGTCTCCTGGATCGTCTCGCGGATGGTGTTCATACCATCGATCGTACGCCGCACGGCATCGCCACCCTTGTGGGCAACTTCCACCGAGTGGCGGGCGACATCGGCCGCGCGTTCGGCGTTACCGGAAACCTCCTCCACGGAGGAGGCCATGCTGCCCGCCGATTCGGTTGCGGACGAGATCTGTTTGGATTGCGCGCCGCTGGCCTTGGCCAGGTGTTGGGAGAGCGCCTGGGTCTGGCGGGTGGCGCTGTCCAACTGGATGGCCGACTGGTTGATGGTGGTGACGAGGCCGCGCAGAGCGTCGACCGCGTAGGTGATCGAGTCGGCGATGGCGCCGGTGATGTCCTCGGTCACCGTCGCCTGAACCGTGAGATCGCCGTCGGCGAGACTCGACAGCTCGTCGAGGAGGCGCAGGATCGCCTGCTGATTGCGGTCGTTTTCCTTACGCTGCGTGTCGACGGTCACGCGTTGGGTTTCGACAGTCTTGCGCACCCGCAGGGACGAGATCACGCCCAGGACGAGAAGGATCAGCGCACCGGTAAGAAGAGCACCCGGCAGCCACGCCGGCAGTTTGCTCGCCGTCGGAACGGGCTCCGCGGCTTTCACAGCATTGGCAATGGCGCGCGCGTCAGCGGTGACGTCACGCGCGGCAGTTTGGGCAGCCGGCAGCGCCGGAGCGGCCGTTACGGCGCGGCGCACCGCGCTGTTGAGATCGGTGTACAGCGTATCGAGCGCCTTCAGCCGCTTGTCGGTGTCAGGACCCGGGGGCACCTTCGGCAGCGAAAGGCCGGTGTTGGCCCCTTGCAGGCCCTGGATGACCTGACCCAGGTAATCGTTGCTTTCGGCAAGGCGCTGCGCCGCCTGATTGGTGGCGCCCCCGGAAGCCAGGGCCATCACATCGAGTTGCAGACGTTGCGCGCGCAGATCGAAACGCTCCAGCGCCCGGCTACCGATGTCGACATTGGGGCCGGTCAGGTTGCCGATGATCGCGCCCATCTCTGTGGTGAGGCGCGGAACGAGATCGCGAGTCTCGCGGGCGGCATTGCCCGCGTCGATCAACGCGCCTTTGGCCTCGCTCACCGCCGTCGCATCGCTCAGAAGTCGTGCGAAGCGGGCGTCTTTCGCAAACGCGGCATTCGGATACGCCGCGGCGACGTCTTTGAGCTGTTGCAGCTGCGACTGGAAGCTGGCAACGGCGGCCTCGTTACCGGCCACGGCCCCTTCCGCATCCACTGCGATGCCATACAGTGCATCCACAGGGGCTGCCTGGGCGCTCGGAGCCGAAGCAGGGCCTTCCTGAGTGAAGAACAAAACGGCCGCGACTGCCAGCAGCAGCGTCGCTATCGCTAGCAACGCGGCAAGGCCGCCGCCTGCGCGTGTCGAGGATGCCGAACCGCTCATATTAAGGCCTTCGGCCAACTTTCCTGCGGGTCGAAGCGACCCGCAACATATAGCGGCGCTGCGCGCCGGAAAGAAGGACCTGTCGCTAGACTTGTGCGCATCATTAGGCGGCTGCCTCGGAGAACGCCGAGCTTTCCAGCACGGACCTCAAACTCAGCACGGGCCACTGCTCATTGGCGCGGCGGAATGCCCCCGCCAGGTAGCGCTCGCAGCGCGCCACTGTCGGCGGCGCGTCGCCCGAGAACTCGCCTTCGGCGAAACGCCGGAAGCCGAGGACTTCATCGACCAGGAGCCCCGCGGGGATTTCGCGGTGATTCACCACCACGACACGGGTGTTGCGGGAAATCGGTGTCGTACCGCTACCGAGAAATTGCCGCAGGTCGATGACCGGCAGGAGCTGCCCACGGACGTTTGCCAGGCCTTTGATCCACTGCTTCGCGCCCGGGACCCGCGTCAGCGCCGGCGGTAGGCCGAGCACTTCACGGGTCTCCTCACGAGCCACCAGGTAGAGGTCACCGGCCATGCGCAGAGCCACACCGACCCACTCGCGGCCGGTAGTGCCTTCCTGGTTCACCTGCGCGGAAACAGCACGGCCGCGACGCTCCAGCTCCGCCAGGAGCTCGAACGGCCGGTCGCGCAATGTCTTCAGTGGGACTTCGTCAGCCATGGTCAGTATCCGTTGACTCGTGCTGCTGTAGGGATGGGCATGGGTTGGGTACTCACGCCGACAAGGTCGCCTGGGCCTTGGCGACGAGCTGGTCGGGAGAGACCGGCTTCACCATGTAGTCCACGGCTCCCTGGCGCAAGCCCCAGATCCGGTCCGTCTCCTGGCCCTTCGACGTCACCATGATGATCGGGATGGTACGGGTCTTCGGGTCGTTCGCCAGTGCACGGGTAGCCTGGTAGCCGTTCATGCCGGGCATGACGATATCCATGAAAATGAGGTCGGGGCTCATCTCACGCGCGAGACGCACGCCTTCAGCACCGTCCGCAGCGGCCGCCGTGCGGTAGCCGTGCTTCTCGAGTGCCTTCTGCATGACGTGCACTTCGGTGGGCGAGTCGTCGACGATCAGTATCAGTGGCATTCCCTTATCTCCCGATATGCGTCTCGATCGCGCTCAGGAGCTCGTCCTTCGTGAACGGCTTGGTCAGGTAGTGCTCCGAGCCGACGATGCGACCCCGTGCGCGATCGAACAGGCCGTCCTTGGAAGACAGCATGATCACGGGAATGGAACGGAATACCTTGTTGTGCTTGATGAGGGAACAGGTCTG
>DATAPW010000211.1:0-8424 GCA_036265005.1 Acetobacteraceae bacterium | reverse complement strand
TGCGGCAGGCTCGCAAACGCCTGGGTGAGGTAGGCCGAAGTGGTCTGCAGCGAGGACAGCAGGCTATTCAAGGCGGAATATTGCTGCGTCAGGCTCGCCGAGAGCGCCGCCATCTGCGCGGTCAGGTCGGTGGTCTTCTTGCTGAGCGCTGTTTCCTGGCTCGTCAGCGATGTCGTGTTGGAGGCGATCGCGCCGGTCGACCCCAGGTCCGTGTTGAGCTGGGTGTTCAGGCTGGTTGCGATGCCGCCGCCGGGGCTGTTGAAGAGCGCGCTGACGGCGCTGAAATTCGTCGACAGCGCATTGGAGAGTGTCGCGCTGTTGAGGCTGAGCGTGCCGTCCTTATTGGTCGTAATGCCGATACTGGCCAGCGAGTTGTAGGTCGACGAGCCGGTATTGACGATACTGTACAGCGTGCTGCGCATCTGGTTCTGGGTGCTCGACAGCAGTGCGTTACCCAGCATAGGTCCGGCGGTCTGCGACGCGGCATCGTAGCTGCCCAGGGAGGAAAAGGTCCCCAGGAGCGTGTTGTAGGCGTCCACGAACGCGCTGATGTTGCTTTGAATGGTGGTCGAATCGGTGGCGACGGTCACGGTGGCGGGATCGGTGCCAGTCGTCTTCGCGACCAGATTCAGCGTCACGTTGGTGAGCGCATTGGTGATCGTGTTGCTCGGGCTCGAGCCGGCGACGCCCGAAACGCTGTACTTCGCATCCTGCGCGGGCGCTTCCTGGGTATAGTTCGCCGTATTGCCATTGGCGTCGGCATCCGCAATGTTATAGGTCAATGCGGACAGGGCCGTACCGGAGTCTGTCTCGCTGACCCCAATCGCATTGGCGGCGCCGGACTGCGTCGACGACAGCAGGAGGTGAGCGCCGTCCGTACCCTGCAGGACCGTGGCCGTGACGCCGGTATTACCATTCGCTGAATTTATCGCCGCCGCAATGCCGTTGAGGCTGTTGTCACCACTGCCGATGGTGACGTTGAAGCTGCTGCTGCCGAGGGATATCTGCAGAGTGCCCGTGCCAACTGGCGATGTACCGGTGGCTCCCAGCTGGCCCGACAAGAGCTGCTGCGCCGAGGCCAACTGCGACACGGTCACGTTGTAAGTACCCACCGGGGCACCCGACGTAACGGTGGCCGTGAACGCGGTCGAAGAGGTTGTCGCCGTTTCAGTGTCGAATGCGTGCGGAGTGTCGAGCGTGCTCAGCGCAGATTGAAACGTCGACAGGGCGCCTTTGAGCGTACCGAGCGCGGAAATCTGGGAGGTGACCGCCGCTGTCTGGGAGTTGATCAGATTCTGCTGCGGCGTCTGAGTAGCGGAAACGAGCTCGGAGACGAGCGCGCTCACGTTGATGACCGAGCCACCGGCCGCGCCGGCACTGGTGCTGCTGGCGACCGAGACCACGGAAGAGGTCGAGCTCGTTGTCATCTGTGTCTACTCCTCAACAAAAGCGTAAGAAGGCGGGCGCCTCGCGGCGCCCGCCCTCCCCTACGATTACGAGTGTTCGCAACTCGTTTTTCATCAAGTCACTTCAATTTACGGCAGCTTCTGCAACAGGGTCAGAATGTTCTGCGGGATCGTGTTCGCCTGCGCCACCATCGCGGTGCCGGCCTGCTGCAGGATCTGGGCCTTCGAGAGGCTCGAGGTCGCCTCGGCGTAGTTGGTATCCACAATCGAGCTCTTGGCGGAGCTCAGGTTCGTGGAGTCGGTATTCAGACCCGTGATGGCGGCCTGGAACCGGTTCTGATACGCGCCGAGCTGCGCGCTGGACGTCGCGAGCTGCTGCAGGGCGTTGTCGACCGAGACCAGCACCAGGTTCGAGTTATCGACGCTGGTCACGCTCGTGTTCGACAGGTTCTGCGCCGTGCCGCCCGCAGTGCCGAGAGCATAGGTGGCGTCGAGACCCAGGGCGCCGACAGCTTCGGTGGTCGTCGAAGAGGCGTCCAGCGCTACCGTCACAGACTGCGCATCGCCAGTGGCGGTGCTCAGACTGATGCCGGTGCCGGCGGCGTCCACCGTCGCGACGATGCCCGAGCTCGAGCCGAGGGACTGGTTGATCGCACTGGCGATCTGTGACAGATCCGTCGTCTGGTTGCCCGTCAAAGTGACCGGGCCGGTCGTTACTGTGTTGGTGGCGGTGCCCCCGGCATTCGAGACCACGAGGTCGAACGAAGCCGTCGTCCCGGCATCCGCAGCCACGCCCGCATAGACGCCAGTCGCGGCGGCCGTCGTGTAGTAGTTGCCTACCGCATTCGTCGATGCACTGGCGATTGAGGAGACGCTGATGGTCTGGCCGGCGTTGGCGCCGATCTGGAAGTCCGCGCCCTGGAACGTGCCGTTGAGAAGGTTCACGCCGTTGAACTGCGTATTGGCGGCCACGTTGTTGATGTCGGCGGCAAGCTGCGAGTACTGCGCGTTGAGGTCCGCACGGTCGTTGGAGCTGTTCGTGGCATTGAGCGACTCGACGGCGAGGTCGCGCATCGTCTGCAGGTCGTTCACGATTTCGGTCATCGCGCCCGACGCGGTCTGCGTGAGCGATACACCGTCGTTCGCGTTCTGAGCGGCCTGGTTCAAGCCATTGATCTGCGAGGTCATGCCCTGGGCGATAGCGTAACCGGCCGCGTCGTCGGCGGCGGTATTGACGCGAAAGCCCGTGGACAACTGCTGCAGGGCGCTGGAGAGCTGGGTGCCCGACGACGTCAGACTGTTCTGAGCGACCATCGAGTTTACGTTTGTGTTGAGGACTAGTGACATTGCCTGTAACTCCTGAAGTTTGTTCAGACGCCGGACACCGGTCCGTCGCACTGCTGGCTGGCGACCTAGGCCGCTTCCAGGTATCAGCTATATCGGTGCCAGTCCGTGGAACTTGAGAGACCGGCGAATCCGAAATATGAGCTGCGTCACACTTCAGCCCTGGATGTAGTTGAACAGGGAGAGCTTCTCCAGGGACGCGTACGACTCCTGCGCGGCCTGCAGGGCGAGTTCTTCCGAGCTGAGCTGGGTCGTCGCGGCGGTATAGTCCGTGCTCTGAATCGTCCCGACGTTCGTCTTAAGGGTCGTCTGAGTCGCTGTCGCCGTCGACTGCGCCGCCGTGATCGCATTCAGGCGTGCGCCCACCGAGGCCGACACATTGCTGAAATTCGTGATGGAATTCTGGATCTGCTGTACGGCGGTGTTGACCAGCGTGGTGAGCTGTCCGCTATTGATTGTCGCGGAGGAGTTCAGCGTCGAGATCAGATTTGACAATGCGCTGAAAGCGCTCGTCGTGGTCGAAGGCGCGATCGTGAATTGATCGCCCGCGGCAGGTGTACCGCTGAGAGCGACCTGCGCGCCGTTGAACGAAATGGTATCGCCGTTGGTGTAAGTACCCGAGCCCACCACGTTCCCACCGCTGTCGGTGACCTGGTAATCGCTTGGGTCCGTGAACGAAAGGGTATAGGTGTCGGGGACCCAGGCGCTCGGGGTCGTGACACTGCCGCCGCCGATCGACGCCGTGCCGGTGTTGGTGGACGCGGCCGAGGTGGTGAACGTGCCATTCCCATTCGGAATGTTCATGAACGCCACGTTGCCGTTGTCGCCGGTGGAGATGCTCTGGTTCGTGCTGATCTGGACCTGGGTCACCTGGTTCGTGCCGTTGTAGCTCACGGTGCCCCCTGCCTGCGTGAACGGGGCGCTGGTGTTGGCGAAGCCGCCGAACAGGTAGTTGCCATTGCCGTCCGTGGAGTTGGCGATGGAGACCAGGCTCTGCAGATCCTGCTGCAGCTGGGTCGCGATATCCTTCTTGTTCGCGGCGCTGAGCGCGGAATTGTTCGCCTCGACCGCCAGCGTGTTCGCGTTCTGCATGATGTTGGAGGCGTTCGTGAGCGCCTGCTCTTCGAGTTGCAGATTCGTCTGCGCTGTATTGCTGTTGGTGACGAACTGCGTCGTGGCCGAGATCTGCACGTTCATCTGGTTGACCTGCGCCATGCCGGCCGGGTCGTCCGCGGCGCTCTGGATCTTCAGCCCAGTGGACAACTGCAGCTGGGTCTGTTGCAGCGCTGCTTCGAGCGCGTCCATCTGGCCGACAGCGTTGTTCTGAAAGGTAGCGGTGGAGATTCTCATGATTACCCGTTCGAGATGGCGCTGATGAGGGAATTGAAGAGGGTCTGCGAGCTCTGGATCATCTGTGCGCAGGCCTGGTAGGCCTGCTGGTACTGCAGCATCTTGGCGGCCTCGTCGTCGAGATTGACGCCTGAGAGGTTGCTACGGGCGTTGGTCGCGCTCTGGTTGACCGACTGTTGCGCGGTGGCGTTCGCCTGTGCCTGTTGCGTCAACACGCCCATCGCGCTGACGAGATTATTCGCAGCGCCATTGAGCGAGGTGGTGCCCCCATTGAGCACGGACGCAGTGACGTCCGCGGCCATAGCCAGGACGTTCGTATTGTCACCGGTGTTGGCCTTGTTGTTCGGGCCGACGGTGAACGTATCGCCGCTGGCGGGTGTGCCGCTGATGCTGACCTGTTCGCCATTGAAGCTGATCGGACTGCCGGCCGTGTAAGTTCCGGAGGTGACGACGTTGCCGCCGCCGTCGGTGACTTGGTAGTCGGTCGGGTCCGTGAATGAGATCGTGTAGCTGCCGTTGGTCCAGTTCGTCGGGTCCGTAATGCTGGGAGCGGATATCGTCGCCGTGCCCGTGTTGCCCGAGGCCGCCGCCGACGCCCCGAGGGAGGCGGCGGCGATCTGCGCCGGACTGCTGAGAGTCACCGACATCCCGTCAACGGCGCCTGCGGTTGGCTTGATGACGTAGTTGTCGCCCGCGTCGGGCGCACCGTTCACCACTATAGATACGCCCGCGCCCACGAACGGGTCCGTGCCGGTGCCGGTGCCGGACATGGTGACCTGCTGGCCGGTGCTCGTGTCCTGCAAATCCCAGGTCGTGCCCGAATAAGTGAGTTTGTAATTGTCCGTCGTGACCTGGGTCGCGTCCGTGATGGTGGCGCTCACCGTCCCGGTGCCGGTGTTGGTCGTGCTCGGCAGAACCTGTGGAGGCCCCACGGCGAACATGGCCTGTCCCTGCGCGCCGGTGAGGTCCATGCCGGACGCCTGCTGCTGATTCATGACCGACGCGATGCCGATGGCGATCTGGCCCAGAGCATTCTCGGTCGGGTCGAGCACCTGGCTTCGCGTGGTGAGCAGGCCACCCAGTGTGCCGCCGTTGATTTCCTTCGTAATGTCAGAGACGTTGCCGTTGCCGGCCGCGATGCCGATGTCGGACTCCGAAGCGTCGTTCGGGTCCGGAGAGGCCACGAGTGTCTGGGCGGTGCCGGAGACAACCAGGGGTTGCCCGCTGCCGACGTAGATGTCCATCTGGCCATCGCTCTGGGTAATGGCGTTGACGTTCACATACTGGCTCAACTGGTCGACCAGGCTGTCGCGCTGGTCCATGAGCTGGTTCGGCGTCTGCCCGCCGCCGGAGGCGGCCGCGATCTGCCCATTGAGCGAGGCGATGTTCTGGGCGATCGTGTTGACCTGGGTAACGGTGTTACCGACCTGGGACTCGAGGTTCTGGCTTTGGGTCGTGAGTTGCGACTGGTAGGACTTGAGCTGCGTGACGAGGGCCTGTGCCTGGCTCAATACCACCTGCCGCTGCGCGGTCGAAGCAGGCGCGGTCGACAGGCTTTGCAGGGAATTGACGAAACTCTGCAGGGTCACCGTGAGCCCGGTGCTCGAGGAGCTCAACATGTTGTCGATCTGCGCCGCCTGCGTCGACAGCGTGTTGAAGCTCGAATAACTCGATTGCGATGACCGGACCTGCGCGGCGAGCATCTCGTCGTACGAGCGCGTGACGCTCTGGACGTTGACACCGTTGCCGAAATAGCCGCCGCCGGTACCCGAGCCGGGCTGCTCGGCGAGCTTGATACCCTCTACGCTGTAACCCGGGGTCGCCGAGTTCGAGATGTTGTTGCTGGTGACGTCGAGTGCTTGCTGGAAGGCGAGCAGGCCGGAGACGCTGGTTGAAAGAATATCGCCCATGCAGTGCGCCTCAGAGAATGCCTGTCGGTGGGGTTATCGGCGCAATGCTCGCGGACTTGAACGACTGTTCCAGCATCGCGCTGCGCGAGTCGACCGATGCGGCGATCGCGGTGACCTTGCTGGCATAGTCCGGGTCGGTCGCGTAGCCACCGCGTTGCAACGCGCTGGCGAACGCGTGGACGTTGCTTCCGGTGTTGAGCGCGGCGGAGTAACGTGGATTGCTGCGTAGCAGCGTTACATAATCCTGGAAGCTCTGTTCCCGGCTGTCATAGGCGCGGAATTGACCCGTGGTGCTCACCGCTGCGCCGTTCTGATATTCCTGGGTCCCGGCCGTCACCGACGCGCCGTTCCACTGTCCCGCGGCTTTCACGCCAAAGAGATTGTTGGTGGAGCGGCCCTGAACATCGCGGGGTACGCGCGTGCCCCAGTTGGTCTCGAGAGCGGCCTGGGCGATGAGGTTGCGCGGATCGACGCCGAGCTGCTGGCCAGCCTCCTGCGCCGAGGGCCACAGATCGCTGATGAAGCTCGCCTTGGCCTGGGGCGATGCGACCGGTGCGATGGCATCGCCCGAGGAGCCGCCGTTGCGGTTGCCCTGAGGGTCACCCTGAAATTTTCTCAGGGCGGACTTCGCGCCCACTTGTGGCGTGATAGCCGAAGCGCCCGCGGCTGCGCTCGCGCCCTTGGCGCCTTTCACGTCCTCCGCAGCGTCTGTCTTGGCGCCGCCGCTGATTTTCTGCAGCTGTCGCACCAACATGTCGGCGAGCCCGAGGCCTCGCCCCTTGGTCATCTCGATCGAGAGCTGGTCGTCGTACATTTCCTGGTAGGTCTGCCCTTCGTCGCTGCCGAAGATGGGGTCCTTACCGACCGCGTCACGCATGCTCTTGATCATCATGCGGGCAAACAGGCTCTCGTACTGTTTCGCAACCGCGCGCAGGGCGTCCGGATCGTTCGATCGCACATCTTTCTTGAGGGCGGTGAGGCCCGCAAAGTCGGTGTAGACGTCCGCCGAGCTGCTGTTGACGGGCACTGTCATATGACGATCATTTCGGCGCGCAGCGCGCCGGCCTGTTGCAGTGCTTCGAGGATTGCCACGAGGTCGCTGGGAGCCGCCCCTACCTGGTTTACAGCCCGCACGATCTCATCGAGATTCACGCCGGCCTGAAACACGAACATGCGCGCATCCCCTTCCTTCACGTTGATGGTGCTTTTCGGAGTTACCGTCGCAGCTTGCACCTGGGTGAACGGATTGGGCTGACTGACCTGGTCGCGCTCGGTGATGGTCACTGATAGCGAGCCGTGCGCGACCGCCGCCGCCATGACTCGCACGTGCGAGCTGATAACGACCGTACCGGTGCGGGAATTGATGATGACGCGCGCCGGAGGATCGCCCGGGTCGACGTCGATCCCTTCGAGGGTCGCGAGATAAGCCGTGCGCTGGTTCGGGTCGACAGGGGCCGCGACACGAATGGACACCGCGTCGAGTGCGTCCGCGGTGCCGGCGCCGAGAATCTTGTTGATGGCATTCACTACGCGCGAGGCCGTCGTGAAGTCGGGAGTATTTAGGTTGAATACCAGGTGTCCGTCGCCGCCGAACTTCACGGGCACCTCGCGCTCCACGCTGGCACCGTTCGGAATGCGGCCCGCACTCGGAACGTTGACGGAGATCTTCGAGCCGTCCTTGCCGGAGATGCCGAAGCCGCTTACGACCATGCTTCCTTGCGCAAAGGCGTATACCTGCCCGTCGACGCCGCGGAGCGGCGTCATGAGCAGGCTGCCCCCGCGCAGGCTCGAGGCATTACCGATGGAAGCCACCGTGATATCGATTGTCTGCCCGGTCTTGGCGAACGCCGGCAGATCCGCGGTGACAGTTACCGCAGCGACATTCTTCAGCTGCGGATTGGTGCCTGGGGGAATGGGCACGCCGAAGCGCGCCAACATGTTGGTGATACTCTGGATTGTGAACGGGGCCTGGCTCGTCTGGTCGCCGGTGCCGTCGAGACCGACGACGAGGCCGTACCCTACGAGTTGGTTGGTGCGCACGCCCGCCACAGTGGCGAGATCCTTGATACGCTCGGCGTGCGCCGTGACGCTGGCGCCGGCGAGTATGCCGAAGGCCAGCAGCAGTGCTTTGAGTCGGCGCATCAGAATGGCGTCCACGGTGAATTGAAGAAGCGCGACAGCCAGCCGGCCGCGTTCGCATCCGCGATCGCTCCCTTGCCGCCGTAGGTGATCCGGGCATTGGCTACTCGCGAGGAGGGGACTGAGTTGTCGGGGGCGACATCGATCGCCCGGATGACGCCACTGAGCATGACGTTCTCCTGCCCCTGGTTGATCCAGATCTTCTTCTCGCCCTTCACATACAGGTTGCCGTTCGGCAATACCTTCGCCACCGTAGCGGTGATGAAGCCGGTCAG
>DATAPW010000210.1:0-13624 GCA_036265005.1 Acetobacteraceae bacterium | reverse complement strand
CCAGCACATCAAGCTCGAAAATGAGGGTTGGGAGCGTGACACGTCGGTGACGGAGCCCACGGAGCCCAGCTTCACCCTGCCTGCCGCAGCGGGCTAGCGTGCCATGCAAGCCCCGACGATTTCACAGGCCTTGGCGGCGTGGGAACGGGGCACGGGACGGGGCGCGGTTGAGCGCAGCCTGGAGCTGTTCGCGATCGCACGGCCCGATGCGCCGTTGGATGCGCTGGCAGACGCATGCCTGGGCGAACGAGACGGTGCACTGTTCGAGCTGCGCGAGGCGATGTTCGGACCAGAGCTGAGCGGCAGGTTTTCCTGCGCGGCGTGCGGCGAACAGCAAGAGATAAATCTCAACCTTTCCGACCTGAAGTCGACTGGCGCGCACCAGCACGCCCCCCTTTCGCTGTCTAGCGGCGATTATGCGCTCGAACTTCGCCTGCTGACGAGCCGGGACATGCTCGCGGCAGCCGCCGTTCCGTTCGACGAGGGACGCATCCTGCTGGAGCGCAGCGTGATCAGCGCTTCGCGTGAAGGCGAATCCGTGCAGACGCAATCGCTGCCGCCATGCGTTGTGGACGACATAGCGCGCACGCTGGCCGACGCCGATCCTGATGCCGACCTCAAACTCAACATGGCCTGTTCCAACTGCGGTCACGAGACACGGATGACGTTCGATATCGGAACGTTCCTGTGGGAGGAAGTGGACGCCTGGGCCGACCGGATGCTGCGTGAGGTGCACACGCTCGCGGCGAGCTACGGCTGGACCGAACGCGACATTCTGGAACTTAGCCCGCAACGCCGCCGCCGCTATCTGGAGCTCGCGAGCGCATGAGCGATTTCTTCTCCGATCTTATGGCGCGGGTCGACGGCACGGCTCCGGTGTTGCGGCCTCGCCTGCCCGCGTTATTCGAAACTCCAGCGGCAGAACCGCAGCTTCGGGCGGAATCCGAAATGCCCGCAGAGGCGCCGGAGCGGACAGACCTGCCCCCACAGCCGTCGGTGCCACAACCGGAAAATGCCCGGGCGAACGCGCCGGCTTCGCCGCAGCCCAATCCGTTCCGTCCGGTCGCGATGCCGCCGCCACAGGCCTTCGAGGTCGCCTCGCCTCGTCCGCTCGAAAAGCCCCTGCGCGGGACCGGGCGCCAAACCGTCCAAACCGTCTCATCGCCAATCGCGCCCTCCTCGCCAATCGCATCGCCAGCAGAGACACGCCGCAATCGTGCCGATACGCCGCTTCACACGGACCGCGTGCGTCAGCCGTCGCCGGCTCCCGATCACGCGGCGCCGGCCCTCGAGCGGACGAATCCAGCAGCGGCCGCGCCGATGGAGCCCGCAGCTTCGATGCGAACGGTCCAGGCGCCCTTCGCGCCTACGCCGCCCAGCTTGCGCCCTCAGCTTCCGCCCCGTCCGCAAGCAGCCAGGCGTGAGGCGGACCCCTTCATCCAGATTTCCATCGGCCGCGTCGAGATCCGCGCCGCAAGCGATGCGCCGCGGCCGCCAAAAGGCAGCAAATCTTCGCCGGTCATGAGCCTCGAAGAATACCTGCGCAGCAGGTCGAGGTAAGCCATGAGCAACTCGCAGGCGGTCGCGGCTGTCACGGCGACGATTTACGCCATCCTGCAATATAACGTCACGACCGAGAGCGATCTGTCCGACACCAAGGTCACTCTGCTGCCGCTGGACAAGGCACGCGGCACGCGCACCTCCAACCAGCTCAACCTGTTTCTTTACCAGGTACAGCGTGACCCGGCCTGGACCAACATGGACATGCCGCCCCAGGCCAAGAACGGCGAGGTCAATTATCCGCCGCTGCCGCTGACGCTGTTCTATCTGCTGACCGCCTTTGGCCGCGACGACGATTCCAGCCAGCCCTTCAGCCATGAGCTGCTGGGCAAGGCGATGAGCCTGCTGCACGATTATCCGGTGCTCAGCGCGGCGGACATCAAGGCCGCGACGTCTGGCATCATGCCCGACTCCGATCTCGACCAGCAGATCGAGCGCGTCCGCATCACCCTGCATCCCATTTCCGTGGACGAGCTTTCAAAGCTGTGGACCGGCTTTGCCACGCAGTACCGGCTTTCGGCCGCTTATGAAGTGGGGGTGACGCTCATCGAATCCACACGCAGTTCGGCCGCGCCGCTGCCGGTGCTCACGCGAGGTCCAAAGGATACCGGCTACAGTGCGCTGGCGAACCTCGGTCCTGTGGTGCCCACGCTCAACAGCATCACGCCGCCCAACAACCAGCCCAGCGCGCGCCTGGCCGACAAGCTGACGATCAGCGGCGCCCTGCTCGACGGCACCAATATCGGCGTGTCGTTCGATCATCCGTTGCTGAGCACGCCTATCGAGCTCGCGCCGGATTCCGGCGCCACCGCCACGACGCTGACAGTCACCTTGCCGAACGACGCCCTGCACTGGCCCGCCGGCATCTATGGCGTGTCTGTGTTCGTGCAGCGATCCGGTGAAAGCTTCCGCCGCCAGACCAATGCCCTGCCGCTATCGCTGGCGCCGTCCATCACCGTGTCGCCGGCAACCCCCGCCGCCGGCAATGTCAGCCTCACCGTAACAAGCTCGCCGCAGATCTGGCCAGGCCAGCGGGCGACGCTGTATCTCAACGACCAGCAGCTTCAGCCCAATCTATTCACCACCGAGACCCCGACGCTCACTTTCCCGGCGGTGACACTCGCCAAGGGCACTTATTATACGCGGCTGCGTGTCGACGGCATCGACAGCCTGCTGGTCGACAAAAGCGCCTCGCCGCCGAAATTCGATCCCAGCCAGGCGGTGACCGTGTCATGACCAATACGGAACTCTGGCAGGAAGAAAATACCCGCTATATCGCCGCCGCGGTCGCCGCCGTGCGGGTGCAGCTGGAGCAGCGCGCCCAGGCGAATACGCGGGCCATACCGCCGCCGCCACAGCCTGCCGCCGAGCCGAGCCGCGACAGAGGTTGGTTTCCCTGGCGCAAGAGCAGCACGGTTTCCTCCGAAACGTTTCTGCTGCCGGACGAAACGAACGTCACCAAGCCCGCGCCCCCGGGCGCGACACCCGCCGCACCGGCCGAGAATGTGCCTCCACCCGCGCTCTTCACGCTGCGCCAGAAGCTGGACTTGACTCAATTCGAGAGCGACGTCCTGGTGCTTTGCGCCGCCATGGAATTGGACACGTCCATTGCCTCGCTCTGCGCCATGGCACAGAACGACGTGTCTCGCCCCTATCCCACCTTCGCGCTGGCCTTGTCGCTGTTCCGCTCGGCGGCCTGGGACCCGCTGTCTCCCGAAAGACCTCTGCGCCGCTGGCACCTGATCGAGGTTGGGCACGCGGCCGGCCAGCCGCTGACCGTGAGCCGCCTGAGCATCGATGAATGGGTGCTGAATTATCTGAAGGGCCTTGATTACAGCGACGAGCGGATCGCCTCGCTGCTCGAACCGTCCGATACGACCGCACCCGGCGATCTCGCGGGCACGCATCACGATGCCGCGATGAAGATCCTGGATGGTCTGGGGCACGTGCCCGAAGGCGGCAAGCCGCCGGTCGTCGAACTTGTGGGCCCGGACCAGGCCTCGAAGAAGAGCGTGTGCGACGCGGTCTGCGCCGAGCTTGGACGAACTTTGCACCGCCTCAGCTGGAACCTGGTCCCCACCATACCGGCGGACCTGGAGCTTTTCACTCGCCTGTGGCAGCGCCAGGCAAAATTGTCGCCGCTGGCGCTCTACGTCGATCTCAATGGATTGGAAACGGACGGCCCGCAGACGCTCCAACAGGCCGCCGTCAATCGGCTGGTCATGCAGTTGGAAGGTCCGGTGTTCGTCGATACGCGCGAGCCGCTGATGACCCTGTCGGCGCCGTCGCTGGTCGTCGATGTCGCCAAGCCCACGCCGGCGGAGCAGAAGCTGGAGTGGCAAAAGCTGATCGGCGAGCAGGACGCCGCGGCCGCCGGGCCACTCGCCTCGCAGTTCAACCTGAACTTTGGTGACATTGGCGCAGTGGTTCAGTCCGCCAAGGCAACCGCGGGCGACGCGCCGCTGCCGCAGAAGCTGTGGGATGCCTGTATCGCGGCCACGCGTCCCCGCCTCGATGCCCTGGCGCAGCGTATCGAACCCAAGGTGGGCTGGGACGATATCGTCCTGCCGGCGGACGAACTCAAGCTGTTGCGCCAGATAGCCGACCAGGTGGGCAAGCGCTCGGCCGTCTATCAGGATTGGGGCTTCGCGAAGAAGACCACCCGCGGACTTGGCATCAACGCGCTGTTTGCGGGTGAAAGCGGCGTCGGCAAGACCATGGCTGCGGAGGTCATCGCCGGCCATCTGCGTCTCAACCTCTACCGCATCGATCTGTCGGCCGTGGTCAGCAAATACATTGGCGAGACCGAGAAGAATCTGCGCCGGCTGTTCGACGCGGCCGAGGAAGGCGGCGCCATCCTGTTGTTTGACGAGGCCGACGCGCTGTTCGGCAAGCGCAGCGAGGTCAAGGACAGTCACGACCGCTATGCCAACATCGAGATCAATTACCTGCTGCAACGCATGGAGTCGTTCGGCGGACTCGCGATCCTGGCAACCAACCAGAAAAGCGCGCTGGATCAGGCGTTCATGCGCCGCCTGCGCTTTGTGGTGAATTTCCTCTTCCCGGCGCAGGAGCAGCGCAAGGCCATCTGGCAGAGGGCATTCCCGCCGGAAACGCCCACAACCGGTCTCGATTTCGATCGACTGGCGCGCCTCAACCTGACCGGCGGCCATATCGCGTTGATCGCGATGAATGCGGCGTTCATCGCCGCAAACGGCGGAACACCCGTGACCATGACCAACGTGCTCGATGCGGCGCGAACAGAGTACCGCAAGCTCGATCAGCCGATCCGGGAGCCCGATTTCCGGGCGCCGCCGGCGCCTGTGCGTATCGCGTGAGGCGGCAATGAAGATCATGCTCAACATCGATCGCCTGGTGCTGGACGGACTTCCCGTCACCGCGGCGCAAGGCGCCCGTTTGCAGCGCGCGATGGAGCAGGAACTCTCCCGCCTGTTTGCCGAGGGCGGCGTCGCGGCGGAATTCCTGAGTGGCGGCGCGGTGCCGCGCATCGACGGCGCAGCCTTGCGCCTGCGCAAGGGGGAGCAGACGGACGCGCTCGGGAAGCGCATCGCGCAATCGGTTTATGCAGGCATCGGAAGCCCGGCGCGCATCACCCCGAAACGCCCGTCCGCAGATATGCGCCCCGATAAGGCGGAGACGGTTCCCACCCCATCGCGGCGGCAGGCGGTGCGCCAGACACGGCAGTCGCGGGGTATCCTGCTCGACAGCAGCACGCGGGCCTTCATGGAAGCGCGCTTCGCCCGGGATTTCAGCGCCGTTCGGGTCCATACGGACAGCCAGGCCGACCGTTCCTCTCGCGCAATGGGCGCAGAGGCGTTCACGCACGGCTCCGATATCATGTTCCGGTCGGGACGCTACGCGCCCGAGACACCGCAGGGCCGCGCGCTGCTGGCGCACGAACTCACGCACGTCGTGCAGAGCGTCGGCGCGCCGGATCAACCGGTCCAGACCATAGCGTCTCCCCACAGTTCGGCGGAACGCGAGGCCTCGCGCATCGCCACGCAAGTCACGCTCGGACTGCCGATCGGGCCGATCCGCGCGCGCGCGCCGCGGAACGCGATCCATCGCACGGTGGCGGGCGATGTCGGCGGCGGCGCGATCGGCGGCCTGATCGGCGGAGCGATTGGCGCGGGTCTGGGCGGTGTGGGCGGCGCGATCGCCGGCGGACTTCTGGGTGGGCTCGCGGGTGTGATCCTCGGCGAAGTCGCGACCACCCATCCCCGGCCGCTGACGGACGAGGAGGCGCTCGAAGTGCAGCTCGTGTTCGGATCGAGCCTCGACTTGAAGCGCACGCGGATCGCGGAATCCTCGCTGATGGCGATCGGCGATTACGCGCGCACGCCGTTCGAAACCGCCTATTTCCCCATCGGCGCGTTCAAGAGCGCCGATTTCCTGCCGTGGCTGGTGCACGAGCTGACCCATGTCTGGCAGACGCAACACGGCATCTCGGTGTTCCGGAAGATCGCAACGGCGCTACGTGGCGCAAGCGCCTACGAGTATGGAGGGCCGCAACAACTCGTCATCGATCGCGGGAAAGGCAAGAAGTTCCTGGACTACGGCACCGAACAACAGGCCGACATTTGCCGCGATTATTACCGCAGACTGAAGGCGAGCCAGGATGTCTCGGCCTATCTGCCCTTCATCGCGGAAGTAAAGCGCGGAGGCAAATCATGACCGCACGGGCACAGCACGCCTCGGCCACGCGCAGCGCCGCCAGCCCGGCCGTCGCACAACATCTCGGCAGAACCAACACGCACACCGCGATCCAGCGCGAGGCGAACGGTGCGCGCAGTCTGGAAGGCGCAACATCGCTCGTGCAGGACGTGCTGACCATGCCCGGCCGGCCGCTGGACGCGGGCACGCGGGCCGTGATGGAGCCCCGCCTGGGCTACGACCTCAGCCCCGTGCGCGTGCATGACGATTCCCAGGCCGCACATTCGGCGGTTGCCCTTGGCGCCACGGCTTACACGTCTGGCCATCACATCGTCTTCGATCAGGGACGCTACGCGCCGCAGACCGCGGGCGGTGAGCGGCTGCTCGCGCATGAGCTGACCCATGTGGCGCAGCAGGCGCGCGGGCCGGTGGACGGCACGCCGATCGGCGACGGATTCACCGTTTCGCACCCGAACGACTCCTTCGAGCGGCAAGCAGCAGCCAACGCGACCGCGTTGGAGGCGCCGTCGCATCCCCAGGCTTCGCTGCAGCACCTGCCCTTTACGGCCGATCCGGCGCGCCCCTTGCAGCGCCAGTCCGATGGCTGGTCGGTGGCCGGTGGCATCGCAGGCATCGTCGGTGCCGCACTGGGTGCTGCAGCGCTGATATTCGCGATACTGGCCTGGCGGCGTCCCGCCAACCCGGCACCGACAACCGGCGGCATCACGCTGAATTCGCAGCCGATCGCTGCTGCCGCTTCCGAAATACCCGCCGAACGTCAGGACGCCGCATTGTCTGCTCCGACGCACACGGAAAAGCTGCTCGACCTGAAGACGGACGACGACAACTGGGCCGACATCAATTTCGACGTGGCGACGGATGGGGTGAGCATCTTAAGCGCGATCCCGCAGACGGTGCCGCAAAACTATAACGGTGGAACGGGCGGCAGCTCCGCCGCGATCAATTTTGCGGCGCCCGCGATTGTCGCTCCGCCCAAATACGCGCCGAAGCCGGAACCTGCCAAGCCGGACGCCACGAAAAAGGCCGCAGGCAAGGGAGGAAAGGGCGGGAAGGCAAAGGAGGAAGCGCCGCCGCCCGCTCCCGCGGATACGCCGGCTGTCGTGCAGGTGGCGTTCAACGGCACCAACAGCATCGGCGAAAAAGAACCGCTGCAGCAGTTCGCGGGCCGGTTCGTCATTCGCGCCAATCCCGCGGGCCATCGCATGGTGGAATGCGTCGAATGCGTGCCGCACAACCGGATTGGCTACGCCGCCACTGACAACCAGAAGATAGGCCATGTCGACTATCACGGCCATACCGCGCCGGCGCAGCAGACCACGCCGCCGGTGCCGGGGCCGCAACAGTCGCAGCCAAATCCGCCGCCCCCAACGGGAGGAAAATGAAGCCATGGGCTGGGCGCGCTGCGAAAGAACAAACCAGGCAGCTTTCGTGGCGCCAAATGGCCTGCTGCGCCGGCACGTTTCGGGGGCTGCTGCGGGCCATGTGCCCGGGCTGGTTCACGACGTGCTGCGCTCGCCGGGACAGCCGCTTGACGTGGCGACGCGCGCCAGCATGGAGCAACGTTTCGGCCGCGACTTCAGCGGCGTTCGCGTGCACGACGACGCCAAAGCGTCAAGGTCGGCCACAGCGGTCCAGGCAGACGCCTATACCGCCGGACAGGACATCGTCTTTGCGCGCGGCCGCTATTCGCCGCAGACGCAGGGCGGCGTGCACCTGCTGGCGCACGAACTGGCCCATGTCTCGCAGGACGGCGCCCGGCACGGCGCCATGCCCAGCCAGATCGGCGCGGCGCATTCGCACGAGGAACACGCCGCAAACCGCGCGGCCGACGAGGTCGTCCAAGGCAGGCGCGTTTCAGCGGCCGGTGCGGACGCTTCCAGGCTCCATCGTCAGGCGAACCTCGATCCGCAAGCCGCGCGCGATCGCATCATCGCGCTAGCGGAATCCGACAAGCCCGCAGATCGCCAGCGCGCGCTCGACCTCATCATCGACACCTATTTCGGCCGTCCGCCCAATTATGACGGCATCTTCTACGATCCCAACCTGCACACCACGAGCCCGCAGGACGCGGAAACCGGTCCGTCGCAGGGCCAGGCCTCTTTCGGCGGCCGCCAACGCACGACCATCGGCCCGGGCTTCTTCCACGAATTCCGGCGGCGCTACGTCCAGCGCGTCCGCACCATCGGGCACGAGCTCCAGCATGTGGGCCAGCGTTCGCCCGCCAGCAATCGCTCGTTCCTCAGCACGCTTGGCGGCGCGGGCGTGGGCGCGGCCATCGGAGCGGCGGCCGGCGGCATCGGGCTGGGCATCGCCGCGGCGGCGGGCGTGTCCCTGTCAGGCGGTCTGATCGGCGGGGTTCTCGGCGCCGCTGGCGGCGTCGGCGGCCTGATCGGTGGCATTCTTGATCCCTTTGCGAGCAAAGACGAACCCGTGCGCAATTCGCACACGCGCGAATTCCTGGCCGTTCACTGGACGTTGACGGCCCAGGTGCGCGGTCTGGGCGACATGCCGCGCGGCCAGGCGCTGCAGGCGCTCAACCTGCCGCGGGTCGGCGCGCTGGCCGAATACGACCAGATGCCCGCCGCCGACCAGAAAAAATATCGCCGCCAATACGAGCAGTTGCTGCAGTTGAAGCAGCGGCTTGAAGCCGAGGGCGAGGCCAAGAGCAACACGCGGCAGGCGCAGCCCAACACGCAAGGAGCCAGCCCATGAGTGCATTTCCCCGTTCCCCGCGTGTGCTGAAAGGCGGCATCGTCCTGCTTGATCCCTCGAGCTTCGCGATCAAGCCGAACGGCGTGATCGTGCTGCAATACAATCCCGACACGCTGACCCGTACGTTGAAGATCAAGGGCATCAGCGAAGGCGGCGACCGTTCCGAGGCGCTGCGGCTGACCGGGCCGCCGGTGGAAACCTTCAAGCTGGACGCCGAGATCGACGCCACCGACCAGCTCGAGGATCCGGACAACAATCCCAACACCGTGCGTTACGGCATCGCGCCTCACCTCGCCGCGCTCGAAACGCTGGTCTATCCGGACAGCGCCACGCTGCAGACCAACTTCAACCTGTCGCAGCAGGGCACGCTCGAGATCATGCCGGTGCTCGCGCCCCAAAGCCTGTTCGTGTGGAGCGCCAGCCGCATCGTGCCCGTTCGATTGACCGATCTCAGCATCACCGAAGAGGCGTTCGACCCCTCCCTCAATCCGCTGCGAGCGAAGGTCAGCATCGGCATGCAGGTGCTATCCATCGACGACCTGTTCTTCAGCGACAAGTCCGGCGGCCTTTACATGGCCTACCAGCGCCAGAAGGAAACACTGGCCACGCTCTATCAGTACGGCACGCTGGGCGCGCTCGGCATTCAGGGGATTCCATGAGCACCATTCCCAACGATCCGGTACAAGCCCTTCTGGCGCAGGTCTCGCTCAAGACCACACTGTTCTTAGCGACCAGCCGCTATTACGGCCTCGATACCGAAACGCTCGTGCAGAACGGCAGGCCTGTCGCCTATGTCACGCGCCGCTTCCTGCCGCAGGTCTCGGGCTTCCAGGTGCTGCAGACCCATACAGTCATACAGGGCGAGAGGCTCGACAACATCACCGCGCGATATCTGGGCGATCCGACGCTGTTCTGGCGCATCTGCGACGCCAACAACGCAATGAATCCAGACGCCATGACGGCCACCATCGGCCGCACGCTCAACATCACCATGCCCAGCGGCATCACGGGATCGAGCCTATGAACCAGGGCTTCTATCTTACCCTGATGATGGGTGGGTTCAATGCGAGCCCCGTGCCCGAGCCGGTGATCGATGCCCTTAGCGAAGTGCAGGTCACCTCCGCGGTCGGCAGCCAGGGCGGCTTCCAGATGAAATTCACGCTTGGCAAGAATTCCGCCTTTACCACGCTGCATGCGAGCGGGTTTTTCGATCCGCGGCAGCGGGTGATCATCGCGGTGACGGTGAACGGTTCCACCGAAGTGCTGATGGACGGCATCGTCACCAAGCAGGACGTCACGCCGTCGAGCGCCGCTGGCAAATCGGAGCTGACGGTCACGGGCCTGGATCTCACCGCCCTGATGGACTTCATCGACCTTTCTGGCATCCCCTACCCCGCGCTGCCGAACTTCCTGATCGTGGAGGCGATTCTGGCGAAATACGCCGTGCTGGGCGTCATCCCCATTGCCATTCCCAACGCGATCCCGACCTTCGAGAATCCGCTCAGCCGCTTCGTCAAGCAAGACGGCACCGACTACCAGTACGTCCAGGCGCTGGGTCAGGCGACCGGCTGGGTTTTTTACCTCGATCCGGGTCCGTCGCCCGGCAAGAGCCTCGCCTATTGGGGCCCGGACATCTCGAAGATGTTCGGCGGCGTGCAGCCGGCGCTCAGCATCAATCTCGACGCCAGTTCCAATGTGGATTCGCTCAGCTTCTCCTACGACGGCACGCTCGCGACGCAATACATCGTGACGGTGATCGAACCAAATTCGGGATTTCCCATTCCCGTGCCGGTTCCGAACATCGACATCTTCAAGGCTTCGCTGGCGGCGCATGCACCCACGCCGCTCAAGAGCGAGCAGGGGCCAAAGGGTACGGCGAACTACAGCCTCGCCAATGCCGCGCTGTGGGCCGTCGGCAAGCTGTTTGCGTCGGCCGATGCGATCACCGGCAGCGGCCAGATCGACGTGCTGCGCTACGGCCATGTGTTCAAAGCGCGGCAACTGGCTGCCGTGCGCGGCGCCGGTTCCTATTACGACGGCAAGTATTACGTGAAGAGCGTCACCCACAACATCAAACGCGGCGAATACAAGCAAAGCTTCACCCTCTCACGGGGCGGCACGGGATCATCCGTTTCGACGGTGAGCGTATGAGCAGCAGCGGAACGAGGTACTACGGCATCTATACCGGCACGGTAACGAACAATGTCGATCCGATGCAGCTCGGCCGCATCCAGGCCACAGTGCCGGCGGTGGGCGGGCTCACACCTTCCACCTGGGCGAGACCGTGTTTCGCGTTCACCGGTGAGGGCATGGGCGTGTTCGCGGTGCCAATGGTCGGCGCCAAGGTATGGATCCAGTTCGAAGGCGGCGAAGCCGATTATCCCGTGTGGATGGGCGGCCGCTACGAGAGCCAGTCGGAAGTGCCCACGCTCGCAATGGCGGGCATTCCCGGCGACGCCAATTACGTCATCGGATCGCTGCTCAAGCACACTTTTGTCATCAGCGACGTGCCCGGTCCGACGGGTGGGCTGATGTTGAGAAGCGCGGGCGGCGCCACCATCATCGTCAACGACACGGGCATATTCATTCAGAACGGCAAGGGCGCCAGCATCGTGCTTTCCGCCAGCACGGTGACGGTCAACAACGGCGCGCTTGTCGTGACCTGAGGAGGATAGGATGCCGGGATTTCTTCTTCATGTCGGCGCCACGGTGATGTGCAGCCATGCCGGCCAGGCGCAGCCCACCACGCCCAACGCGCGCGTCACGGTGATGGGGCAGCCGACAGTGACGATATCCTCGCCCTACCAGATTGCGGGCTGCACCATGCCGCCGCCCAATGCCGGCAACGGACCTTGCGTCACGGCGCAATTCACCACCTCGGCCACGCGCGTGACCTCGCTCGGCCAGCCGCTGCTGCTGCTCGACAGTCAGGCGACCTGCGTGCCGACCGGAACCCCGCTTCTGATCACCGTGACCCAGACCCGTGTGACGGCAACATGAGGCAGCAATGAACATCGACTTCCCCTTCCACTTCGACAGCCGCGGCCGCACCGCGGCGACCGACGACAACGATCACATCCACGACATGATCGAACAGCTCCTGTTCACGAGCCCTGGCGAGCGCGTCAACCGGCCGGATTTCGGCAGCGGTTTGCTGCAGCTTGTATTTGCGCCGAACAGTCCGGAGCTTGCTTCGGCCGTGCAGTTCACGACCCAGGCCGCGCTGCAGCGCTATCTCGGCGACCTAATCGATCTCAATGCGCTGGAGGTCACGGCACAGGATTCCACCCTCAGCGTGACGGTCAAATACACGGTGCGGCAGACACAGGAAAGCCGAACCGACACCTTCATCAATCCAGCGTCCTAGCGGAGCGGCGATGAGCACAAACGACGTCAGCTGCGAAAACCGGCACCGCCGCCAGGACGTGCGCAACGCGGCTCTGTTCGGCTTCGACTATGTCGACGTCGGCGACGACCAGAAGACGCTGGAGGTCTTCTTCCTCGGCCGCGCGCCCGCCAACATCCAGAAGGCGAACCTTCAGATCACGGGCGGCCGCCAGGTCCGCAACATCCAGGTGAGAAGCCTCAACGTCGTGCGGCAGCGCGATCCCTCGCTCGACGATTACATGGAGGTCGTCGTCGACCGGCCCGGAGATTTCTCGTGCTACACGCTGAGCCTCGTCACGCTCGACGATGCGGGGCGGCCTACAGACACGTCCTTTCCCGGCTTTGACCCGCGCTATGCCTCGGTGGACTTCAGCTTCAAGTTCGACTGCCCCAACGATCTCGACTGCGCGCCGCCGAACGTCTGTCCGCCGACGCCCAAGAACGATCCCGAGATCAATTATCTCGCCAAGGACTATGCCAGCTTCCGCCAACTCCTGCTCGATCGACTGGCCCTGACCTGTCCGGACTGGAGCGAGACGCACATTCCCGACATCGGAATCATGCTGGTGGAGCTTCTGGCCTATGCCGGGGATCGGCTCAGCTACTACCAGGATGCCGTGGCGACCGAGGCCTATCTCGAGACCGCGCGCCAGCGCATTTCCGTGCGGCGGCACGTCAAGCTGGTGGACTACACCCTGCATGAGGGCTGCAACGCGCGCGCCTACGTCACCGTTGCGACAGACAAGGATTCACCCGTCTTCGCGCCCACCGACTTCTTTTTCATCACCGCGTTCCCCGGAATGCCGAACGCGCGCATTCTGGAACCCGCGGACATGCTGAAGGCGCCGCCGGGAACATATGAGAGCTTCTCGCCGCTCGTACTCGATACCGCAGCCACGATTCAATTCTACGCCGCGCACAGCGAGATCGATTTCTATACCTGGGGCGATTGCGCCTGCTGCCTGCCCGAAGGCGCCACCGCTGCCACGCTCATCGATCGCTGGATCGCGCCCGATGGCGGCGGCCCGCCCGAAACACCACCCGGAACGCCGCCCGCCCCCCCACCCGCCGGAACACCCGGCACACCGCCGGCGCCTTCCGCGCGCGGTCCACTGCCCGCGAGAGCGGCGGCCGCGGCGCCCCCAACGGTCAATCTCGGCGAACCGCCTGGCGCCACGCGCGCGCTGAATCTGCGTGTCGGCGACATCCTGATTTTCGAGGAAGTGATCGGGCCAAAGACCGGCGATACCGCGGATGCCGATCCGAAGCA
>DATAPW010000209.1:0-22886 GCA_036265005.1 Acetobacteraceae bacterium | reverse complement strand
TGTCGCGAAATTCGAATACGTATCGGAGACGGCGTAAGGCAAAATGATCAGGTCGTTGTGCCGCATCAAGCCGCATGTGTAGACGACATTCGGGACATAGCCCTCACGCTCTGACGGCGCCGGCTGCACCAGTGGTTCACGCGACCGCGCGAGAACCTTTGAAGGGTCCTTCTTATCAAGAAGCACCGCACCGATAGAATATCTCCGCACCGCACCCACGCCGTGGGTCAGCATCAACCAGCCTTCGTCAATCTCGATAGGCGAGCCACAGTTGCCGATTTGCACGAATTCCCACGGAAACCGCGGCTTCATGATCGGCACGCCGCCGTCCCAGACATACAGGTCGTCCGAATAGATGAGATGGAGATTTTCATTGTCCTGGCGGCCAATCATCGCGTACCTGCCGTCGAACTTCTTGGGAAACAACGCCATCCCCTTGTTCAGCGTGGCGGTTCCGCTCAATGGCGACATCCGGAAGCTAAGGAAGTCGACCGTCTCCAGCAGCTCAGACCTGATCGCGCCGCCGCTATAGGCGGTGTATGTCGCGTAGAAGGTCTTCGTGTCACCGTCGTCGCATTCAACGAAGCGGGCGTCCTCGATGCCGTTCGACTGGGCTGCGGTGATAGGAAAGATGACCCGCTCGCTGATGTCCTCATTCGTTTCGAAGACCAGATCCACGACATCCCCGTTCGGACCCGACGTCCGATTGTGCACCCTAGGAAGCGAAGCAAGACGCGCGGACGGATCGACGGTAACGTTGCCATCAGCCGCGATAAGCCCCGACCGGAATGCCAACGAGGAAATGTGCCCTTCGCCGACAGCGCGGAGACTCAGGATAAAGCGGCAACAGCCGTCGGGGACGCCGGCCTGGTCCGGATGAGCGACAATGCTCGGGTTGAACAACGCAGACGCTTCAAAAGAATATTCGTGAAGGAAATAGGCACCGACAAGTTGCCGCTGGAGCCTGGTGAATACCGTATGCGACGCCAGAGCGACCTCCATGTCATCGGCGCGCGCTTCAAATGTCGCCAACAGGTTGCGATGGCGCCCTTCGAAATTCTCGAGCACTTCGGCCAGCTGGCTGGCGGCAGTGTCCTGATCCAATCCGAGGACACGATCCACGATATGATTCGCACGGGTCTTGTCGAGCGGATTCAGGTCCCTTGGTTCGGTCGCCGGCCTGAACGGCCTTACAAGGACCCGTGCGGGGTCAGGCCGCAAATGGAGGGTCTGCCGGTTCAGAGATGACATTTGCGACACTGAGGCCTCGATTGGGTTGCGGAGCGAATTCTGGGGTACGCACGGCAAGGACGGGCGTGGCGGCCCGCTTTGGCAGATCAAGGTGCTGGTGCGCGAGATGCCTGATTTCAGCCAGGCTCAACAGATAGCACACGACGGATTCGCCACCCCGGTTTTCGTTGGCGCGATCGGGATGTAACCCATCGCGGCAACTGCCGGTTTCCACATCCACGAGAGGCTGGTCCAGGTCGTTATCTCCCAGGAACCAGCCGAACACGCGCATGATGTGCCCTTTCCACACGACACCGCCTTCCGCGCGCCACGCGGCGGCGCAAGCCGATATCGTGGCCGTGGCCTCCAGCGGCTGCTGGTCGAACGCTCGCGGTTGCTGCCTCTTGTCGCCGAAACTTTCACTCCCGACCGGCCTGAAGAAGCCCGCCGGTGCCGTTTGTAGCGCCATGAGCCACCGCAAGGATCTCAGGCCAGCCTCGACGTACGCCGGCACGCGCATGGCAATCCCCGCCACGATCAGGGCCTGTGGCAAACGCGCGTTATCGTACGCCAGCTCTTCCTCGAACCACACCCAATCCTTGGTTTCCACCAGCGACAGAATGTGCATCAACCTGTCAGCGAGAAGGTTTCGCATACGGCTGGCGCGGAAATCTCTTGGAACCGCGGAGAGGTAGGCGTCCAGCCCGATGAGCGTGAAGGCCCAGGCGCGCGGGGAGCTGAATTTCTTGGCGGCTGGCAAGGCTTCCGCGAATAAGGCGGTGGCCCACCGCCGCCGCGATGTGTTCGCGTCCCGGCGCGCGCATTCGCCCAACGCCCAGAGTGTTCGCCCGTGACTGTCATCCGAGCCCTTGTCCTCAAGCCAGCGGCGATCGAAACTCATGAAATTGCGGAACCGACCCGTGGCGGGATTCCACGCATGCTGCACGAATGCCGCCAGACGGGCGGTCAGCGGTTCCGACAGCGGGCGCTCGTCATGATTATTCAGTGCACACGCCAACAGAAGCGCCCGGGCGTTGTCATCGACACAGTAACCGTGGTTGCGGTCCGGCACGGAATGGACCGCGTGCTGAAACAACCCGGTGTCATCGCACATGGACAAAAAATGGTTGATCCGCATTTCGGGCAGCAATTCATTGTCCCAGGACGGCATGCTCTGCCTCGGGGGTGCCACCGACTGAAACCGACGGTCTTGGCTCGCACTTTCCAAGACATTGAGAAAGCGGTCGGCTGTCCGTTCCCAGGTCATTGACCGACTGACCGACCAGGCGCGGGCACGCATGGCCTGTCGGCGAGCATCGTCGCTCAGCAGTGCCGCGATTTCGGCTCCGGTCGCGGCGGCATTTCCGAACGGCACCAGGATGCCGCGTCCGTCGACCAGCAATTCCTGGGCGTGCCAATACGGAGTGGAAACAACTGCCTTGCCGAGACCGAAGCTGTAGGACAGCGTGCCGGACGTCATCTGCGCCTCGTTGAGATAGGGCGTGACGTAGACGTCGCACATCGAAATGAAACTGAGCAGCGTGATCTGATCGACAAATTGATTGAGAAATACCACGTGGTCCGTGATGCCCAGATCATGGGCGCGCCGCACCAGGCTTTCGCGGTAGGCCTCGCCATGGCGCGCAATGAGATTGGGGTGAGTCGCCCCCAAGACCACATAGACGGCATCGGGCCGGCTTTTCAGGATCTCCGGCATTGCATCGATCATGACCTCGATGCCCTTGTTCGGGGACAGCAGCCCGAACGTCAGGATGACCGCCTTACCGGCGAAGCCCCGCAGGATCTTCGCGTGATCCGGCTCGACGAAAGGGTAATCCGGAATACCGTGCGGAATGATTTCGATCTTTTCAGCGGGCACCTGGTAGACGCTGCGCAGCAGGTCTCGGGCTTTTTTCGCCATGACGACAACCTTCGACGACACGTCGACGACCTGTTCGAAGACGTCACGCTGCTCTTCGGTTGGCGTGGCAAGGACGGTATGCAGGGTGGTGACGATCGGCATGGTCAACCGAGACAGCAATGCCATGATGTGACCGCCGGCGACGCCGCCAAAGATGCCGAATTCGTGCTGCAGGGAGACGACGTCAGTCCGGTCGGCATTCAGGCAATTGGCCGCCCGCACGTATTCTTCGATGCTGTCGCTCGCGATTTGAAAGCGAACAACCGGCGGATAGTCGTAGCTATGACCCTGATCGGTCATCGCAACGATGCCCACATCGAGGTCCGGGCGCGATGCGGCGACCGCTTGCTGAAGATGCGTCGTGAATGTCGCGATCCCACACCGCCGCGGCAGGGAGTTGCCAATGAATGCCAGACGTTTGAGCCGGATCATGAACGCGCCTCCTTCTGGTGGTCCGCGGAACGGTCGGGTTGGCCTGCGAGCATGTGCAACAGATTTTGGCTGGGTTCCGGCCCCTGATAGGCCACGAGGCAGCTCAAGCCGCCGGCGCCGGTCCGAATGCCGGCTCGGTCGGCCTGCAAATAAAGCGCTTCACCCACGGAGAGGCTCGTCGGGCCAACCCACGCGTTGCCAGCAAGCACCAGTAGCCAGGTCTCGTTGGCCGCATCGATTTCCCAGCTTGAATCCGGAAGGAGGTCAATGCGCTCCAAAACAAAATAACGACAGGCGACCAGCAACATTGTGGTGTCGGTCAGGCGCCTGGACGCGGCGCGCGCGTCGGCCGGCCCGGCATGAGCCACCGCCATGGCGTTGTCTACGTGAAGCTCCCGCTGGCGGCCATAATCGAAAAGCCGAAAAGTCGCATCGCTTCGTTGCTGGATTTCAGCGATGACGAGTCCTGGTCCGATCGCATGGATCGTGCCGGCCGGGACGAAAACCACGTCCCCCGCGTGAACGTCACGCCATGAAACCAGATCCGCGATCGACCCATCCTCAATCGACGCTCGCAACTCCTGGGCGGTGGCGGGGCGTTGCAGCCCTACCGCGACTTTGGCGCCGGGTTTCGCGGACAGGATGTACCAGGCCTCGGTCTTGCCATGCGGCAAGCCGATTGACCGGGCAAAAGCATCATCGGGGTGAACCTGGATCGAAAGGGGTTCATTGGCAAACAACAATTTAAGCAGCAGTGTCGGATCAGGTGTGGTTGAGACGGTGCGTTCAAACCAAATCTCACCGATAGCGTCGCCATTGAGGGCTCGTGCGCTCCACGGGCGGAGGTCGAGACTTCCCCAGGGTTTCGGTAACAGCCGGACGCCGGCATGTTCGACCGCGATGGCACTCTCCTGCCAGGTAATAGTTTGGTGTCGCGATCACGGCTTCGCGGGATAGAAGCGGACGCTGTCTGTCGATCGCCTGGGCGACCGACGCGCGGCTTACCGGGAATGGGTGGCGACGCTCCTGTCGTCGCCAAAGGCGCTCCATGGTTCATATGGCGATGCACCCGCCGTACCCAAGGGCCAGTTCGAGTTATTCGTGAGCGCAGACCTCCGCAGGCGCGAGACGGAGGCCTTCGAGGGCGCACTATTCGATCAATCCGATAACGCGGGCGACAACAGCTTTCTGCGGATCGGGCTGTTCGTCGGGCCCGTCCCTGGCTGCTGACCATCGGCATGGCAATCCAGGTGACCGGCTATGCCGCCGTGGCGGCGGTGATCGTCGCCGGGTTCCGGTGGTGCTGACCGTGCTGCTGGCCGGGTCCGGACTTCACCTGGTCTCGCTCTCCTGCCCATTGACTGACGCGATTTTGTCGCACAAGTCCAGCCAATGTCGATCAGGGTGGAGGGCGGTATGGCGACCGTACGGCTTTGGACAGACGACGAGGTGGACGATGACCCGGCGGTGAGGGCCGTCTTCGACGACATCCGACGCGTTCGCGGATCCGGATTCGTCAACAACTTCTGGCGTGCGCTGGCCAATGATCCAGCGAACTTGAAACGCACCTGGGAAAGTCTGAAGGTGATCATGGGCGGAGACGGTGCGCTCGATCCCTTGACCCGGGAGCTGATCTACATCGCCGTCTCGGCCGCGAACGGCTGCTCGTACTGCATTCATTCTCACACTGCGGCGGCAAAGCAAAAGGGCATGACAGAGGCACAGCACATGCACCTGCTTGCCATCATTGGCATGGCCTCGGAAACCAACAATCTGGCCAACGCCATGCAAGTGCCGGTCGATCATGAATTTGCGGTCGATAGGTGACAGATGAAGGACTGGTCGCGATTAGCGCACAAGGTTCGCCTGCGGTGGAGAGATCGTGATCAGTTTGACGACGCCGGTCCAAAAATCCCGACTGGCCGGAGGAATCATCGGTAATCCGTTATCAATAGTGGGGGCCTTGGGCGCGGTGGGGACGGTCGCCGTTGCACCGGCTTGCGAATGATAACCGGCATTACGGCGACGAGCCATTATACTTGCGCTTTGAGCTCGGCGGTCTGCACATGCGCTGCGAGCAGCTGCGGAAAACGCTCGGGATCGCCGCGTGCCATGCCGCATTCGGTGGCCACGCCGTCGACCCGCGCATGGCGCCGGGCGGCGGCGAGACGAGCAGCGTTGCCAGCCATGTCGTCACGGTGAACGAGGCCGAGATAGAGCTCACTCTCCGGGCGCAGCTTCAGCCCGGCGAGTGGCGCGAAATAAGCGTCGTCGATGCGCGGTTTAGGCACCGGCAAGTGAAAGAACTGGATCGGCCGCCGTACACCGGCCGAGACCGCATTGACCATCTCGACCATGATCGCGGCGTCTTTCGGCTGAATCACGTGTTCATCGGCCGGGCTGCCGTAGCACAGGTGGTAGCCAAGCTCGATCGCGGCCGGCACGCCGTCACCGATCGCGACCAGCTCGGCGATCGTCTCCTTCCTGAAATCGACCGGCCCCGGCTCGTAATAGCCCTCCCAGGCAATGACCTCCTGGCAAACGTCCCATTGCAGCGCGATGCGGTCGTTGGGCAATGCCTTCGCGATCGCCGCGACCTCGCGAAGCAAATGCGTCGTCAACACCGGGATCAGCGCCGGCCGATCGGTCGGCACCATGTTGTTGTAGGTCGGCGCAATCGGGGTTGGCAGCGAGATCTGGAACTTGACGCCGCCAGGGATCGCGCCTTCCTGCTGCAGGCGATCGAACAATCGCCACGACTCAATCGCCATGTCGGCATAGCCGGTTTTGACGGTCGCTGGGTCGAGCCGCGCGCCCGGCTTCAGGCGTAGGCGTGGGATCTCGCGCAATAGCTTTCCGTCCCACTGGGTGAATTTGAACGACGGCACATCGCTCGCCACCTCGATCCCCGGGTTATCGGCCAGCACTTGCTGCAGAAAGCGGATCCAGGTGCTGCGGATGCCGGTCTCACCGTCTGGCAGGCGCTTCAAGTGTGGTCCGGTTGCTGCCGCCAAGGTACGGAACACCGTCTCGGCGTCCGGCAACGGGATGCTGCCGACGAAATGGACGATCGGCTTGCGCTCTGTTGCTGCGCTCATCGCGACACCCTCCCTACAATAGGATCCCATTATGGCAGGTCCAAGCCGAGCCGGCGACGGCTCCGATGCGTCCACCGCGCGCGCCGATGAATTTGACTATCATCCCAATCTGGCAGCGCGCTCAACAGATTTGGATCCGCGTTAATGAATATCCCAATTGTCCGACCGTCCCTTTCGATGTCAGTGCGGCGATTGATGCCGGATTCGGGCCAAGGAACAGATCGGCGATTGCCAGACGCCGGGAGCAGGTGATCCGACGCTGCGCCGGATGGTTCGGCCGATCGTTTAGCATGTGCAGCGCTGACAGAGGGCTTGCAGTTGTTCCTGCGCTGGCTGAACCTCCAGATGCTGACTGCACAGAACCGTAACATTGCCAGGAAGGGAATGGCCAATGGCTCTGACTCTGGAGGAGGCCAATCGAGGCATCCAAGGGGCGGCGGCGAAAGCCGGGGAACTGAACATCAAGGTCAGCATTGCAATCTGCGATGGCGGCGGCCGGCTGGTTGCATTTCAGCGCATGGACAACGCCATCTGGGCAAGCACATTCGGCAGCCAGGGCAAGGCAATCGCATCGTCGGCAACCGGTCGTCCAAGCGGCGACATGCCTGATCAAAAAGTCAATCCAACGCTCGGCGGCATCATCGCCGCGGCAGGCGGCACCATGATCGTGGGAAAGGGTGGTTTCCCGCTTCGGCGCAATGGAGTTGTCGAGGGCGCATGTGGCGTGGCCGGGGGCACGTTCGATCAGGACGAGGCCTGTGCGCGTGCTGGGGTCGCGCATTTTTGACGCAGCATCGCGACAACTACATTACCAATGCCCCCTGATCGGATTAGCCGGCGAGGATGCCGCCATCGACGGCCATGGCGTGACCCACCATGAAACTCGCAGCCGGGCTGCACAGCCATAGCACGGCAGCGGCGATTTCCTCCGACTCGCCGAAGCGTCCGATGGGTTCCTGTGCGACCATCCGGCGGACGATGTCCGGGTCGTAGTTGTTCGTGACGAAGACTGCCATCGGCGTATTGACCATTCCCGGGCAGACCGCGTTGATGCGGATGCCTTTGGCGGCATAGTCGAGAGCGGCGCTGCGTGTCAGGCCGATCACAGCGTGCTTGCTGGCGGAATAGGAGCTGCGTCCCCGCGAACCCTTCAGGCCGCCGATCGAAGAACAGTTGACGATGGCGCCACTGCCTTGGGCTAACATCCGGCGCAGCTCGCCCTTCATGCAGTTCCAAACGCCGCGCAGGTTGACGTTCATCACGCGCTCAAATTCGTCATCGCTGGTTTCCAGCAATGCGGCAGCCGGGGAATTCACCCCGGCATTGTTGAAGGCGGCGTCGAGTTGACCATACGTGCTGACGGCGCGCTCGATCATCGCCTCGACCTGAGCGGCATCGGTCACGTCGCAGGTGACGCCAATGGCGTTGTGACCCGCGGCGCGCAGCCCATCGACCGCGTTGGCAATCGCCGCCTCGTTGCGATCGGCAAGTACCACCGATGCGCCGGCCTTGGCGAAGGCCTTTGCCGTCGCCAGGCCAATGCCACCGCCGGCACCGGTCACGAGTGCCACCTTGCCATCGAGCATTGTGCCCATTTGCCACCGTTCCATTTGACTCTGTTGCTGGTGATCGCCGACCGCGATGCGCGCAAGTCGATCGGCGGTGCAGTTTACTTGCCTTTTCTAGCACGAGATCCGACACTACGCTCGGGTGGTTCGCGGCGGGACACTCGACGATACATCATGGGTGCGACCCACGACGCATTATTGGACGCGCACTGCCCAGCCGTGGCTCGTCCTGTACGGCATCCAGTACGAGACGCAGCCCGAAATCGCTGCGCAGGCGCACCGCCGGGACGCGCCGCCGTAGGCGGTTTGTCCGCTATGCCTGCGCACTGCCGATCAGCATCTCGACACTCATAGCCAGTTTCCCGTCGGTTTCGAATCGTGCAAGCTGCGCTCTGACCGCTTCGTGCACGGTGCGTCGGTCGGGCTCGGGGAGGGCGAGGTAGGTTTGCGGCTGCGACCCGGTTCCCGTCTCGATCGCCGCCCAATACTCGTCGAAGCTCTCGATGATGTCGGAGCGGACCTCCCGCTGCACACGAATGTCGCGGAAGGCCGCCTCGGCGAACAGGTTTTCGAGCTTCCTCGGGTCGGACAGGGCAAACGACAGATGGAGGACATTGCGTCGCTCCGGCAGCAGCCGGCTGAGCGTATCGGCGAGCACACCCCACATCGGCGCCTGATCCGGTGTCGAGATCACGCATACCGCCACCCGGGCGCCCGGACGCAGGACACGCCGGAACTCCCGCAGTCCCAGGGCGGGATCGGGAAAGAACTGCAGCCCGAGTTGGCAGACGACCGCATCGAAGGAGCCATTCTTGAACGGCAGTGCCTGGCCATCAGCGGCCACCGGTCGAAATAACGGCGCGTTCAATCGAGCACGCGCGGCTACGAGCATTTCCGGCGCGATGTCCGCGCCAACCAGCATCCCCGAGGCGCCGACGACAGGAAGTGCCGCCAACGCTGCCTCGCCGGTTCCGGTGGAGACGTCGAGCACGACGCTGCCTGGCGAGACCTGTGCGGCCGCGAGCAGGGAGGGAACGAAAAGCCGGGACCATCGGCCGACCCAGCGGTCGTAGGCCGAAACATCGACGGCCTGCCCGGTCACCACGTGCAAGCCCGGCGCGTAATCTGTGCTCATTTCCGGTCCCTACGAAACCAGTCTGGCAGCTGAGCGACTCGCTCTCGCCTCGCTCGCCGATCGAGCGAGCCGGAAGCATCATAGTCGAGAGCTACGAATGTTCTAAGTGCAACTTTCCCGGCGTGCTGACGCAGCCCGGTGCGACTGATGTCTGTCTGGCGGTGGCAAAGCAATCAAGTGGCCACGGAATTCCGCCAAGTGAACGCAGAGTCTCGCAGAGAAAAAGTGCGACGGGTCGCCCACCGGCACAGCGTATGCTACAGCGCCGTGAACGAACCCGGCAGGAGCCCTCCATGCGCGTTCTGGTGATCGGATCGGGTGGACGCGAGCACGCGCTCTGTTGGGCGATCGCCGCCAGTCCGCTGCTGACCAAATTGTGGTGCGCGCCTGGCAATCCCGGCATCGCCCAGGTCGCCGAATGTGTAGCGATCGACGCTCTGGACATCGCGGCACTCGTCGCGTTCGCGCAGGACAACGAGATCGACCTGGTGGTGCCTGGCCCTGAGGCGCCGCTGGTCGCTGGCGTCACCGACGCGATGGAGGCCTCCGGCATCCCCTGCATCGGGCCGTCGCAGGCCGCCGCGCAACTCGAAGGCAGCAAGGCGTTCACCAAGGAATTGTGCGACGCGGCCGGCATCCCGACGGCCCACTGGGAACGCTTCGACGATGCCGAGGCGGCGCGCGAATTCGTCCGCCGTCGCGGCGCGCCGATCGTGGTGAAGGCCGACGGCCTGGCGGCCGGCAAGGGCGTCGTGGTGGCGGCGAGCGAACCCGAGGCGTTGGCGGCGATCGACGCCATGATGCAGGCGCGCGCGTTCGGCGAGGCGGGCGCCTCGGTGGTGATCGAGGAATGCCTGGTGGGCGAGGAAGTCTCGCTGTTCGCGCTGTGCGACGGCAAGACCGCGCTGCCGCTCGGATCGGCGCAGGACCACAAGCGCGTCGGCGAGGGCGACAACGGTCCGAACACCGGTGGAATGGGCTCCTACTCGCCCACGCCGGTTTTTTCGCCGGCGCTGCAGGACGCCGCGATGGACGGCATCATCCGCCCTACGCTGGCCGAGATGGTGCGGCGCGGCACGCCGTTCCGCGGTATCCTGTACGCCGGGCTGATGCTGACCGCCGATGGCGTGAAGCTGATCGAGTTCAATGTGCGGTTCGGCGATCCGGAATGTCAGGCGCTGGTGCTGCGGATGAAGTCGGACCTGCTGCCGGCGTTGCAGGCTGCGTACGATGGCGAACTGGAGAATTTCGATCTGCGCTGGAACGACGCCTCGGCCATTGCCGTGGTGATGGCGGCGCGCGGCTACCCCGAGGTGCCGGAGCACGGCAGCGTCATCCGCGGCCTGGAGCGCGCGGCGGCGGCACCGAATGTGCAGGTGTTCCACGCCGGCACCGAAGCCGGCGCGGACGGCCACATCCATGCGACCGGCGGGCGCGTGCTGACGGTGTGCGCCACCGGCGCCGATCTGCGCGCAGCGCGCGACGCGGCCTACGCGGCTGTGCGCCTCATCGACTGGCCCGAGGGCTTCTGCCGGCGCGACATCGGCTGGCGGGCACTGGGCGGGTCATCCGCATCCTAATGCGGCGGCGGCCGCGTCGCGTGCGGTTCAAGCCAGCCCATGGTGGCGCCCGGCTCGCAATCCGTCGTCGGCAGGAACGGCTTGATGTCGATCAGCTTCGTCCCGTCGAGACAGTCCAGATAGCGCACCATCAGGGTATCCGGTGCGGCAAAGCCTTCGAAGGCGACGACGGCCAACCCGATCGGATTGGGCCGCCGCGGCGCGCGCGTGGCGAACACGCCGCGCGGCTGGCCGTCGAACGGCGGCGTGAACACCAGTTCCGGTTGGCGGATACGATCCAGCCAGTACAACAGGATCAGGTGCGAGAACCCCTCGATGCTTTGCAGTCCGGCGACGAATTCCGGATAGACGCGCGCGTGGCACAATGGGGCCGGATTGGGCTGCCTACCGTTGCGCGGACATTCGTCCAACGTTCGGAACGGCGTTGACAATTCGCCGATGGGGCTGACGACAAAGCGATCCGTTGCCATGCCCACACTGAAGGCGAATTATCGGCAGTCGGCAAGGGACCCTGCCGGATCAGCCGAACAGCGATGATGTGAGTTGACCCGCGACTATGTTCTGCAGCGTCACGTCGTGGGTGGCCGAGAGGTGCAGGACCGCCGCGCCCGAGGCATTGGTGGTAGCCCCGGCGATTATTGCACTGATTTCCGGTGCGGTCGCCGGATGGCCGGCAAGGTCGGTGATGACCAGGTGATCGATGCCGACCTTGAAGTTGGCGATCAGGTCGCTTGCCGAATCCGCGGCTGCCAGCAGCAGTTTTGCCGCACCTGTCCCGGGCTCCAGGTAATTGTTGCCGGCGCCAGCCGAAAGGATGTCGGTGCCGCTGCCGCCGAACAGGTAGTCGCGGTTTGGGCCGCCCAGCAATGTGTCGTTGCCGGAGCCGGCGAACAGCAGGTTGATGCCCGTGCCGCCGGTGATCGTGACGTTTCCGGACCCGGTCTCGTAGATCAGCTGGTCGGCGTTGCTGCCCTGGAGGTGCGCCGCGATCGTATCGGATGAAACGATGATATGGTCCGATGTGAGGAACTGGCCGTCCGGCAGGCGTGGCGCAATGTCGAATGCGGGCGTGAGTTGCTGGTAGGGGGTTCCCGCCTGCGTTGCGTACGCCGTGATCCAACCATATGCATCCATCGCCTCGGGAGAGCCGGTGACCGTGATGTCGCCTGCGAGCGAGGCACGCGCCAGTGAGGCGTAATTGCCGTCCGCGCTGGTCCAGCTCGAACCGTTTGCCGACACGTTGCTGGCGTCGCCGCTTGACAACGTGATCTTCTCGATCTGCCCCCAGGTCTGATAGGCGTTGCTCTCGCTGGAACCGGGGACGTAGGCGCTGAGCCGGTAGGCGATGCCGAGATGCGGGTCGAATCCCTGGGCCGCGGCGAGGAATCGCCCGGCAAGAAAGTTGGTTTCCCAAAGCAGGAGTTGCTTGGCGGCGGCGACACCCTGTTCGGCGGCGAGGACCGCCGTCGTGGCAAAATAGTCCTGCATCCACGGTACGATCTCGCCGGACCCGTTGGCATTGCCCGGTATCCAGCCGCTCGCCTGTCCCTGATTGGCGGTGGTCGCCTCGCCAAGCAGGAACGTGAAATTCGCATTCATGATGTTGGTGAAATAGGCCTTCTCCGCAGATCCAACCGGATTGGCAGAAGCGGCTTCCACGATTTCGCGGAGGTTCCATGCCTGGGCCCGGACCTGGTCGGCTCCGTCCGCGACGATTCCCTGTCCCTTCAGGCGGCCATTCGGGCCAGTGCTGATGATGTCGTAGGATGCCTCGGCATTGAGTTGGTCCAGATAGTAGCGGTTCCCCGTCATCAGATATGCGACGTAGTCGAGATCGGGTTCATGCGCCGAGTCGGGCGTCCAGCCGGTCTGCGCGGCCGTGGGCATCGCCTGGGTCAGCGCCGTAAACCCGAGGCGGACTGCCGCGGGATCTGTCCAGAGCTTGGGATAGTTGGCAACATTGAGATAGGTGCCGGTCGTCGGATCGAAGAAATGCCAGGGGACGCTTCCGGCTGCATCTGCCTGCGCCAACGCATATTGCGCGGCCGTCTGGTTCTGAGTGAGCAGCCAGGTTGCGTTGGCCTGCGTCGTTGCGCCGATATCCGCCCGCGCACCAGTCATCGGCATGTATTCGGTGATTCCGGCATTGCCCAGCACACCGAAACCAGATCCCGTCATCGCAGTCGCTTCATGGTTGATCACCGATGCAGCCACGCCTGTCGTCAGGTCGTAGGCCTGGATGGCGCCGGTCTTCTCCAGCGCCAGCACATCATGCTGCACGTTCACTTGAGGCGCACCGTTGCTCCAGGCCTGCTGGTGCCAGGTCTGGTACTGGTACTGGGTGATGTTGGACTGCGCGAATGCGACCGTGCCGTTCTGCCGAATGGTGGCGTCATATGTGACGGCACCGCCGTTCGCCGTCATCGCCAGGTCGTTGTTGAACTGCAGATCGGTGGATGTGGTGCCATCGGCATAGGCCGTGATGTCCGCCGTCAGGTGCAGTGAGCCACTGACGGGGATGTCGATGCGCGCCTCGGTCGCCTGTGGTCCTTGCAGCCAATAGGAGACGGCCGACGTCCTTAGTGCGGCAGCCAGCGCCTGTCCGACGTCTATATGCACTGCCGTCGTGCCGCCGCTGGCATTGTGCAACGCCAGGTCGACCACAACACTGTAGCCGCCGGTGGCAAGCCTCGTGAGGTCAACCGGCGGTGCACTCGGAGCCGTGGCCGACCGCAGCATGACATTGGTTGACGAGGCGGCGGCCAGGGCAGGCTGTTGCATAGTTAAGACGGCCATTGCAACGGACCCGTCAGGGTTCGTCGTCTTCACGTCCATTTGGACCGGAATTGTTGCTCCATTCACGATTGCGACAAGTTTTGAGCCGGCGGCCACCTGGCCGGCGGCGAATTCCTGGCCGAACGTGATCTCGCGCGACGCCAGGACCGACGACTGATTGTTCTGCAGCACGAGGCCGACGACGTCTCCGGGAGCCGTGGGCTGGGGGATTGCCGGGGCAAGGACCAGGGGTCCCGTCGTTACCGGCGTGACAACCGGCGGTGGAGGAGGTGGCGGCGGCGCTGGCGCCGCGACTGTGAACGGAACTGTCCAGATGGCGGATCCCTGGATCGCCTCGATCGTGTAGCTGCCGGCCGCGGGCAATGGCAGGGTCGCGGCCCAGGTCCCGAATACCTTTGCGGGGACCGTGATTTTGCTGATTGCCGTGGCAGGACCGATTGGCACGCCAACCGGCGCCAGGTAGATCGTGACGCTGTCAATGTCGCCGACCGGGTTGATACCGCTGATTGCCAGGATGTTGGACTGTTTGCCCCAGGAGGTTATCCTGAACGGCGAGGAGGATTCTGTCGGCTTCGACGCACGCGCAGGCGCAGCGGCCGCAAGCGGCCGAACATTCAGTTCGGACATCGGTATCTCGACTATTTGTTGCGGCTCGAGAGCCGCTGATTGCGCAACCGCGGACAACGGATGGGGCTGCCGATCAGTCGATGACAGCGGCCCTGGCGGAGCAGGATTACTGTCATCGCAATTCTTTCAACTTAGTCTCGCCGCCGCCGCTCCGGTTGATACTGCGCCGCGGATGATGAGTGATATTCGATAATAAAGCCTCAATGGTACGCGAAACGCCGGCCACCAGGTGAACCGCGCGTGATCGCCACGTGCTCAGTTTGTATACACGATGGTGCGCAGCATGACGCGGCGTTCGTCCGGCCGATAATCGCCGGCACCGCGGTGCATCGTCGCCCGCTCGTCCCACATCAGCACGTCGCCGACGCGCCAGCGGTGGTAATATACGAAACGTTCCTGCGTTGCGTGAGCAGCCAGCTCCTCGATCAGTGGCCACGCCGCCTCACGCGCCATGCCGACGAAGCCGTGCGTGTGCATCGGATTGACGAACAGGATGGGCCGGCCGGTGACCGGATGCCGGGTGATCGCCGGCCACGGCACCTCCTGGTACTGCTTCTCGGTGACGCCCTTGAAATCGCCATACAGCTTTGCGCCGGCGGGGCCGGTATGGCGGCCGTGCAGCGCGGTCAGGCCGGCGAGTTTCTCCTGGGTTGTCGCGGGCAGCGCGTCATAGGCGGCGCGCATGTCGGCGAACATCGTGCCGCCCTTTTCCGACGGGATCTCCTTGGCGTGCAGGATGGCGAGGATCGGCAGATCGTCTTCGTAGGTGGAATCGGTATGCCAGTCGGTGGCGCGTTTGACGCCGTACCAGTCCACCTTGCCCTCCTCGTCCACGTTGGTGAGCCAGGACACATCGGGATGGTCGGCGTGACGATACTTGATCAGTGCATGCCGGCGCGGCGTGCCGAAGCGGCGGCCGAACCCGGCCAGTTCGGCGGCGCCGAGGTCCTGGTCGCGGAACACCAGAACGGGGTTTTCGGCGAAAGCGCACGCGATCCACGCGGCGGTGGGTTCGTCGAGGGGTCTGGACAGGTCGATGCCGAGTGCTTCGGTGCCCAGCGTGTCGCCGAGTGGGCGGAGTTGCGGATTGGTGGTCATGGCCGATCCTCCGGATTTTATTGATGGAGTATGGGCCTGGTGCTGTGGCGGCGGCAATTGGTGGGCGGCCGCGCGGTCGCTGACTTCCGTCATGCTCGCGCAGGCGAGCATCCCGTCGCGCAGGCGCGGTCCTTCCCGAAGTCCTCCAAGGCTCGCATTTGCGAAGGCGACGAGCGACGCTCCGCCCCACCTTGACACCCCAACCCCCATGCCTCTCCATCGCGCCACGACAACGAGGCGGGAGGATATGGCGCAAAAATCCAAGCAGGTCGGCAGCTTCCGCGAGGCGGTGCAGGACATTCCCGACGGCGCCACCATCGGCTTCGGCGGCTTCGCCATGCCGGGCGTGCCGTTCAACCTGATCAAGGCGCTGCACGACCACGGCGCCAAGCAGCTCACCCTGGTTGCCAACACCACTGGAGGCGCGCAGCAGCCGCGCATGCCGGACATCGGCATGCTGGTGGAGAACGGCCAGGTGAAGAAGGTGGTCTGCGCATTCACCGCCTCAACGCGGCCCACCGACGTGATCCCGTTCACCAAGTACTACGAGTCCGGCGAGGTCGATGCCGAACTCGTGCCACAGGGCACGCTGGCCGAACGCATGCGCGCCGCAGGCGCCGGCATCCCGGCGTTCTTCACCCCCACCGCGGTCGGCACCGAACTGGCGCAGGGCCGCGAAACCCGGGTGATCAACGGCCGCGAGTACCTGCTGGAATACGCCCTGCCGCTGGACTACGCGTTCGTCCGCGCCACCCGCGCCGATAGCTTCGGCAACCTGCAGTTCCATCGTTCGCAGCGGAACTTCTGTCCGGTCATGGCAACCGCTGCGCGCATCGCGATCGCCGAGGTGGACGAGGACATCCTGCCGGCCGGCGCGATCGATCCGGACCAGGTACACACGTCGGGCATCTTCATCCATCGCGTGGTGAGGGTGCCGCCGGCGCCCGAAGGCATATGGCCACAACGCCGGCAGGAGCGTCGCCGATGAGCGGAACCACCAAGGGGCTGAACCGCCAGCAGATGGCGGACCGCATCGCGCTGGAATTCCAGGATGGCTGGATCGTCAACCTGGGTGTCGGCATTCCGACGATGTGCTCGAACACCGACATCGGCGATCGCGACATCACCTATCATTCTGAGAACGGCGTGATCGGCTACGGCCCGATCGCGCCGGCCGGCGAGGAGGACCTCAACCTGGTCAACGCCGGCGGCCAGAACGTCACGCTGAAGCCGGGCGCGGCGGTGGTGCACCATGCCGACTCGTTCGCCATCATCCGCGGCGGCCACATCGACGTCACGGTGATGGGCGCCTACGAGGTGGCGCGCAGCGGCGACTTCGCCAACTGGAAGATTGCCGGGCAGAAGGGCGGCGGGATTGGCGGCGCCATGGACCTCGCGGCGTGTGCCAAGCGGGTGTTCATCATCCTGGAGCAGACCACGCGCAGCGGCGCCCCTCGGCTGGTAGATCAGTGCGCGCTGCCAGTGACGGCGCGCGGCGTGGTCAAGCTGGTCGCCACCAACTACGGGTTGTTCGAACCCACCGGCGACGGCTTCCGGATACGCGAGATCGCGCCTGGCGTCACGCTCGATGAGGTGCATGCAACAGTCGGTTGCAAACTGACAGTGCCGGAGATCCTGCCGGCCATGCGGCTGGTCGGCTGACCGTCACGGCTGGGTGAACATTTGTTCAGCAAATGCGCCTTGCGCCGGACTCAATTGCCCAGCATCACGCACGCACGAACAGCAGGAGGCTGACTGGCGATGAACTTTGTGCGGCGGGGAACAAATCCGGGAGGCTGGCTGGCGTTGGCGGCCACGGGGGTGTTGCTGCAGGCGTGTGCCCAGCAACCGTCCGGTCCCGGGGTCCGGATGTTTGCTGCCGACATGGCGGGAGCGGCGAAAACCTGCGTCGTGCCCAAGGTGACACCGATCGCCAACCAGGAGACCCAGGTCGCGATGAAGGTCGGCAGCGACGGCGGCTGGTGCGGCATTACGGTCAGCAACAACGGCCAGCCCTATGCCGCCGGCCTCGTGGTCGCCAAGCCGGTGCACGGCCAGCCGTTCATCCACACGGTCGGCAATGACACACGAATCGACTACACCCCCGATCGTGGCGTCGGCGGCAGCGATACGTTCGCCGTCAAGCTGATCCCGGGTGACGCGACGATCCGGGTGAGTGTCGCGATCGGTTCGCCCTGACCGCCAGGGTCAGTGGTGCTTCTCGGCCGCGACCTTGCGCGGGGCAGGACGCGCCTGGGCGACCTCCGGGCAGACCTCGGTTGAGGCCGGGACAAGGTTCTTGCCGGCGGCGTAGCTCGCCAGTTCATCGGCGTTGCGCAACGCCATGACCTCTTTGAGGATCAAGCCGTTGTGCGGGCAGAAATCGGTGCCGAGATGCAACCCGGCACTGGACTCCGCATTGGCGAGTTCGGTGGTGAAGCGATCATGCTCCTGCTGCGCCCGCTTGCCGTACTTGCGCGTGAAGATGTCGCCGATCGCCTTCTCGTTGCCCATCAGGTCCGTCTGGTATTTGCGGATGAAGGCGTTGTAGCCGTCGTCATTGTGACAGCCGGTGGCCAGCACCATCAGTTCGCTGCGCAGCGCGGCGACATCGACGGCTTCGCGCTCCTGCGGCGTCAGGCACTGAAGCTGGGCCTGCGCCTGCTGGACGGTCAGCGCTCCGACGAGCGCCAGGCTGGACAAAAGTCGACGCATGCGAATCCTCCCCGGTTCGCAGAGGACATAAGCCACGGCGCGTGACTTCGGCAATATTCCTGCCGGCCGCGCGCGCGGGATTGATAGGAGAGGGTGGCAAATGAGCATCATGCCTGTTCTGACCGGCCGGGTTGCCCTGGTAACAGGTGGATCGCGCGGCATCGGGAGCGCGGTTGCGCTCGTCCTGGCGGAAGCCGGCGCCGATGTTGCCGTCAATTACCGCGAGCGCGCACGCGAGGCGGAGCAGGTGGCGGCGGCCATCCGCGCCGCCGGGCGCCGCGCCTTCGCGGTCGGCGCCGACGTCTCCGATGGCGTCGCGGTCGCCGGGATGCTGCGAACGGTCGAGGCGACGCTCGGGCCGGTGGATGTGCTGGTGAACAATGCCGGCATGGCGATCATCCGTTCGGTGGACGAGTTGACCGAGGCGGAGTTCGACCTGACCCTGGCGGTGAACCTGAAATCGGCGTTCCTGTGCACGCAGGCGGTGCTGCCCGGGATGCGTGCGCAACGCTGGGGGCGCATCGTCAATATCTCCTCGGGCGCCGCGCGTGGGGCAGGCGGGATCGGCGTGCACTACAACGCGTCCAAGGCCGGGATGGAGGGCCTGACCCGAGGCTATGCCGCGCGACTGGTGAAGGCCGGAATCACCGTGAACGCCGTCGCGCCGTCCCTGATCGATACCGACATGATGAGCGCGCGGCGCGATCAGTATGTTGCGCGAATCCCGTTGGGTCGGATGGGCACGCCGGCGGAAGTGGCGCAGGTGGTGCTGCTGGTGATGGGGAACGAATACATGACCGGACAGACGGTGCAGTTGAACGGCGGGACCAGTTTCATCTGAGAGCGGTCATTGCGAGCGACGCTGCAATCGCCGGCCACCCACGTGTTTGGTGGCCCACGGCGGGCATCTGGACGCACCCCGGCAATAACCGTCAGGATGCCAACCCACGCCGTGCACAGGAAACGCCATGCGCATCGAGATCATCTGTACGGGAGACGAAGTCCTCACCGGCAAGATCGTTAACACCAACTTCAGCTACATGAGCCAGAAGCTCGAGGACGTCGGGCTCTCCGTCCATTGGGGCACCACGGTCGGCGACGACAGGGAAAGCCTGCTGCAGGCGTTCCAGCTCGCCGCACAGCGCGCCGACGCGGTCATCGTCAACGGCGGCCTCGGCCCCACCGTCGATGACCTGTCGCAGGAGGTTGCCGCACAGGCCGCTGATGTGGACCTCGTGCTGAACGAAGAGTGGCTGGCGAAGATGGAAGACTTCTTCACCAAGCGCAGCCGCATCATGCCGTCGAACAACCGCAAGCAGGCGATGCTGCCCGCCACCGCCGAGGTCATCGACAATCCGATCGGCACCGCCTGCGGCTTCGCACTCGATATCGGCCGTGCTCGCTTCTTCTTCACGCCGGGCGTGCCGCGCGAGCTGCGACGCATGCTGGAACAGCAGGTGATCCCGCGTCTGCTGGCGCGCAGCGGCTCGCCTACCACGATCCACCTCAAGCGCTTCCACTCCTACGGCCTCGGAGAATCGCATGTCGATGCGCTGCTGGCCGGCGTTGAAGAACTGATTCCCGACGGCAGCGTCAAACTCGGCTTCCGCGCGCATTACCCGCAGCTTGAAACCAAGCTGGTGGTGCGCGGCGCCGATATGGACGATGTGCAGCGCAAGCTCCTGCCGGTGCAGACCGAGGTGCGCAAGCGCCTGGGCAACTTCATCATGGCGGAAGATGACCAGACGCTGGAAGGCGTGGTGCTCGCCGCGTTGACCGAACGTCACGCGACGCTCGCCCTGGTCGAGACCTTCACCAGTGGCCAGATGGCGGCGCGCATCGGCCATCTGCCGGGCGCCGAGCATGTGTTCCGCAGTGGCGTTGTGGTGCGCGACCGTACCGAGCTGCTTCGGGTGCTCGACATCGATGGCATCTCATTGGCCAATGAACTCACGCAGGAAACCACCGAGACGGTCGCTTACGCTGCACGTGCACACACTGGCGCGACACACGCGCTCGTGGTACTGATCGATCTTGACGAGGGCGCGGATCGGATTGATCTCGGCGGCACCATTTGGATCGCGATCGCGACCGAGGGCGATATCGCCTTTCGGCGTTCGCGGATTCTGGGTGGTCGGGAGTGGGTTCGGCTTGGCGCGGTTGAGTTGGGGCTCGATTGCCTGCGTCGCTATCTTCAGGGCCTGCCAGTGGTCGAGCGGATCGACTTCGAGAAGACCTGACAGATCTGGTTGCCCACTCTGGGCCGATTGGTTATCCCCGGCAAACCGTTGCCAAAGACGCACCGTTTGCCAATAACAAAATTTGACTCAATGCAAGGTGACTGTGGGGAGGCTAACAATGTCCGGGCGCGCTTCGGCTGCCGCATCGACCAACAGATGGCTCCAGCTTTGGCTCGGTGTCCTCTGCATGGTGCTGATTGCCAATCTGCAATACGCCTGGACGCTGTTCGTCGATCCAATGCATCAGGCGCACGGCTGGAGCATTGCGCAGATTCAGGTGGCGTTCAGCATCTTCATCGCGACCGAAACCTGGCTCACCCCGATCGAAGGCTACATCGTCGATCGACTGGGGCCGGCGAGCGGCCCGCGTTTGATGATCGTGTTCGGTGGCGTGCTGGTTGGCGTCGCGTGGGTGCTGAATGCGTACGCGACGTCGCTCGAAATGCTGTATGTGGGCGCCGGCCTCTCCGGCGTCGGTGCGGGCGCAATCTACGCCACATGCGTGGGCAACGCGGTGAAGTGGTTCCCGGATCGCCGCGGCCTCGCAGTGGGCCTCACGGCGGCAGGCTTCGGTGCCGGAGCGGCGCTGACCGTCGTGCCGATCCGCCTGGTCATCAGCACCTATGGCTACGCCTCCGCGTTCTTCTGGTTCGGCCTGTTGCAGGGCGCAGTCCTGCTGGTCGTCGCACAGGTCATGCGCGGCCCGACAGCCGGCACGGTGCTGCCCGCTGTGGTGCGCGCCGAAGTGCCGCAGTCCGCCCGCAGCTACACCAGTGCCGAGGTGCTGAAGTCGCCGGCGTTCTGGCTGCTGTATGTCATGCTCGTGCTGGTGTCCGGCAGCGGGTTGATGGCCACCGCGCAGCTTGCACCGATCGCCAAGGATTTCGGTGTGTCCAACTCCGCGGTGCTGTTCGGCGCCACCACGCTGAGCGTCGCGCTGGTGGTGGACAATGTCATGAACGGCCTGGCACGGCCGTTCTTCGGCGCGGTGTCAGACTGGATCGGCCGTGAATACACCATGGCGATCGCGTTCAGCCTGGGAGCGCTCAGCTACTGGCTGCTGGCGGTCGCCGGCAACAGCCCCTGGGCGTTCGTGCTGTGCGCCGCGCTGATCTTCTTCACCTGGGGCGAAATCTTCTCGCTGTTCCCCTCAACCTGCACCGATCTGTTCGGCACCAAATACGCCACTGCCAATGCGATGCTGCTGTACACCGCGAAAGGCACGTCGGCGTTCCTGGTGCCGTTCGCCAACCTGCTGGTGAGCGCGACCGGCAGTTGGGGGGCGGTGTTCCTGGTGGCGGCCGGTACCAACGTGCTTGTCGTCGTGCTCGCCCTGTTCGTGCTGCGCCCGATCCGCGAGGCGCATCACCGTACAGCGGAGCCCTCCGGGCTGCGCGCTAGCTGACAGGTCTGCCGTCTGCTACCTCCGTCCGATCGGCAGAGGCCGCGGACGGGACAGGCAGTGAGTCGAGGAGAGCGCATCGCCGCCGGCAGCATCGCAATCGGCTGTCTGGTGTTTGCCATGAAGGGTGCCGCCTGGTGGCTCACCGGCAGTGCCGCGCTGTACTCCGACGCGCTGGAAAGCATCGTGAATGTCGCGGCGAGTATCATCGCACTTGGCGCGCTGCACTTCGCCGCGATTCCCCCTGACGCCAATCATCCCTATGGCCACGACAAGGCGGAGTTCTTCGCCGCAGTGGTCGAGGGCGTGCTGATCGTCATCGCGGCGCTGTCGATCTTCCGGCATGCCTGGGATACCTGGCGCGACCTGCGTCCGCTCGCCATGCCAGCGCAGGGTATTGCGCTGAACGGCCTCGCCACGGTGCTGAACGGCGCATGGGCCGCGGTGCTGATCCACTACGGTCGACGGCTGCGGTCGCCGGCCCTGGTCGCCGATGGCCGCCATCTGGTGGCCGATGTCGTGACCTCGGTCGGTATCGCCGTCGGCGTCGGCCTGGTGGTGCTGACTGGCTACCTGGTGCTGGACCCGATCCTGGCGGCGGCAACCGGCGTCTACGTGCTGTGGTCCGGCATGGCGATGATCTCTGTCTCGGTCGGCGGCCTGATGGATGCCGCACCTGAACCCGCGGTGGTGCACCGCATTCGCGAACTGGTCGCCGAGAGCGCCGCCGGCGCCATCGAGGCGCATGACCTGCGCATGCGCTATGCCGGCAAGCTGACCTTCCTGGAATTCCACCTGGTTGTCCCGGGCTCGATGACGGTGGCTGAGTCGCACGAGATCTGCGACCGCGTCGAGGACACACTGCGGACCGACATGCCTCATCTGGTGATCACTATCCACGTCGAGCCGGAAGCCAAGGCGAAGCAGCACGGGGTGCCGGTCCTGTGAAGCTGACTGGCGGCCCCCACCCCAACCCTCCCGCGCCCAGGCGCGGGAGAGAAGGCGGTGCACCACGTTCCGTGCCCCCTCTCCGGCGCCTGGGCG
>DATAPW010000208.1:0-13327 GCA_036265005.1 Acetobacteraceae bacterium | reverse complement strand
AGCGCTGAATTCAGCAGCCCGTTGCGCCCCAGGAAGGGCACCCAGGAGATCATGCGGATGATGTTGGAGGTCAGGAATGGCACCGTGCACACCAGGAACCACGTCATCTGCCAGGCACGGCTCTGCACGACGAACGTCAGGAAATACGCCACCCAGAATCCGACGAACAACGTTATGGCCCACACCATCACGGTGAACTTCAGTGTATCGAGATAGGTCCACCACGTGGTGGCCGAGAACAGCACGTCCCGGTAATTGGTCAGCACGAAACCCGGGATGATCTGCACGCTGTCATAGTCGAAGAAGCTGACCACGATCAGCGTGATCATCGGCACCACCAGGAAGACGGCGAGCACCGCGGCAAGCGGCAGCGCCTGCAACAGTGCCCAGCCGTTGCGCAGCCTCACGCCACGATGAACTCGTTCCATTTCTGGACCATGTAGCGGTCCTCGGTCATCACCGAGTTCCAGCACGCCACATGCCCCATGCGTTCCTCGAACGAGCCGCCGTCCCGGATCGCGCCGGCCTTCTCCATCACCTTGCCCTCGGGGCTGAGGATGTCGGCCTTGGCCGGCTTGCCTTCCATCCAGAACGCCCATTCATCGGCACTCATGTTCTGCTTGGCGGTCTCCAGCACGGCGCTGTAATAGCCCTGGCGGTTGAGATATGCGCCGACCCAGCCGGACAGATACCAGTTGATGTATTCATACGCCGCATCGAGCTCCAGCCCGGACAGATGTTTGGCGATGCCCAACCCACCGCCCCAGGCACGATAGCCTTCCGCCAGCGGCTGGTAGGTGCACGCAATGCCCTTGGATCGCACCGCCGCAACCGCCGGCGACCACATCGACTGGATGATCACCTCGCCTGATGCCATCAGGTTCACGCTCTCGTCGAAGCTCTTCCAGAATGCGCGGAACTGGCCGGACTTCTTGGTCTCGATCAGGAACGCCACGGTCTTGTCTATTTCGGGTCGCGTCATGTTGCCCTTGTCGCCGTATTTCAGCGTGCCCAGCGATTCCATCACCATCGCGGCGTCCATGATGCCGATGCCGGGAATGCTGAGGATCGCCGCCTTGCCCTTGAACGCCGGGTCCACCAGGTCCTTCCAGTTGCGGATCGGCCGCCCGACCAGGTCCGGCCGGATGCCCAGCGTGTCGGCGTTGTAGATGGTGGGGATCAGCGTCATCCACTCGGTCGGATGCGGCGCGAATTTCGTGGACGTCCTGCTCTCGACGAATCCCACGGTGTGTGGCGCGGTGCCCTGCGCGATGGTTGAACCCGGCGTCAGCTTGCCGGTGATGAAGATCGGCACGATCTTGTCGTAGTTCTTGATCTTGTGCGTATCCATCGGCTGCAGCACGCCGGTCGGGAACACCTTCTTGCACGAGAAGTATTCGATGTCGGCGACGTCGTAGGATTTCGGCTGGGTCACCGCCTTCTGCACCACCGCATCGGTGTCGAGCGCGGTCATCTGCAGGGTGAAGCCGAGATCGGATTTCACCTTCTCGGCGATGGCGTTGAGGTTGGACACGCCGGTGCCGAACTGGCGCAGCGTCACGGTCTTGATGTTCTGCGCCCAGATGGTCGGAAAGCCGGTGACGGCGCCGGAGCCGATGGCGGCGCCGGCCAGGCGCAGCGCCGAGCGGCGGGCAATGGTGGTCGGCATGACGGTCTCCCCCTGGACTGGTGGCAACGTCGCACGCAATGGCCGTACCAACCTGTATCACCCAGTGCCTTCGCCGGGGTTCCGCCATCCGATGACCTGTTTGTCGCCAGTTCACCGCATATTCCGCCTCAACAATAGGCACCGGTTGACGGTGCCTGTTGCGATGCCTCGAATAGCCGAACCTGCATTTGCGATTCGACGGGGCGATGGCTCATGCCGGATAGACAGCTTGACCTGTTCGCCGGATCTCCGGTGCCCGCGACGCATCACGTGACGCCCCCCGGTGGTCCGCCGCCGCTCGTGCCGACCGAGTTGAACGACGCGGCGTTGCTTGCGGCGATTCCGGCTTCCGGCGTCACGGACGGCCGCGCTCTGGCGGTGGAAGCCGGCCGCCGCCGGCTCGGCATCGCCGTCCCGGTGCTGGAGGATTATTGCCGCCGCTTCGCCGGCTTCGGCACGCAGCGTGCCCTGCCGGAACAGATCGCCGCGCTGGATGCACTGGCGGCCATCGGCGGATCGGACGCGGCGCGTGCCGTCGAGCGGACCATCGGTCGAGGCTGGGTGCAGGGGCCGACGCTGCCCCATGCGGTGGCCGCGGCCGTGCGGCTCGGATCGCGCCTGGCGGCCGATATCGTGCTGCCGTTGCTGCGCCACGCCGATCCGGCAATCCGTGCCGACGCGTGCAAGCTGGCGCGGCCGGGTCCTGGCATTGCCGCGACACTGATCGATCTGCTCGACGACCTGCATCGTGAGGTCGGCGTCGGTGCTGCCTGCGCCCTGGGGCGCATGGGCCGAACGGAGGCCCTGCCCCTGCTCAAGCAGGTCCTGCGCCAGGCGCCATCGGCGCCGGTGATCGAAGCGCTCGGGCCGATCGCGGACGAGGAATGTGTCGTGATGCTCGGCCGGATAGCGTCACCAGACCTCCGCACCGCGGTGCGGGATGCGCTGGAAGCCGTCGAGCATCCGCGGTCGGCGCGAGTTCTTCAGCGCCTGCGGGCGGGGTGAGGGGGCGCCATTCGGCGGGATGCGCCGGGCGCTTTTCCGCCCCGCGTCTCCTCGACTGCGTCGGCTCGGCAATGGCGTAGCGGCTCTCCGGCGCACACCAGCCCGTCACGGACCCGCCAGCCGCCTCCAACCCGCCGGCTGCCCCACCATGTCGCCCCTTCAGCCGGGTGCCGGTGAACAGGTCGGAGGGCCATGCCGACACTCCGTCACAACAGGGTCACGCCGGCGGCCGCGGCGGCGCGCCGCAAGGCCGCGTCGAAGGTGGCAAGCGGCAGGGCCAGCCGGATGCTGAGTTCCAGGTAGGCGGCATCATACAGCGTGAGGCGATGGGTCTCGGCGAATCGCATGCTGTCCCGCCAGGCGCGGACCGATGTCTCCGCATCAGGTTCGATCGGGAGTGCCGCCATTTGCTCGATAAAAGCCGTGCGCTGCACTGCCGAGATGGCGCCGCGGCACTCGGACATCAGGAGTCCGTTGCCGACCTCGAGATGCCAATGGCCGGGAACCGCGGCGCGTTCGTCAGCAACGCGATCGATCAGATCGGCCGCCGCGCCCGCGTTGTGCTCTTGCAATACCGCAGCCAGCATGACGGACGCATCGAGCACCAGACCCACCACGATCGGGACCTATCGGCGGCCTTCGTCGCGGAGTGCGCGGATTTCGGCATCCGAAAAGTCCACCCCCGTCGCGGCAAGCTCGGCGCGCAATGCCCTGATGCGCGCGACCGCGGCGTGCGCTGCGGCCTTGTCGTGGCCGCCCTCCGGCACCAGGCGCGCGATCGGCTTGCCGTGCCGGGTGATGACGATCTGCTCGCCTTTCTCGACGCGGTCGAGCAGTTCGGACAGCCTGGTCTTGGCGTCGTAGGCGCCGATGGACGTGACAGCCTGAGCGGGCATCTGCTCCATCGCGGCAAATTAGACCAGTCGGCCGACCAGTGTAAATGCAACGCTTTGGCCATCCGCGCACCCGCATCGGGCCGACCCCCACACATTACATTCCCGCCAGAAACTCTCCCGTCGCCGTGTTGCTACGCCCCCAACCCCATGCTAGACGCCGCGCGCCGGTCGAGCCCGCCCCGCGCAGGTGGGAGAGGCCGGTTTTCCATCCACGCCCGCGCCTCAGCGCGGCCCCGAAGCACAGGGAACGTCACGTGGCCTCAGGCGCTACGACGATTGCATCCGGCGGCGGCCTTACCGACCGCTATGCCGCCGCCCTCTATGCCCTTGCCGACGAGCAGCACGCGCTCGACGCGGTCGTCGCCGAGATGGAGGGGCTGGGACAGCTTATCGACGCCAGCGCCGACTTCCGGCGCCTGCTGGAATCCCCGCTGATCGACGTCAACCAGGCAACCCGGGCCGCCCTCGCGGTGCTCGGGCAGGAGGGGTTCGGCAAGCAGGTGCGCGACTTTGTCGGCGTGGTGGCCGCCAACCGCCGGCTGCGCAACCTGCGCGAGATCGTCCGTGCCTTTGCCGCCCTGGTGGCGCAGCGTCGCGGCATCATCACTGCGCATGTCGCCTCCGCCCATCCGCTGAACGACGTGCAGCGCCAGCAGCTGCGCGCCCGGCTGATCGAGGCCGGCTACGGCAACGTCAATATCCTTGAGTCGGTGGAACCCGACATCCTCGGCGGTCTCGTCGTGCGCATCGGCGCCCGCCTCTACGACACATCCTTGAAATCCCGCCTGCAGCGCCTGCAGTACGCCATGAAGGGAGCCGCCTGATGGAGATCCGCCCAGCCGAGATCTCGGAGATCCTCAAGAAGCAGATCGCCGCGTTCGACACCGAGGCCAACGTCGCCGAGACCGGCCAGGTGCTGTCCGTCGGTGACGGCATCGCCCGCGTGTTCGGCCTGCAGAACTGCATGGCCGGCGAGATGGTCGAGTTCCCCGGTGCCGGCCTGCGCGGCATGGCCCTGAACCTGGAAACCGACAACGTCGGCGTGGTGATCTTCGGCGACGACAGGCAGATCCGCGAAGGCGATACCGTCGCCCGCACCGGCTCCATCGTCGACGTGCCGGTGGGCAACGGCCTGCTTGGCCGCGTGGTGGACGGTCTCGGCACGCCGATCGACGGCAAGGGGCCGCTGACCAACGTGGAGCGCAAGCGAGTCGAGGTGAAGGCGCCAGGCATCATCCCGCGCAAGTCGGTGCATGAGCCGGTGCAGACCGGCCTGAAGGCGATCGATGCGCTGATCCCGATCGGCCGCGGCCAGCGCGAGCTGATCATCGGCGACCGGCAGACCGGCAAGACCGCGGTGATCATCGACACGATCATCAACCAGAAGACCGTCAACGCCGGCAGCGACGAGAGCAAGAAGCTGTACTGCATCTACGTCGCCATCGGGCAGAAGCGCTCCACCGTCGCGCAGCTGGTGCAGACGCTGGAGGAATACGGCGCGCTGGAATACTCCATCGTGGTCGCCGCCACCGCATCCGATCCGGCGCCGATGCAGTTCCTGGCGCCCTATACCGGCTGCACCATGGGCGAGTTCTTCCGCGACAACGGCCGCCACGCGGTGATCTTCTACGACGATCTGTCGAAGCAGGCGGTGGCGTATCGCCAGATGTCGCTGCTGCTGCGCCGGCCGCCCGGACGCGAGGCCTATCCGGGCGACGTGTTCTACCTGCATTCGCGCCTGCTGGAACGCGCGGCGAAGATGAACGAGGAGTACGGGCTGGGTTCGCTCACCGCATTGCCGGTCATCGAGACGCAGGCCGGCGACGTGTCCGCCTACATCCCGACCAACGTGATCTCGATCACCGACGGCCAGATCTTCCTGGAGACCGAACTGTTCTTCCGCGGCATCCGTCCGGCGGTGAATGTCGGCATCTCGGTGTCGCGCGTGGGATCGGCGGCGCAGGTGCGCGCGATGAAGCAGGTCGCCGGCCGCATCAAGCTGGAGCTGGCGCAGTACCGCGAGATGGCGGCGTTCGCGCAGTTCGCCTCGGACCTGGATGCATCGACCCAGCAGTTGCTGGCGCGCGGTTCTCGGCTGACCGAGCTGTTGAAGCAGCCGCAGTTCAAGCCGGTGCCGGTCGAGGAGCAGGTGGTGGCGATCTTCGCCGGCGTGCGCGGCTATCTCGACAAGGTCGATGTCGGCCGCGTCGGCGCATTCGAGGCGGGATTGCTGGCGGAGCTGAAATCGCGCGAGCCGGCAATCCTGGAAACGATCCGCACCGACCTGGAACTGAAGCCGGACACCGAGAAGAAGCTGGTCGCCTTCCTGGACAACTTCTCGAAGAGCTTCAGTTGAAGCCGCACGCGTCATGGCGATGAGAGGGTAGGCCATGCCCAGCCTGAAGGCGCTCCGCACGCGCATTGCCAGCGTGAAGTCGACGCAGAAGATCACCTCCGCCATGAAGATGGTGTCGGCGTCGAAGCTGCGCCGCGCCCAGGCGCAGGCCGAGGCGGCGCGGCCCTACGCCGAACGCATGGAGCGTATGCTGCGCGCCCTGGCGGCATCGGTATCCGACATGCCGAATGCACCGCCGCTGCTGGCCGGCACCGGCAAGGACCAGACCACCCTGCTGGTCTCGGTCACCGCCGACCGCGGGCTGGCTGGCGCGTTCAATGCCAGCATCGGTCGCGCCACGCGTACCCTCGCCCGCCGGCTCGAGGCAGAAGGCAAGACGGTCAAGATCCTGGCGGTGGGACGCAAGGGGCGCGACTACCTGCGCCGCGAACTCGCCAGCCGGATCACCGGCGACATCTCCTACGCCGGCAAACGGCGCCTTGAATTCACCGACGCCACCGAGATCGGCACCCGCATCACCGCCATGCTGGACGCCGGCGAGATCGATTCCTGCATCCTGATCTACAACCGCTTCCGTTCGGTGATCTCGCAAATCGTCACCGAGCAGCAGCTGATTCCCGCGCCGCCGCCGCCGGAGGGTGAGGAAATCGACCTGGGCGGCGGCAGCTACGAGTTCGAGCCGGACGAAGAGACCATCCTGGCGCGGTTGCTGCCGCAGGCGCTTTCCATTGCGATCTATCGGGCGCTGCTTGAAAGCGCTGCCGGCGAGCACGGCGCGCGGATGACCGCGATGGACAACGCGACGCGCAACGCCGGCGACATGATCAAGCGCCTGACCCTGAACTACAACCGCGCGCGCCAGGCGAATATCACCAGGGAACTGATCGAGATCATCTCCGGCGCCGAAGCCGTTTGATACCGCGAAGGATACAGCAAGATGGCAAGCAACATCGTCGGCCGCGTGACCCAGGTGATGGGCGCCGTCATCGACGTGCAGTTCGATGGCGAGCTGCCGTTCATCCAGAACGCGCTGCACACCAAACTCGGCGACCAAACGCTGGTGCTTGAAGTCGCGCAGGAGCTCGGCGAGCGCACGGTGCGCTGCATCGCCATGGACAGCACGGACGGCATCGTGCGCGGCCAGGAGGTTGTCGATACCGGTGGGCCGATCACCGTGCCGGTCGGCCCCGAGACGCTGGGCCGCATCCTGAACGTCATCGGCGAGCCGATCGACGAGCAGGGTCCGGTGAACACCACCAAGCGCTATCCGATCCATCGCGATGCGCCGACCTTCGAGGAACAGGCGACGACGGCGGAGATCCTTGTGACCGGGATCAAGGTGGTCGATCTGCTGGCGCCCTACCTGAAGGGCGGCAAGGTCGGCCTGTTCGGCGGCGCCGGCGTCGGCAAGACCGTCATCATCCAGGAGCTGATCAACAACATCGCCAAGGCGCATGGCGGCGTGTCGGTGTTCGCCGGCGTCGGCGAACGCACGCGCGAAGGCAACGACCTGTACCACGAGATGATCGACGCCGGCGTGATCCGGATGGACGAGCACCACAAGATCATCGAAGGCTCCAAGGTCGCGCTGATGTACGGCCAGATGAACGAGCCGCCGGGCGCACGCGCCCGTGTCGGCCTGTCCGGGCTGACGATGGCGGAATACTTCCGCGACGAGGAAGGCCAGGACGTGCTGTTCTTCGTGGACAACATCTTCCGCTTCACCCAGGCGGGCGCGGAAGTGTCGGCGCTGCTTGGCCGCATTCCGTCGGCGGTGGGTTACCAGCCGACGCTGGCCACCGACATGGGCGCGCTGCAGGAGCGCATCACCTCGACCAACAAGGGGTCGATCACCTCGGTGCAGGCGATCTACGTGCCGGCCGACGACCTGACCGACCCGGCGCCGGCCACCTCGTTCGCGCATTTGGACGCGACCACCGTGCTGTCGCGGCAGATCGCCGAACTGGGGATCTATCCGGCGGTGGACCCGCTGGACTCCACGTCGCGCTCGCTGGATCCGCGCGTCGTGGGCGAGGAGCACTACCAGGTGGCGCGCGAGACGCAGCGCATCCTGCAGACCTACAAGTCGCTGCAGGACATCATCGCCATTCTCGGCATGGACGAGTTGTCGGAAGAGGACAAGCTGGTGGTTGCGCGGGCGCGGAAAATCCAGCGCTTCCTGTCGCAGCCGTTCCACGTGGCCGAAGTGTTCACCGGCTTTCCCGGCATCTTCGTGCCGGTGGCCGACACCATTCGCAGCTTCAAGGCGATCTGCGCCGGCGAGTACGACCACCTGCCGGAAGCGGCGTTCTACATGGTCGGCACGATCGAGGACGCCGTGAAGAAGGGCGAGAGCCTGAAGGCCAGCGCCTGAGCCCAGCCGTCCTGGTCGGCGAAGGCCGGCCACCCCCCGTCTTGCCTTGTCGAGTAACCGAGGATCGACCAACCCATGCCGGTGAACCTGGAAATCGTCAGCCCGGACAGGCTGCTGTTGTCCCGCCCGGTGGACATGGTGGTCATTCCGGCATCCGAAGGCGACATGGGCGTGCTGGAGGGCCACGCGCCGATGATCGTCATGCTGCGCGGCGGCGTGATCGCGCTGTATGACGGCGAACAGGTCACCGACCAGTTGTACGTCGACGGCGGTTTCGCCGAGGTCACGCCGGAACGCTGCACGGTACTGGCGAATGAGGTGATGCCGACCGCGGAACTGTCGCGCGAGGAAGGCGAGCGCCGGCTGGCCGCGGCGGAAGCAGCGCTGGCGGAGATCGATGCGTCGGACGTCACGTCCGAGGAACTGGCGCTGGAGCGCGCGCAGTCGGCGCGGGCGCTGATCGAGGCGGTGGACGGGCTGCTGACCGGGCGTTAGCCGCAGCGGCGATGCCTGGCAGGCCTTTTGGGTCCGGGGCGAGCGCGATATGCTGCTGCGGTCCGGTCATTGACCTGGTGAAGGCGCAATGCGCCGAGCCGTGTCCCATGAAGGCGTCCACGAATGGCTGATATCGTCGTCAAACCCAAGATCAAGGACGAGATCAAGGTCGAGCGGCCGCGCTTGCACAAGGTCATCCTGGTCAATGATGATTTCACCCCGCGCGAATTCGTCGTCATCGTCCTGAAGGCGGAATTTCGCATGAGCGAAAGCCAGGCGCTGCGCGTCATGATGACGGCCCACCGGCGCGGTGCCTGCGTCGTTGCCGTCTTCACCAAGGATGTTGCGGAAGCCAAGGCGACCAGCGCAACGGATGCCGGTCGCCGCAAGGGCTATCCCCTGCTGTTCACCACCGAACCCGAGGAGTGAGCCCGGGGCGGTGGCGCCGGCGAGATAGCCCTCGATCCCGCCGCAGATCGGCAAGATCGCGATCACCCGCGACCACCTGTTTGTGATCGGTCGCGATCGGCGGCCTGTCGCCCTTCCGAATCCCACCGATCGGTGGCAATTTCGCATCAATTGCGTCGGGCAGTGCGGACTCAGGCATGAAGCATTGGCGGATCGACGAAGTGGCCTGGGAGCGGTTCGACCCCGCCAACGCGGAGCCTGAACTCGTCCCGCTGGTCAAGGCCGCCGCGATGGTGGAGCGGAACGGCACCGACTACGCCATCTACCTCAACCGGGTGTTCGGCGACGATCCTGCGTTCCAGCAGGCGGCGGATTACTGGGCCGCGGAGGAAGTGCAGCACGGCGACGCGCTGGGCCGATGGGCGATGCTCGCCGACCCGGCCTGGGACTATGCAACCGCGTTCGCCCGTTACAAGGCCGGCTACCAATTGCCGCTGAATGCCCAAGCCTCGATCCGCGGCTCACGCACTGGCGAGCTGATCGCGCGCTGCATGGTGGAGACCGGCACGTCCAGCTACTACACCGCCCTGGCCGAAGCGACGCGCGAGCCGGTGCTGCAACAGATCTGCCGCCACATCGCCGCCGATGAGTACCGGCACTTCAAGCTGTTCTACGACCACATGCGTCGCTACCTGGCGCGCGAGAACATCGGCCTGCTGCGACGGCTGCGGATCGCCGCCGGTCGCATCACCGAAAGCGAGGACGACGAGTTGGCTTACGCCTGGCACTGCGGCAACGAGCCGGCGGAGCAGGCATATGCGCATGGCCGCTGCACCGCCGCCTACATGGCCGGCGCGATGGGGTACTATCGCTTCCACCACATCGAGCGCGGCATGGGCATGATCTTCAAGGCAGTCGGTTTGCCGCCGCGCGGACGATTGTCCGACATGTCCGCGAAAGCCGCCTGGCGCCTGATGCAATGGCGCCGCCAGCGCTTCGTCGCCCACCTGGCCGGGTGAAGCCGTCGGAGCTGTCGGTGCCTGTATTCGTGCGATGCGCTGTTCCGCCCGACAGCGATAACCACCGTTACAGCCGGCTAACCGCCAGCGCCACCGCGCCGGCCGCAATCGCGAACACCACCAGCGCGCGCCATGGGTGCACCATCGCGGGCGGCGGCATCGCGTCCGGCAGCAGCTTGCGACCGGTGATCATCGGCCGCACCAGGTCGTGGCGCTTGATCGCTGCATAGACGATGATTGCAGCAATATGCGCGACGACAGCGATCTGCAGCAGGGTGAAATTCACCGCGTGGATATGCGACAGCCAGTCGCTGGTTGCCTTGCTGACATAGTTGAACAGCGGTCCCTCGGTGTCGGCATCGTCGTTGGCGAATAATCCCGTCGTCACCTGGACAACCAGCAGCACCAGCATCAGCAGCACCATCCAGCCGCCGGCCGCGTTATGGCCGATCTCGGTGTCCGGCTCACGCCGGTGCAACAGCGCCAGGTGCTGCAACGCTGCCAGCGGGCTTTTGACGAAGTGCCTGAATCGCGCGGTGTCGCTGCCGACGAAGCCCCAGGAAACGCGGAACAGCAGCAATGCAATGACGCTGTAGCCGGCCAGGAAATGCAGCGCCATCCAGCCGCGCGATTCGGTCAGCCAACTGATGCAGAGCAGTACGACGATGGCCCAGTGGAACAGGCGCGTCGGCGCATCCCAAACGCGCACCGGCAGTCTCCGCTCACCCACGTATTCGACCTCGTCATGGCAGTGGCGTCGGTCAGCTTGACGCACATCGCGCGTCGCGTCACCCAGGCGCATGCCGATCCATTTCGAATTGGGCAACGCGACTCTGCTCGCCTACGGGCCTGAGTTCCGCGGCCCGCTGATTGCGTTCGCAGTTGCACTGGCGCTGGCCCTTGCAGGACGCTTCCTGCGCATCGGGCTGGTGGCGGCCGCGGCGGGGGGCGCCGGCGTGCTCGCCGGCTGGTATGCGATCAGCGGCCGGCTGTGGATGACGTCACCTCACCTGTCGGTGGACGATCTGACGCCGCTGGCCAGCGCGATGCTGCTCATTGGATTGCTGTGTGCCCGCCTCGGTCCGGGCCGCGGTGCATCGATCGGCATGCTGCTGGCGGCCGCCTTCGCGGGCTGGTGGCTCTCAGGCGCGCCGATGCATCTGGCCGGGTTGCGAGCGGACTGGCCGATCGCGCTGGGCGTTGCGGCGGCGGTCCTGCTGTTCGCTCGCCTCCTGGCTGCGAGCATGCTGGAACCGCTGCGCCTCGCGCTTGCCGGTCTGACGATGGCGGCCTCGCTGCATGTCGTGGCGGCACCCCCGGTCTGGGCGCTGCTGGCGCTGGTGCCGGCGCTGGCCGCAGTGGCGATGTTGGCGCTGCCGGCGATGCCAGGACCGGTGGCGCTGCCTGTCGCTGCCGACACTGCCGCCGTCGGCAGCCTGGCGGTGATCGCGATCGGACGCTTCACGCGGCTCGGGGTGGGATCGATCGACGTGGCCGCCTTGTCGCCTTTGCTGGCGCTCTGGCTGGTCCCGCACGTGGCGGCGCGGCTGCGGGTTGCCGGCCGCGCCGCCCCCGTGGTGGCGTGCGTGGTGGCGGGTGCGATCGCCGTCGCGGCCGCATGGGGCGCGCACCGCGCATTGCCGCGGTAGGCTGTGCGGGATGACGGGCTTCGCTGCGCTTAACCCATCACCGCCGCGTCAGGCCGCTGCGCGCTGGCGGGCCAGTTCGCTGCCGAGGAACTCGGCGATGGCGCCGGGACCGGATCGCCCGGTACCGGTGCGACCGGCCCGCGCCTCCGCGTCCGGGTTGTAGTTGGTGTTGGTGTTGACGTCGTACACCAACGTGCGGCCCTCGGTGTCGGTGATGAATTCGATACCGGCAACCTCGACGGCAGTGGTGGACAGGAAGCGTTCCAACCTTACTCGCAGCGTGTCCGGAATGCCGTCGATGATGCTGAACTTTTCCCGCGGCGCTTCGCCCACCGGGCAGCTCGCATCGCCGACGGCGCAGGCATCGGCCGGGCAGAGTTCGAACCCGTCGCTGGTGTCCACCTCGACCGCGTAGAGGAACCGGCCACCGACGAACTCGGCGCGGGTGATGAACGGGCGCAACGCGCGGACGTATTCCTGCAATAGCTGCAGCCCGTCCACCGGCGTCTCGTAGGCATCGCCGGCGAGGTAGGCTGCGAGGCTTTCGCTGGACTGGAACAATTGCACACCAAGACCCTTGCCGCCGCGGTTCGGCTTCAGGATGACCGGTTGGTTGACGAAGTGCCGTTGTGCCGCGGCGAGGACATGGTCGCGTCCGGCCACCAGGACGGTGCGCGGCGTGGCGATGCCGTGGGCTTCCAGCGCGGCGTACTGGCGGGCCTTGCTGATCTCCAGGTCGAGCGCGCCGGGACCGTTCACCACCCGCCGGCCCCAGCGTGTGAGCCAGGCAAGCACGGCGGCGGTCAGCTCCGCGGAGAACCGGTGGTCGCGCGTGTGCGACGAGGCACTCATGCGGTTGTAGAACACGCCCTGCGGCGGCGGGGCTGCGAGGTCGAACGTGCCGGCATCGAGGAACCACTCGGTCCAGGGCAGGCGTCGCTGATCGAAGGCCTGGGCGAGCGGCGGCAGCCAGGCGGAATTCTCGTGCAGGACATGGATGCGGGTCACGGTCGGGCTCCTGGTCGGGCGTGGCCCTATAGGAGATGGATATTTCAGCGATATGCAAGAAGCTGGCGAAAAAGGCGCAAATATCGCCTGTGGGTGGGTCGAAATGGAAGTTTCAACTATTATGGGCTGGAATCTTAGCGATTTTGGCCTGGCCGTGCGCCGCTGGTCGGCGGGGGCGGCACTCTGTTGCGATGCCTGACCGCCGCTCCTATAAGGCGCTACGTTCTGGCTGCGGGCGGAGCGCCGACGGAGAGGTGCCGGAGCGGTCGATCGGGGCGGTCTCGAAAACCGTTGTACCCTTTGCGGGGTACCGAGGGTTCGAATCCCTCCCTCTCCGCCATGTTATGGCGTCATGATTTTGAATCCCTTGATAGTTTCTCAAGAATGCCGGATTCGGCATACATCCAGTCATACACTTCATGCGCGGCTTGCCGTTATTCGTCAGACG
>DATAPW010000207.1:0-4379 GCA_036265005.1 Acetobacteraceae bacterium | reverse complement strand
TTTGCGGATCGGCCCGCCGCGGCCGATTCGGCGCAGGCGTTGATGCGCAAGGTGACCGCCGAGGGAGCGGCCGTGCGCGAGGCCAGGATCGTGGCCTTCAACCTTCCCGCAATCATCGGTCTGTCGACCAGCGGTAGCTTCGAGTACATGCTGGAGGCGCTGGAAGGTCAGGCGCCGGCCGACGTCAACAACGTCATGAGCGGCGTGATCGGCGCCGCAAGCCGCGATCGGTCGCTGGCCAGGGTATTCTCGACCTACACCGCCTCCAATCCGATGGTCTTTCTCGATATCGATCGGGGTAAGGGGCAGGCGCTCGGCCTTAACATGAGCGACGTCTTCACCGCGCTGGAGGCCGCGCTCGGCGGCATCTACGTCAACATGCTGGGCCGCACCTGGCAGGTCAACGTGCAGGGCGAGGCGGCGAACCGCGACGACATCCCGACCTCTGGCAGATCTACGTGCGCAACAATCGCAACGAGAGCAGCATCATCGCCCATCGTGCGCGACGAGCCGCACGATGCGCTCGCCGTCGGCGGTGGTGAGACGCTCGCCGGTTTCGGCAAGGCCCGTCGTCAACCGGTCGACCCAGAGCTGGCCGTCTGGGTTCAGCATCACCTCGACGACGGAAGGATCGTCGAGCCAAGCCACGATCGCCGGTCCGAGGGCCGTACGCAGCATTCGGGCGCCGCGAGAGACGACCTCAGCCTGGAAGGAATAAACCGTCATGCGCACCCCGCCTGAATGACCGCGATGCGGCCGTGGATTGGGGTCGACTAAAAAAACGAGAGACCGGGACGAGGCAACAAGATCGACGGGGGTGTAGTGTCCAGCGTAGAAATGCTGGCAGACGACGGTACCGCTTCAGGTCAGGTCACCCGTCTGATTGGTGGTTTCAACGTGTGGTGCAATCTCTTGGGAAATCTCGTCAGCCAGCGTTTGTCCCTTTACCAGTCGACGGCCCAGCGCCCCTTCCAGCCGTTCGGAAGCATCCGGCGAAAGGAAGGAGGCGAGAGCCGTCTCCACAATGAGCGCCTGCGGGACACGCTGCAGGACAACCTCGAGTTGTAACTCTCGTTCCGGACCGACGTCGCCCATTTCCTGGAGAAGCGGCCGCGCGCTTCACCGGCGCCTAGACTAGATGTTTCGGTCTCGCCCGCCTTGGGCTGCCAGGTCATCAAGCGGCGTTCGATAGCGCCCACGACGGCGTCGAGGACCAGCGCGAAGGCCGTCAGCACGACGATGCCCGCGAACACGGTGTTGATGTCGAACGTGCCCTCGGCCTGGAGGATGAGGTAGCCGACGCCCTGCGAGGAGCCGAGATACTCGCCGACCACGGCGCCGACGAAGGCGAGGCCGACAGCGTTGTGCAGGCTCGCGAACACCCAGCTCATGGCCGACGGCAGGTAGATCGAGCGTAGGAGCTGGCTGCGGCTCGCGCCCAGCATGCGCGCATTGGCGAGCAGCACCGGGCTCACCTCGCGCACGCCCTGGTAGACGTTGAAGAACACCACGAAGAAGACCAGCGTGACGCCGAGCGCCACCTTCGACCAGATGCCGAGGCCGAACCACACCGCGAAGATCGGCGCCAGCACCACGCGCGGCATCGAGTTCAGGCCCTTGATGTAGGGCTCCATCACCGCCGAGGCGGTGTCGGCCAGCGCCAGCCACAGGCCGATGCCGAGACCCGCAGCCGCGCCGATCACGAAGCCCAGCACCGTCTCGAGCAGGGTGACGCCGAGATGCTGGAAGATCTCGAAGGAGGTGAACCAGTCGACCATCACCCAGAACACCTTGACCGGCTCGCCGAAGAAAAAGGCGGCGCGGTTGTCCTGCTCGAAATAGAAGTTCGGCAGCAGGCCGGGTGCGGTGAAGAGGTGCCACAGCAGGATGAGCACGGCGAGGACCGCGAATTGCAGGACGCGCAGCCTCATGTCACGCCGCCTTCTGGCGCTGATAGGCCTTCAGCACCTCTTCCTTCATGGCGCCCCAGATCTCCTTGTGCAGCGCCACGAAAGCCGGCGCCATGCGGATCTCCGAGACGTCGCGCGGCCGCGGCAAATCGATCTTGAAATCGCCGATCGGCCGCGTGCCCGGCCCCGCCGACAGCACCACGACGCGGTCGGAAAGCGCGATCGCCTCCTCGAGGTCGTGGGTGATGAACAGCACCGACTTCCTGTCGGCGGCCCACAGCGCCAGCAGCTCGTTCTCCATCAGCTGGCGCGTCTGCACGTCGAGCGCCGAGAACGGCTCGTCCATCAGCAGGATGTCGGGGCTCAGGATCAGGGTCTGCGCCAGCGCCAGGCGCTTGCGCATGCCGCCCGACATCTGGTGCGGGTAGCGATCGCCGAAGCCCGCCAGCCCGACGCGGCGCAGCCAGTCCTCGCCCTGCGCCATCGCCTTCGCGCGCGACATGCCGCGGAACTCCAGCCCGGCGATGACATTGTCGAGCCCGGTGCGCCACGGCATCAGCGCGTCGGCCTGGAACATGTAGCCGGCGCGCTCGTTGACACCGGCCGATGCCCGCAACGGCTCGCCGAATACCTTGATCGTGCCGGACGACGGACCGAGCAGGCCCGCCGCCACGTTGAGCAACGTCGACTTGCCGCAGCCGGTCGGGCCCACAACCGAGACGAACTCGCCCGCCCGCACCGTCAGGGTGGCGTGCGACACCGCCGTATAGGCAGCGCCGCCCTCACGGGCGGCGAAGCGGCAGGTGATGTCTTCCAGCGCCAGCGCTGGAGCGTCGTTGATCGCCCCATTCATTGCGACAGTGACCTCGGCCTACGCGTGCTTCTTGGCCTTCAACGCGAATTCGTTGGTCCAGGTGTCCTCGAGCTCGATCTTGGCCTTGTCCGCTGCGAGCTTGGGATCGGCCGAGAGCAGGAACTTGAGGCAGTTCTCCTGCGCGCCCGCCGGCATCATGCCGTCCGGCGAGATCGTCTCGCGGACGCCCGTGAAAGACTTCTCATAGATCGGCTGGTCACCCAGCAGGTATTCCTTCGGCACTGTCCTGGCAACGTCGGCCGGCGAGGCGGTCTTCAGCCATTCGTCGGCGCGCACAATCGCCGTGGCGAGCCCCTGCGCGGTGTTCGGGTTCTTGTCGAGAAAGCCCGGCTGGGCATAGAGGCAGGCCGCCGGAAAGGCGCCGCCGAACACGTCCTGGTTGCCCTTCGCGGTGCGCGTGTCGACCACGATCTGGATCTCGCCCTTGTCCTGCAGGATGGTGAGCGCCGGATCGGTCTGCGAGATGCCGTCGACCGATTTGTTCTCGATCGCGGCCACGACCGAGGCGCCGGCGCCGACGCCGATCACCGAAAAATCGGTTGCCTTGAGGCCGCCCTTGGCTGCCCAGCCAGTCAGCAGCATCTGCGTGGCCGAGCCCGGGGCAGTCACGCCGAACTTCATGCCCTTGATGTCGGCCGGACCCTTCACTCTGGCAGCGATTTCCTTGCGCAAGCCAATTGCGACCTGCATGCCGCGGCCCATCAGCACGAAGCCCTTGATGGCCTGGCCGCGCTGCTGCATGCGGATCGTGTGTTCGTAGGCGCCCGACGTCACGTCGGCGCTGCCGCCCATCAGGGCTTCGAGCGCCTTCGAGCCACCGAGGAAATCGTTGATTTCGACGTTGAGGCCGGCGTCCCTGAAGAAGCCCTTCCTCTCCGCGATCGTGAGAGGCAGGAAATAGAGGGCAGATTTGCCACCGGCGGCCAGGACCACCTTAGCCTTCTCGGGCTTGCCTTGCGCGCGCGTCACATAGGGTGCCGCGACGAGTGCTGGAACAGCCGCCAGAACGGCGCGGCGCGGCAAATGAAGCTTGGTCAATGTTTCCTCCCGATGTCTCTTATTGGCCGAACTCAGTTAAACGTCCGCTCTTGCTACTAAGGAAAGTTCGCGCAAAGTGCCGCACGCTGCCATGCCCTACGACGCGTAGGGAAAGTTTGCCAGGGCTGCGCAGGGCGAGAGAGAGATCAATTCGACTAGCACCTACTTCAACTCCTGTCCGACGAGTTCGCCTTCAAGAAATCTGTTGGGTTTTAGGAAAAACGAGAGGACGAGAGCTCCATTTGGCGCGCGAGCGACGTGCCTATTGCCACGTGGACGCCAAACGTAATCGCCGGCACACACCTCTCCCTCTTCGTCCACGATGCTGCCTTCCAATACAAAGGTCTGTTCGATCTCAACGTGTTCGTGTAACGGCAACACGGCGCCAGGCTGCCATCGAAATAACGCCGTAAGCAGGCCGGACTGTTCGTCTCGCAGTAGAATCTTCATATCGATTCCAGCAGTTGGGGTAGCCTTCCAAGGCAGATACCCAACCGAGACAAATCTGGAAGCGAGAGGAAGCAATCTGGCGACATCGAGGAATGGTGTGTTCGAGG
>DATAPW010000206.1:0-61507 GCA_036265005.1 Acetobacteraceae bacterium | reverse complement strand
CTTGTAGTTGCCCTTCTCCTGGTTATCGAGCAGCACCGGCAGCTTGCCGAGATCGATGTGGCGTTCCTGTTCGTCGTATTCGCCTGCCATCGCCCTCAGGTTGATCACCTCCAGGTTTTCCGCAAGCGTGAACTGCACCCTGTCGAAATAGGGCAACTGGTTGCCGGCCGAGTCGACCGCGTAGTAATAGGGGTTCCGCTCCAGAAGCCAGATCGGATTGTTGATCGGCCGCACGCTGCGCCACGGACCGAGCACCGGCAGATCGGGGTTCAGCTCCCAGTCCTTCTTGAAGTGCAGCATCTGCACCCAGTTCTCGAATCCCTCCTGCTTGGCGCGCGCGTTCACCGCCTCGACCGACGAGTACTTCGGCAGGAACTGCTTGAGATAGTGCCCGGGCGAATACGCACCGAAACTCACCTTCGCCGCCTGGCGCACAGCCTGTCCGCCGCCCATCGCGGTGTCGCCTGCCATGATGTCCTCGAACAGGAAATATGGCACCTCCCATTCCCAGCGCACCGTGGTCTCGTCCACCTTGACCATGCGGCCGGGCTTGCCGCCGGGACGCATTTCCGGCGTCGGCGTCGGAACAATTTCCGGATTGCCGTAGATGTCCTCGAACCAGAACATGAAGTCATCGGCAGTAAACGGCGAGCCGTCGGACCACTTCATGCCCTTGCGTAAATGCAACGTGTAGCTCTTGCCGTCATCGCCGAGGTCGTAGCCCTTGGCCACGCAGGGCACGATCTTGCTGCCGTCCGCGCTCCAGTGCAGCGGCTTGTCGGACGACTGGATGCGGTTGCCGTTCTCACCATCCGCTGGCCCGGTGAACGCACGCCGCCACGTGCCGCCGTATTTGCCGACCTCGTTCAGCGGCTGCCATACCAGCGGTTCGGCCGGAACGCGTTGCTCCACCGGCGGCAGTTTTCCGGCCGTCACCCACTCCGCCAGCATCGGCGCCTCAGCGAACTTCTTCGGCCACTTCGCCGGATCGGTGATCATCGTCGGGCCCTGGATTTCACCCACCAGGCCCGATTGCGACAAGCTGGTCTGCGCTTCTGCCACAGCACTGCGCAGGAATTCCATCGCCGCCGGGCTGGCGGCAAGCCCGGACATCACGGCGCGACGCGATATTTTGGTCCTACGCATGAACGTTTCCCCTGCAACCCACTATTGCAGGCAATCTACCGGCAGCCCTTGCAGCTTGCCAGTGCCGTTCAGAGCATGACTGTCCCGCCATCCACCGCAATGGTCTGACCGGTCACGAAACGACTTCCGTCAGAAATCAGCCACGCCACCGTGCCGGTGAGGTCCGCGGGCTCCAGAGTGCGCTGAATCGATTGGCCGGCGCGGATCACTTCCAGCCCGCGATCGAGCTTGTCGCCAAGAAATTCCGCTGTGCCCTCTGTCATCACCGCGCTGGGCGCCAGCGCATTCACCCTGATATTGTCGCGACCAAGCTCGCGCGCCAGGCCGCGCGTCAAGCCGATCACCGCGGCCTTCGACGTGGTGTAGTGCAGCGCGTACGGCATGCCGTAGGTCGCCGCCAGTGATGCGACGTTGATGATGGAACCGCCGCCGGACTGGCGCATCGCGGGCACCACGGCCTTGCAGCAGTTCCAGATACCCTTGACGTTGACTGCCATAGCCGCATCCCAGTCGGATTCTGCGATCTGGTTGAACCGGCCGCCACGCAGCGCGCCATAGAGCGCGGCGTTGTTGATCAGTGCGTCGATGCGCCCGAATCGCTCCATCGCAAGTTCCACCATCGAATCGGCCGACGCAATGTCGGCGACGTCGAGCCTGACGCCGATCGCGTCGGCGCCGGCAGCTGCGACTGCTTCGGTGCAATCCGCGACGTCGCCGGCGACGATGCGCGCGCCGGCCTCACCCAAACTGCGGGCATATTCAAATCCCAACCCACGGGCCGCGCCGGTGATCAGCACTACCTTGTCTGCAACGTCCATGTTCCCTCCAACCTTTCTCACTCATGGCCGGAACAAGCCCACAAACCTCTCGCATCCGCCACCCAACCGTCATGGCCGGGCTTGTCCCGGCCATCGCAACCGGCACTCTGCCTCGGCCGATGGCCGGGACAGGGCCTGACGCTGGAGGCAATGGCAGCCAGGGGTCAAGCATTGTGACACTTGGTTTTAGGATCGGTTCCCCTGCTGCAAAGCCTGGCCACCCTGCGGCGTAGCGTCCGGGTCCATCAGTGTTCAACTACCTTCGTCTGCGGTTGGACATTCTTTCCTGCTTCGCCACGCAGCCGGAACTCATTCACCATGTCGCGCACGCGGTAGGTCTGCACCAGGCCCCGGATCAGCGTCGGCGCGATATGGTGCCAGGCGAGCGGCCGCAACGGCTGCACCGGGAACACCGTGGCATCGTCGCGCGCGCCGCGCACCAGGGCGGCGAGGTCGCGGCCCATCATCGTGGCTGCGGCGATGCCGCGTCCGTTGTAGCCCAGGCCAGCGAACAATCCGGGTGCCAACTCGTGCAGGCGCGGGAAATGGTCGGTGGTCATGGCGACCCAACCGCTCCAGCCCTGCTGCCATTTCACCGTGCCAAGCTGCGGATATAGCCGCCTGATGCGCGCATCGACGCGTCGCCAATCCGGCTTTGGCTCGACACCGAAACTCGGGCCATGTGCGCTGGCATGCAGCCGCCCATCCGGCAGCATCCGAACGCCGGAATAGAGCTGCCTTGTATCGGTCAGCGACTGCCGCTCGGGCAGTATGGTATGGCGGACATTGTCCGACAGCGGTTCGGTGACGAAGCCGTGGCCGCGCATCGGAACGACGCTCTCGCGCAGGCCGGACCACAGATCGCCGGTATAGGCGTTGGTGGCGATCACCACATTGTCTGCGGTCAGGCCGCTGCCCACATCGATCGCCCAGCGCCCATCGCGCCGCGCAAGTTTGCGCACGCGGGTTTGCGCATGGATGGTGGCACCGGCGGCGACCGCGGCGTTGGCCAGGCCGCGCGCATAGGCGAACGGATTGATGTTGCCGCCGCGCCGGTCGAGCGACGCCGCCTGGTACAGCTTCGAGCCGATCGCCTCGGCGCAGCGTGCGCCTTCCAGCATCTCCACCGGCGCTTTGCGCTGCTGCCAGAATTGCGTGCGGCGTTCCAGGTCGCGGCGGCCGGAGGCGGAATGCGCGCCGAAGATCAGGCCGGAGCGGATCGCCCAGCATTCGATCTTGTGGCGGAATATCAGTTCGAACACCAGGTCGGGGCCGGCGGCGACGGCTTGGATGATGCGTTCGCCGCGCTCCGGTCCAAAGTGTTGCAGGATCGCCTCCTGGCCCGGCTTCAGGTAGGGCACCACCTGGCCGAACGCGCGGCCCGAGGCACCCCAGCCAATGTCGTTCGCCTCCAGGACCGCGACATCAATACCCGTTTCAGCAAGATGCAGCGCAGTGGAAAGCCCGGTAAAGCCGGCACCGATCACCGCGACCGCGACATGCCTCTGGCCTTCGAACTTCTGCGTCGGTGGCGGCGGCGGCGCGCTGTTGACGTAGACCGCGGGCGGTCCGGCGCGATCGGACAATGGTTCGTACATGGCGGGAACGATGCGGCTGGTTGCCGCGATGCGCAACCCGAAGCTAGGCTCCTGGCATGAAACTCATCGCCGGCCGCCTCGATCGTATCAGCCCCAGCCAGACGATTGCCGTGCGGCAAAAGGTGGCGGCGCTGAAACGCGAAGGCCGCGATGTGCTCGGCGTATCCTCCGGCGAACCGGATTTCGATACGCCGCAGCACGTAAAGCAGGCGGCGATCCGCGCCATCGAGGCAGGCGAGACCAAATACACCGATGTCGCCGGCACGCCCGGATTGCGTCAGGCGGTGGCGGACAAGTTCCGCCGTGATTCGGGGATCGAGTACCGGCCGGAGGAGATCATCATCAGCACCGGCGCCAAGCAGGTAATGTTCAACGCCATGCTGGCAACGCTGAATGCCGGCGATGAAGCGATCATTCCCACGCCGTGCTGGGTCAGCTATCCCGATATCGTTGCGCTTGCTTCGGGGACGCCGGTGTTCGTGGCGTGCAGCGAGAACCATGGGTTCAAATTGCGTGCTGAGGACTTCGAGGCAGCGATCACGCCGCGCACCCGCTGGTTCATCCTGAACAATCCGTGCAATCCCACAGGCGCCGCATATTCCGCGGCCGACCTGCGGCCGCTGTGCGACGTGCTGCTGCGGCATCCGGAGGTCTGGGTGCTGACCGACGATATCTACGAGAAGCTCGCCTATGACGGCGAGAAGCCGGCGACCATCGTGCAGGTCGAGCCCCGGCTGAAGCAACGCACCGTCACGATGAACGGCTGCTCCAAGAGTTACGCGATGACCGGATGGCGGATCGGTTTCGCCGGTGCGCCGTTGCCGCTGATCAAGGCGATGGACAAGTTGCAGAGCCAGTCTACCTCCAACACATCGTCCGTCAGCCAGGCCGCGGCACTGACGGCGCTGAGCGGACCGGAGGATTTCATCAACGACATGCTGCGCGTGTTCCGCGAGCGGCGCGACATGCTGGTGGACATGCTGAATGGTGCACCCGGCATCACGTGCCGCAAGCCGGATGCGACGTTCTACGTGTTTCCGTCGATGGCCGGTTGCCTGGGCAAGACCACGCGCGGCGGCACGCGCATCATCGACGACCTGACGTTTGTCACCGCATTGCTGGAGGAGGAAGGCGTGGCGGCGGTGCATGGCACGGTGTTCATGTGCCCCAATCATCTGCGGATCAGCTTCGCGACCGACACCGAGGTCCTGCGCGAGGCCTGTCGCCGCATCCAACGTTTCTGCCAAAACCTGACCTGATAAACCCGGGAGACGTCCAACCATGGCGCCCAACGCAAAACGCGTATTCTACGTGAAGTACCTGTCAGGACCGGTGTTTGCCGAGATCCTGGCCAAGCGACCCGACATCCAGCTCGACAAACTGGAGAACGAGACGCCGGATGCGGAAGCCGAACCGGTCCTGTCGCAGGCGCATGCCTACCAGATCGGCGCATCGCGGCAGGTGATCGGCAAGCACCTTCAGGTCACCGACGCGCTACTGGCGAAAACGCCCAATCTGGTGGCGGTGTCGTCGAACGGCGCGGGCTACGACACGATCGATGTGGATGCCTGCACGCGACAGGGCATCATCGTGGTGAACCAGTCGGGCGGCAACAAGGAGGCGGTGGCGGAGCACGCCCTGGCGATGCTGCTGACGCTGTCGAAGCGGATCATCGAGGTCGATCGCCGGATGCGCCGCGCCCCCGACATTCCCCGCAATGCGTTCATCGGCACGGAGCTGCTGGACAAGACGATTGGCATCATCGGCATCGGCAATGTCGGCGGCCGGTTGGCGGAGCTGTGCAAGGGCCTGTTCCGCATGCGTGTCCTGGCGTACGACCCGTATCTGACGCGCGAGCAGATCGCCGCCAAGGGGGCGGAAAAGGTCGAGACGCTGGACGACATGCTGCGCCAGGCGGATTACGTGTCGGTCAACGCGCCGTACACCAGAGAAACCAAGAACATGATGGATGCGCGGGCGTTCGCGCTGATGCAGAAGCATGCGTATTTCGTCACCACGGCGCGCGGCGGGATCCATAACGAGGATGCGCTGGCCGATGCGCTGGAGAAGAAGCAAATCGCCGGTGCCGGGCTGGATGTCTGGGAAGACGAACCGCCGCCGCACGATCATCGGCTGATGGCGTTCGACAACGTGCTGGTCAGTCCGCACACCGCGGGTGCGACGGTCGAGTCGCGCGACAACATGGCGCGGTTCGCGGCGGAGCAGTTGATCGACATCCTGGACGGCAAGCGTCCGCCGCGGCTGATCAATCCCGAGGTCTGGTCGGCCTATTGCGAGCGGTTCGAGCGGATCATGGGCACCCGGCCGCAGGGATAGCGTTCGTCGTGGCCGGGGAAAGCCCGGCCACGACCATGACGCCGTCTACGCCTTTACGTGCTTGCCCGCCGACCGCCCGGCAATCCGTCCGAACACCGAACCGGACATCAGCCCCGCGCCGCCCAGGTAGTTCTGGTAGAAGATGCCGCCCACCAGCTCGCCGCCGGCGAACAGGCCGGGGATCACGCGGCCGGTGGTGTCCTCCACCTCGCCGTCCGTGGTGATCTTCAACCCACCGAAGCTGAACGTGATGCCGCAGGTCACCGCGTAGCCGTGGAACGGCGGTTCGTCGATCGGCAGCGCCCAGTTGGATTTCGGCGGCGTGATACCCTTGGTGGACTTGCCGTCCAGGATCGCCGGATTGTACTCGCCCGGCTGGCACGCAGCGTTGAATTCCTTGACCGTCTTCACCAATCCCGACGGGCTGATCTCCAGCTTTTGCGCCAGCTCTTCCAGCGTATTCGCCTCGGCCTTCGTCACCTGGCGGATGCGGTATTCGTCGCGCGTCATGTGGTTCGTCTTGTTGTCGAAGACCTGCACCGCCATGCGCTGCGGCTGCTTCATCACCTCGCGGCCATACTTCGCATAGGTGTAGTTGCGGTAGTCGGCACCTTCATCGACGAAGCGCTCGCCATCGACATTCACCATGATGCCGATCGGGTATGAGTGCTTCTGGTAGTTGTCGAGCACGACGCGATCGCCGAACGGTGGCGCGCTCAGGTCCCACTGCACGGCATGGCAGGTGGACCATCCACCGAACGCCGCAGCGCCGATCTCGAGCGCCGCCTTGATGCCATCGCCGGTGTTGTGCCGGGTGCCGCGCACGCGCGCCATCTCCCAGCCCGGGCCGTAATAGCGCACCCGCATCTCGGGGTCGGCCTCGAAGCCGCCGCAGGCCAGCACCACGGCTTTCGCGGCGATGTCCTCGTAGCCGTCGGGGCCGAACACCGTGACGCCGGTGATATCGCCCTTGCGGTTCTGGATCAGCTTGCGCAGGCCGGTGTCGTAGCGCACCGGGATGCCGTTGCGCTCTGCCGACTTGAACAGGAAGTCCACCAGGCCCCAGCCGCCACCGACTGCCTCCACCGCCATGCCGCCGAAGAAATGCTGGATGCCATTCACCAGGTACGACTGGCGCTTGAACATCGGGATCCAGCGCACCCCCTTCTCCCGCATCCACACCACGGTCTCGCGCGAACGGTTCACCAGCAGGTCGATCAAATCCGGTTCCGGCAGGTTCTCGGTCACCTTCATCAGGTCTTCGGTGTAGGTCTCCGCGGTGAACGGCGGGATGAACATCTGCTTGGCCTCGGCCTCGGACAGATCGATCAGCACGTCCTTGCGCAGATCCTCGACCCCGTGGTGCACGAAGCGGAAGCCGCCGGCGGTGAAAGTGGAGTTCCCGCCACGTTCTTCCTCGCTGGCCTTCTCCAGCACCAGCACCTTGGCGCCCTGCTCATGGGCGGCGAGGGCGGCGCAGAGCGCGGCGTTGCCCGCGCCAACCACGATCACGTCATACGGGCCGGCATCCGGCATGGGGGCCTCCTCTAGGTTCGTAACCGCCTCCTTACGAACGGTTGCCGCCGCGCGCAAGGCGTCGCACATTGCCGCCCCTGACCCGAGGGAGCCAAGATGGACGAGGAAGCCCCCAACCGCGCCTGGCACGAGATCGTTCGCGACGTGCTGAAGCGTCACAAGGTGAGCCTTGTGACCTACGTGCCGGACAATGTGCTGCGCCCGCTGATCGAGGCCGTGCATGCCGATCCGTTCTTCACCGCGTTCTCCTGCGCGCGCGAGGAGGAGGCGGTCGGCATCGTCTCGGGCGCCTGGATGGGCGGCACCCGCGGCATCGTGCTGATGCAGACCTCGGGTTTCGCCACGCTGCCCAACGCAATCGCCTCGCTGGCGGTACCGTTCCAGATCCCGGTGCTGATGATGGTCTCGGAACGCGGCACGCTGGGTGAGTTCAACATCGGCCAGTCGCTGGTGGCGCGCACCATGCGCCCGGTGCTCGACGCGCTCGCGGTGGAGCATCACACGATGACACGGCTGGACGAGGTGGAGTTCATCATCGACCGCAGCATCACCCAGGCGGTGGCCACGCAGGCGCCGTGTGTGTTCATCCTGTCGCCACTGCTGACCGGCGGCAAGGTTTTCGCGAAGTGAGGCAGCCGATGTTGGTCGGGACAAGCGGGACCACGATAGAAGGCCGGGCTGCCGCCCGGGATCACACATGACATTTGCAACCAACCATCCGGTCAGCCGCGACCAGGCCAAGGTGATGAACCGGTTCGATATCACCAAGCGCATGGTGGCGCGGCTGAAGCATGACGAAGCGGTGATCGGCGGGATCGGCTACACCAATTTCGACCTGTGGGCGGCGGGGCGCCGGCCACAGAATTTCTACATGCTGGGCAGCATGGGGCTGGCGGCACCGATTGCGCTGGGCGTGGCGCTGGCGCAACCGCAGCGAAAGGTGATCGCGCTGGAGGGCGATGGCTCGATCCTGATGCAGCTTGGGTCGCTGGCGACGATTGCAGGGCGGCAGCAGAAGAATTTGGCCGTGGTGATCATGGACAATGGCACGTACCAGATCACCGGCGGCCAGGCGACAGCCACGGAACAAGGCGCCGATATCGTGGCGATCGCTCGCGGTGCGGGGATTTCGCAGAGCGCGTGGGCCGCGGATGAAGCTGCGTTCGAGGAGCTGATCGACGTTACGCTACGCGAGGACGGCCCGTGGCTGATCGGCTGCCGGATCGACAAGGAGAAGCCGGCGGACACCACCGAGCGCGACCCGCCGCGCATCAGGGATCAGTTTATGCGCGGCCTCGGGGTAAAGTAGGGCGGAAAAGCGCAGCGCATTCCGCCTCACCAGGAACCGATGCTCTGAAACACGGCCGCCGGCATCTGCACCGGCCCCATATGCAAGCAGCCTTCAATCGTCACGCGCCGTGCCTGCGGCAACACCGCTGCAAGCCGCGCGGTCATCGCATGCGTGATCGCCGGCGATAATGCGCCTTGCAGCAGCAGCACCGGCGTCTGCAGGGTCCCGAGCCGATCGACCGGCATGCTGCGATACGACACCGCGCGCATGTCCGTCGCGAGTTGCCCAGCCGATGCGACCAGGCGTACACGAACGGACGACGGCAGCTCACTCCAGGGGACTTCGTTCCACGCGTCGATGAATCCGGCAATGCCTGCCTCGGGATTTCCCGTGGCAATGCTCCGCTCCACCTCGGCAACGATGGACCTGTCCCAATCCCTCAGGGCCGCCTCATCGACCAGATCCGCGCGCAGGCACGCGGTGACGATCGGTTCGTACAGCACGAGCGCATCGAGCGCCAAGCCGTCCACCGCGCCAAGCAACCCGACCAGGCCGCCCATCGAGTGGCCGAACACCACACATCGTTCCGCCAGATGGGTCTCGATGCACGTGCGCAGCACGTCGATATGCGCCTGCACCCGGTCCACGTCATTGTACATGACGGTCGCACCATAATGCTGCAGCGCCGGCGCGATCACACGACGCCCCGGGCGCAGCAGCATGGCCGCAAGCGCCGACAGGCTTTGCGGGCCGGCCGCTGCTGCGTGCAGCAGCACCATCAGTTCCGGCCCGTCACCCCACTCCAACACCTCAACCGTGCCGGCCTCTGTGTGGTAAACAGGCATCGAGACAACCTTCCGGAGCGAGCGGCCATGGCAGTCCTGATCATCGGTGCGGGCATCGCCGGCCTGACGACGGCGCTGAGCTTGCATCAGATCGGCGTGGACTGCCGTGTCTTCGAGAGCGTCGATACCATCGAGCCACTCGGTGTCGGCATCAATACCCTGCCCCATGCGGTGCGGGAGCTGACCGAGCTCGGCCTCGCCGACCGGCTTGCCGCGACCGCGATACCGACGGCCGAGCTGGCATATTATTCCAAGCGTGGTCAGCCCATCTGGTCCGAGCCGCGCGGCCTTGCGGCCGGATACAATTGGCCCCAATTCTCCATCCATCGCGGCGAATTGCAGACGATCCTGCTCGATGCGGCACGCGAGCGGCTTGGCGCCGACCGCATTGTGACCGGTCACCACCTGGCGACATGGGAGACGACGCCGCAAGGTGTGCGCGCGTTTTTTGTCGAGCGACGCAGTGGGCGGGCGATCGGCGACGCCGCAGGCGAGTTGCTGATTGGCACCGATGGCATTCATTCGGCGGTGCGCGGTCGGTTATATCCTGATGAAGGTCCGCCGCTGTGGAATGGCGCGATCCTGTGGCGAGGTGTGACAGTCGGGACGCCGTTCCTGACCGGCCGCAGCATGATCATGGCTGGCCACGAATTCCAGAAATTCGTCTGCTACCCGATCTCACGCGAAGCGATGGGTCGCGACGAGGCGGTGATCAACTGGATCGCAGAGCGCAAGTTCAAACCGGATCATCGGTGGCGCCGCGAGGACTGGAATCGTCGTGGCAACCTGCAGGACTTCCTGCCTCAGTTCGAGGCCTGGCGATTCGACTGGCTCGATGTGCCGGGCCTGATCCGCGCGGCCGGGCATTGCTATGAGTATCCGATGGTTGACCGGAATCCGCTCGACCAATGGACATTCGGTCCGGTCACCCTGCTCGGCGATGCGGCGCATCCGATGTACCCGATCGGGTCCAACGGTGCATCACAGGCAATCCTGGACGCACGTGTGCTGGCACGTGAGATTCGTGCGCACGGCGCCACGCCGGCGGCGCTGCTGGCGTATGAGGACGAGCGTCGCCCCGCCACCGGGGCGATCGTGCTGGCCAATCGCCGGAACGGGCCGGAGCAGGTGATGCAGGCAGTGGAAGAACGGGCGCCCGAAGGATTTGCGCGGATCGAAGATGTGTTGTCGGCCGAGGAATTGCAGGAGGCGGCAGCCGGCTACAAGCGCATTGCCGGGTTCGACAGAGAGGCGCTCAACAACCGCGCGCCGATCGTGACTGGCCGATAGCGCTCCCATTCGTCGGGCGGAAAAGCGTAGCGCGCCACTTTGCCGGCGGAATGCGCTCCCTACGCTCGCTCAAGCGCGGCGCGATCCCAATGTGCCAGGTCGGCTGCTGCAGCGTAGGTGCTCTGCAGAAACGCCATTAACGCATCGTCCGGCGACGATGCCTGGCGGACTGCATCGTACGGCAGGATGAACTGTCCCAGACCCTGGTCATAGAATGCCGCGTCGGGCTGGACCGGCGCGTCCGGAAACCCCGATGGCTCGGGATACGCATAACTATAAAACGCGGCCTGGCCGTATCCGCCATTGCCGGGCCAAAATCCGCAACTGCTGACCTCGCGCGAATAGGCCTCCTGCATGACCCATGCGCCGAGATTGGGCGAGTTGCTTGTCAACAGCGGTGCAGTACGACCGGAAAATCGCGTGACCGCGAGATCGAAGCTTCCCCAGAAGAAATGCACGGGACTCACTTTGCCGAGGAATCGCGACCGGAACCGGGTGCTGACCCGTTCCACCTGCATGAGAATGCGCCAGAACCGCTGGGCGTATTGTCCGTCGTACGCGGTGTGTATCTGGTCCTGGTCGAACGGCACGGCATCGGGAATCTCGACCGGCATCGTCCAGATGTGGGTGTCCAGGCCAAGCCCTTGCAGCCGGCTCATTATCTCGGCGTAGAAGTCAGCGACGCTGCGAGCGACGAGGGGAATTCTCTCGGTCGCACCATCGCTCGTTTGAATAACCAGCTCATGGTCGATGAAGTCGAAATCAATCTGGAAGCAGCGCGCGCCGTAGGGGATCGCCGATGTGGTCAGACCACGAGGGGTCACGTAAAGCGCCACCTGCCACCAGTGGTTTATCAGTGGCGCGTGTGCCAGACGGATCTTTCCAACCACCTGTGTCCAGAGCTGCAGCGTCGCGCAGGTGTCCGCCCAGTCGGCCAGCGGTAGTTCGGGCCACTGGTCCATTGCGCGCCCTCCTCTACACGTCCACGACGACGTACTGTTCCTCCACCGTCACCGGTACGGTTTCGGCCACGTAGGGTCCTTGCACCACACGCTGTCCGGCCGCCACTTCCACCGGGTAGCTGCGCACCTGGATGCGCTCGGGCTCGCAGTACGACTGACCGGTGCGCACGTCGAATTCCCAGCCGTGCCACGGGCAGCGCAGAATCTCGCCCTTGCGCGAATACTGATAATGGCCAGGCTCGTCTGATTCGATCAGGCCGGTCAGGATGCCTTCGCACATCGGGCCACCCTGATGCGGGCAACGATTGAACAGGCCGAAGAATTCACCATCCAAATTGAATACGGCGATCGATCGACCGCGCACCGTGACCAGTTTCCGCTGGCCTGGCGGGATCTCGGCCACGGTCGCGACCACATGCTTGCTCATTGACTGCTCACCTGTTGCTGCGTCCTACGCCAAGCCATACACCGAGCGCGCATTGTCGCGGAAGACCATCTGCCGCTGCTGCTCGGTCATCTGTGCCTTGAACGCCGTTTCCGGATCGTCGAAGTCCCAGTGTGGATAGTCAGTGGCGAACAGGATGCGGTCCCAGCCGATCCATTCCAGGATCGTCAGGATGTCCTCCGGGCGTTCCGGCTCATCCATCGGCTGCGTGGTGAACCAGACCTGCTCGCGCACATAGCTGGACGGCGGCCGTGTCAGATGCGGGACTTCGTCTTTCATCCGCGCCCATTGCCGATCGAGCCGCCAGCTCAGCGATGGCACCCAGGCCAGGCCAGCCTCGACGATCACCACCTTCAGCGCCGGATAGCGCGCCAGCACGCCCTCGCACACCAGGCTGGTGACCAGAGATTGCTGAGACATGGAAACTTCGTGATGCTCTTCCGTGTAGTACGACGGCCATCCGGCCGCGGATACCGCATGGCCGTTATTGCCGGAACTGTGCAGGCCGATCGGCAGGTTGTGCGCCACTGCTGCCTCATAGATCGGCCAATAGCGCCGGCGTCCGAGCGGTTCGATCGAGTGCGTCACCAGCGACACCTGGGCGAAATCGGAATTGCCGGCCCAGTGCTCGATCTCTGCCACCGCCGCCGCCGCGTCCTCGCCCGGAACAACAATGGCGGCCTTCAGGCGCTGGTCTTTCTGCGTCCATTCGGCGTGCTGCCATTCGTTGATGGCGCGACACAGGACTGGCGCGAATTCCTGGTTGCGCTGGTCCATCCCGGTGATCGACAGCAGATGCAGCATGCCCGCCTCGATGCCGTAGCGGTCCAGCAGTTGCTCCTGCAGAAACGCCAGGTCCGATCCGGGGGATCCGCCATTCGGCGGCCAGGTGTCCTTGCGCGACAGCGCCGGCGCCGACTTGAAGAACGGCGATGAACCGGTGAACGGCGTTGGCCGACGTGAACCATAGGTGGCGAGATGCTCGCGCCAGCGCGCCGATAGATACGGATACAGGTCCTTCGGCGAGCGCAGCGCGTGGTGCACGTCGCAGTCGATCACGCTGAGCGTGGCTTGCTGCGCCGATGGGCGCTCCAGCAATGCGGAACTCATTGCAGAGTCTCCTTCAGTCTGGGGTAGGTTTCCAGCGGATTGTCCACCAGCAGTTTCCGGACCAGTGAAGCCGACAGCCCGTCGGGCAACGCCGCATCGCCGTCGAAATGCCAGTGGGGATAATCGGTGGAGAACAACAGGATGCGATCGGACCCGATCTGCTCCATCGTCTGCTCCATCTGCCGCGGATCGGGCGGCGCGTCGGACGGCTGCAGCGTGAAGCGGACATGGTCTCGGATGATCTCGGCCGGAGCACGGTCCACCCAGGGGATTTCCGCACGCATCGCCCGCCATGTCTTCACCGCGCGCCACATGAACTGCGGCAGCCAGGTGAAGCCCGCCTCTGCCAGCACGACGGTCAGGTTGGGAAACTTGCTGAATACGCCTTCAGAGATCAGGCTAAGGAGTTGCGCCTGGAAGGCGTGCGAGCCGACGACGTAATCTTCCAGGTAATAGGACGGCCAGCCGTTCGCCGTGGTGGCGTGGCGGAACGTGTTGCCGGCATGGATGCAGATCGGCAGTCCATGCCGTTCCGCCGCAGCGTAGATCAGCCAGTGCTGCCGCTTGCCCAACGGAGACTCGCCCGCCGCCGGCAACAACACCTGCACGAAGCGCTTGTCGCCGGCGCATCGTTCGATCTCGGCAGCGGCCAGTTCGGCATCCTGTACCGGTACTACGATGGCTGCGCGCAGCCTTGCTTCCTTGTCCAGCCATTCAGCCGCGATCCAGTCGTTGATCGCGCGGCACAGCGCGGCGGCGAAATGCACGTTGAACGCCGACTGCGCGCCATACAGGCAATTCAAGATCGCAAACCGGGTCTGGAACGGCGCCAGTACATGCTCGCGCAGCAGGGCCAGGTCGCTGCCTGGCTTGCCGGTGGCCGGACGCCAGTCGGGTCGGGCATTGGCGGGAATGTTCACCGGATAGCTTGCCGGATCGAGGCCATCGATGCCGCGCACCGCGACCTGTTCGCGCCAATGCTCCTCGAGATACGGCAAAAGCGCGCGCATTCCCGGCACCGCCGGATGCACGTCGCAATCGATCGCGCCGACGGACGGCATTCTCAACACATGGCTCCACTGCTACGATACCAGACGCTACCTCCCGCGGTCGGACGTCGCAACCGGCCTGGCTTGACCCCCTGGAATGGCCAGCCCTAACGTCGCCAGCGACAGCGTCCGGGTAAACGGGGGATCATTCACAATGTGCAGAGTTCGCATCGGCATGGCTGCGCTGGCAGCCTGCCTCGTCGCCTGCACCTCGGCCAATGCCGAGACCATCAAATTCGGCGGCATCCTCCCTCTGACCGGCCCGGGCGCGCTGATCGGCACCGCGGAAATGCGCGGCGTGCAGTTCGCCGTGGACCAGGCGAATGCCAAGGGCGGCATCCACGGCCAGCAGGTCGAGGTCCAGTTCGAGGACAACCAGGCCAAGCCCGACCAGTCTGTCCTGTCGTTCAACAAGCTGACCGACCTGACACATGTGTCGGTGATCTTCACCGGCTATTCCGGCCCGACACTGGCGATGGCGCCGCTTGCAACACGTAAGAAGGTGCTGCTGGTGAATGCCGGCGCACAGGCCGATGCGTTGGCCAAAGCATCGCCATACCTGATCAACACGCTGCCGACGATTGGCGGAGAGATCGAGGTGCTGTCGAAGTATCTGACGGGCGATGGCAAGAAGAAGGCCGCCATCATGTTCGAAAATGACGCGGCCGGCATGTCGGGACGCGACGACTACCTGAGGTTCTTCCCGGAAGCGGGTGGTACGATACTCGCGCAGGAGGCAACCCAGTTCGGCCAGACCGACTTCCGGCCCGCGCTGCTGAAGCTCGCCGATGCCAAGCCCGACGTGATGCTGGTGGCGATCACCGCCGGCCTGTTGCAGATGGCCCAGGAATACAAGCAGCTCGACCTGAAATTCACTGTCGCCGGCACGACATTTTTCGCCGACCCGGCGACCATCGCCGATCCATCGTCCTCGGGCTTCGTGCATACCCAGTTGCATATCGACGCGCCGCCGGACCTCGCCGCACAGTTCAAGGCGAAATACGGCGCCGACATGGAGTTCTTTGCCAAGCAGTACTACAACGCAGCGCAGATCGTGCTGGCGACACTGGACAAGGTGCTGGAGGACAAGCAGCCGGTCACCGGTGAGACCATGCACGACACGTTGTTGAAAATCGGCAAGTTCCAGGGCCTGATCCCGCTGGAGTTCAAGACCAACACCGCAAGCGTGCCGCTGGATATCAACGTGATGCGCGACGGCAAGGACGTGCTGCTGAAGGAGATGAAGCTGCAATAGGCGGAATCCGCGCCGCGGATCGACGCCCATGCTGGCATTGCAGCTGCTGGCGACTGGCCTGGTGACCGGTTGCGCACTCGGCGTTGTGGCGATCAGCTTCTCGCTGGTCTACGCCACGACAAAGATCTTCCACGTGGCGCATGCCGGGATCTACACGCTGGGTGGTTACCTTGCCTGGTCCCTGGTGATGTCTGGCATACCGATGCCGGTCGCCGTGGTCATATCGGTCGGAGCCTGCGCAGCTCTCGGCGCTTTGATCCAGAGCCAGCTCTACGCCAGGCTGGAACGCCGCCGAGCGACGCATCTTGTGGTGCTGATCGCCTCGCTTGGCGCCCTGGCGGTGATCCAGAACATCATCGCCGCGGTCTATACGCCCAACATCCTGCAATTCCCGCTTCAGTGGAGCAGTCGCATGGTGTCGGTCGGGGTCGTACGGATGAACTACACGCAGTTGCTGACAATCGTCATCAGTCTCATCGCCTATGTCGGCACCATGCTGTTCGCGCACCGCACCATCCTCGGCAAGCGCATCCGGGCCGTCGCGTCCAATCCGATGCTGGCTGATATCACCCGCCTGCAGCCCCAGACGGTCTACGTCTACGTGATCGCCATCGCCTCGGCGCTGGTTTGCCTGCCCGGCATCCTGGTGCCGCTCGATCTAGGGCTACAACCTTACAATGGCGTCACGCCACTGCTCACCGCGACCATCGCCATGATTGCCGGCGGCGTCGGCAGCATCACCGGGGCCTTCGTGCTGTCAGTGGGAATTGCGGTGGTGCAGAACCTGTCGCTGCTGGTCATGCCGGGCGAATGGAGCATCGGCGTGACCTTCTTCATCTTCGTGATTTTCATGCTGTTCCGCCCCACTGGCCTGTTCACGGCACGCTGATGGATTTCCTGTTCAGCTATATCGTGCTTGCCGAGATCTACGTGCTGCTCGGCCTGTCCACCAACCTGCTGGTGGGTATCGTCGGCATCTTCTCGGTTTCGCAGGCCGCGGTGTTCGGCGTTGGCGCTTATCTGGTTGCGCATTTCACGATGGCCACGGACCCGCTGTCGTTCATCCCATCGATGGTGATCGCTGCCGTTTGCTGTGTGGCGCTGAACATATTGGTCACTTTGCCATCGCTGCGCGTTTCCGGTGACTACTTCGTGGTGACGTCGTTCGGGATTCAGTTGCTGGCGACGGCGGTTTTCACCAACTGGACGGCTGGGACCGGTGGCGCCAACGGGTTGCCCGGCATTCCTCCGCCTGACCTGTTCGGCCTGCCGATCGAGACGACCCCGCAGTATGCCTGGCTTTGCACCGGCGCAGTCGTGCTCGGCTGCCTGGGCTTCTTCCTGATCATGCGCGCGCCTTTCGGCCGCCTGCTGCGCGCGATCCGGGAGGACGAAACGGCAGTGGCCGCGGCGGGCAAGAACGTGCTGCGCGCGAAAGTGTCCGCCGCGGCACTGGCCGGCGCGTTCGCCGGTACCGCCGGCGGCCTGTATGCCGCGTTCCTCAGCTTCATCGATCCTTCGTCATTCGACCTGGACGCATCGATCCTGCTGCTGACCATGGTGGTGGTAGGCGGCGCACGCACACTGGCCGGCTCGATCATCGGACCGTTCCTGCTGCTGGCTTTGCCGCAACTGCTGACGCTGGTGGACATCCCCACCACGATCGCGGCCGCAGCGCGCCAGCTGATCTACGGATTGCTGCTGATCCTGTTCATGCTGTTCCGACCGCAAGGCCTGGCGGGGGAAAAGCTGTGACGGCGTACCTGGAAGTGACCGGGTTGGACCACCGTTTCGGTGGCCTGCACGCGCTGCAGGAATGCAGCTTCACCATCGAGCAAGGCCGCATCACCTGCCTCGTTGGTCCGAACGGCGCCGGCAAGACCACGATCTTCAATGTCATCACCGGATTCCTGCAGCCGGACGAGGGCAGCGTGGTGTTTCGCGGCCGCACGCTGGATGGACTGCGGCCGCAGGCGATTGTCCATGCCGGCATTGCCCGGACATTCCAGAACCTGCGCCTGTTCACCGACCTGAGCGCGCTGGACAACGTGATGATCGGCATCGCCGGCCAGTTCGGCGAGGAGCCTTTGGGGGCGATCTTCCGGCCAATCCACACTGCACGGGCACAGGCGCGTCGGCGACAGGAAGCAATTGCCACCCTGGAACATGTCGGCCTGGCTGACCGCGCGCACGACCTGGTGCGCAACCTGTCCTATGGCGAGCAGAAGTTGCTGACGGTGGCTCGCGTTCTGGCGACGGGTGCGGAATTGCTGTTGCTGGACGAGCCGGCGTCGGGGCTGTCGGCCGGCGCGCTCGATGCGGTGATGGCGCTGCTGCGGCGGCTGCAGAGCGAGGGCAAGACGCTGCTCGTGGTGGAACACAACACCCGCGTCGTGCAGCAGATCGCCGACGATGTGCTGTTCCTGCATCAGGGGCACCTGATGGCGCAGGGCACGCCGGAGCAGATCATCAGCGACCCGGCACTGGCGGAGATCTATTTCGGCGGCGCGCTGTGACGCTGTTGCAGCTATCCGGACTGGCGGCGGGGTACGGCGCGAAGACCGTCATCAGCGACGTGTCGTTCGCGCTGGAACCCGGGCAGATCCTGGCGTTCCTGGGTCATAATGGCGCCGGCAAGACCACGACGCTGAAGACCGTGATGGGCTTGCTGCCGCCGCGCGCCGGCGAGGTGGTGTTCGATGGTCGGCGAATCGAGCGGCTCGATGTTTCGCAGCGCGTGGCGATGGGATTGCGGTTGCTGCCGGAGGGGCGAGGTATCTTCCCCGACCTGAGCGTCGCCGAGAACATCGACGTGGTCGCGGCGCGGAACGCCACCGCCGATGCGATGTTCGGCATCGCGGAGGTCTACAGGCTGTTTCCCGTGCTGGAGGAGCGCCGATCCACGCGGGCCGGCAGCCTGAGTGGGGGTCAGCAGCAGATGTTGGCGCTAGGTCTCGCGATTCTCGGTTCGCCGCGATGCCTGCTGCTGGACGAACCATCGATCGGGCTGGCGCCCAACCTGGTGGAACGGTTGTTTCAGCAGGTGCATGATGTGTGCAAATCGCACGCCATGACGGCGATCCTGGTCGAGCAGAACGTTGCGGCAGCGATGCAGATCGCCGACCGGGTCATCATCATGAACAACGGCCAGATCGTGTTCGATGGCCTGCCGCAGGAAGCGCGCGAGTCGAACTTCTGGCACTATTTCTGAGTTGGCGCCGAATCGGCGGCGGTCGCTAAGCTGTAGGCCTGCACACGCGGGAAGAGGCAGAGCGGCATGGCGCAAGTCGACCTGGTACAACGATATCGCCACCTGCGCGTCGTTTCGAGCGAAGTCCAGACGGCCGCGTTGGGACAGGTGCCATGGACGGCGGTGATTGAATTCGGCCGCCGAGTGGGAGCGGTCCGCAAGGGCGAACTGGCGCTGGAGTGGGAGGACGAGCTCAAGCTCGTTCAGGATCTGGCGATCCATACCGCCAAAAATCAGCGGTCGCGGGCGATCGATCGCTATGCCCGTGTCGCGCCATATCCGGCGGATAGTGACCAAGCACACATGCTGAAGGCCCTTCAGGATGCACGGTTCACGATTTTCCAGATCAAGGAGCGCCATCCAGTGGCTGGCGTCATGATCTCAGATTTGTTGCGTGAACAACGCTTTCATCTGATGGATATGGGCATCGCGATGTCGGCCGGGATAGGTGACCTGTTCGTTGGCCGGCTTATGGAAATCGACGGTTTCGTCATGAGCTGCCTGAGCTTCCTGCCGCTACGGAAGGAACAGATCGAACAGGTTGCCTTACGCCTGCCGCGTCGCAAGTCGGGTCCTGAATTTGACCAGTTCCAGGATCCGCGCTGCGCTATCGGCATATATCGTGCGGCGATCGAGCACGGCTGGATGCAGCTTTGCGTCTCGCTCGATGTCGCCGGTGGTGCGCTGACAGAGCAGCAGGAAGCCGCCTGACCCGCACTCACCGATCGTCCACCGGCGGATTGGCAACGACGGAAGGCCGCGCATCGAATGCCGCGTGCCACGCCGCCAGCCGCGGGTGGCCGTCCCGCCAGCTCAAGTCACCGAAGCGAAAATCCAGATAGGATAGTGCGTTGCCGATGGCGATATGGCCGATCGACCAGCGGTCCGTCGCCAGCGCGGCGGCATCCTGCTCCAGTGCATCGATGCAGCACCTCAGTTTGGCCGCCCACAGAGTCATATGCGGTTCGCTCTGCCTCTCCTTTGGGCGGAACCGTTCGCCAAGCGAGGCCAATGCGATATCCAGCATGCCGTCGCCCAGCGCATGGCGGCGCATCGCCACAAGGCGGTCCGGCCAGTCGGGGAACAGCTTTGGCCCATTGTGCAGCGTGTCGAGGTATTCGCAGACCACCGGCGAGTCGTAGATGATCGTGCCATCCTGCAGCACCAGTGTGGGGATCTTCCCCAGCGGGTTCTCCCGCATCAGCTCGAGATGCGGCTGCGTCCCTCCCACCACCGTGCGCACCGTCTCCAGCCTGTCCGCCAACCCAAGCTCGTGCGCGACGATCATCACCTTGCGCACATAGGGCGAACGCGGCGACCAATGCAGCTTCATCATCCCGGCCATGGCATGTCCTCCACAAACGCAGTGTGGCATTCTTGGGCGAAGTCAGGCCAGAGGAGGGAACGCGATGAACTGGATCGAGGTGAACGGCACGAGCCTGCGCTACGAACTCTCCGGCAGCGGCAAGACGACGCTGGTCCTGGTGCACGAGATGGGCGGCACGCTGGACAGTTGGGACCAGGTGCTGCCGGCGCTGAACAACACGCGTCGGGTGCTGCGCTACGACACGCGCGGCGCCGGCATTTCCGAAAAAATCGGCGGCAAGGTCACGTTCGACGATATGGCCGATGACATCGCAACGCTGCTCGATGCGCTCGCCATCACCGGCAAGGTCGCGCTGGCCGGCACGGCGGTCGGCGCCGCAATCGCGATCCATTTCGCCGCGCGTCACGCGACGCGGGCCGGCGCGCTGGTGGTGACCAGCCCGGCGACCGGCGTGCCCGCCGAGCGTCGCCAGGCCACGCTGGATCGTGCCGCCGCGGCAGAGGCACAGGGCATGCAGGCGCTGGCCGAACAGAGCCTGGCCAATTCGTACCCGCCGGAGGTCCGGCACAACGCGGAAGAATTCCGCAAATTCCGTGCACGCTGGGTGGCGAATGATCCGCAGAGCTTCGCTGCGATCAACCGCATGCTGGCGGACTCCACGGTGACCGAGGAACTGCCGCGCATCGCCTGCCCGACGTTGGTGATCTCCTGCACGCATGACAAGCTGCGCCCGCCATCCGCCGTCGAGCCGATGGCGAAGCAGATCCCCGGCGCTGAGTATCTGCGGATCAACTCAGGGCATTTCGCCGCGATCCAGACGCCGGGCCTGGTGTCGCAGGCGTTTCACGGCTTCCTGGCCTCGGTTGGGTACTGAAGGCTGGACGCGCATTTCGATCCGGGGCTGTTCAAGCCGGCGCTGATCATACTGGCCGCCGCCGCCATTGTGATCCCGCTGTTCCACCGCTTGCGGTTGAGTCCGGTGCTGGGCTTCATGCTGGTCGGCGTAGCGGTCGGACCGTTCGGCTTCGCCACGCTGGCCGACCGTCTCCCGTTGCTCGGCTCGATCATGCTCAGCCGCCTCGAAACAATTGAACCGATCGCCGAACTCGGCATCAGCATGCTGATGTTCATGATCGGGCTCGAATTGTCACTGGAGCGGCTGCGCGTGATGCGGCGGCTCGTGTTCGGCCTCGGGTTGCTGCAGTTCCTGCTGTGCGCCGTTGCGATCGCGGCGATCGGCTGTGCGTTTGGCGTTGCACTCGGCGTGGCGGTCGTGATGGGAACCGCACTGTCGATGTCGTCCACTGCCGTCGTCGTGCAGGTGCTGTCGCACGAGAAACGGCTGGGCGGCCCGATCGGGCGCGTCTGCCTGGGGGTGCTGCTGTTCCAGGACATCGCGGCGGTGCCGGTGCTGTTCGTCATCAGCGTGCTGGGCGTCGGCATCGCCACCGACGGCACCCTGATGTGGACGATAGGCCAGGCCATTGTCGTCGTGCTTGGCCTGATCGCCGGCGGGCGGTTGGTGTTGCGGCCATTGTTCCGCAGTGTGGCGCGCACCGGCAGCCCGGAGTTCTTCGTCGCCGCCTGCCTGCTCGTGGTGCTCGCAACTGGGCTGGCGACCGCTGCCGTTGGATTGCCAATGGAGCTGGGTTCACTGATCGCTGGCCTGCTATTGGCGGAAACCGAGTTCCGCCGCCAGATCGAGGTGACCATCGAACCTTTCAAGGGATTGCTGGTTGGCGTGTTCCTGATCACCATCGGCATGAGCCTGAACCTTGCCAATGTCGTCGCCGAGGCCCCTCGCCTGGTGGCAGCGGGGGCGATCCTGGTGGCGATCAAGCTCACCATCATCGCTGCATTGGCGCGCGGATTTGGCGTGCAATGGACCACCGGGCTGCAGGCCGGATTGCTGCTTGGTCCAGGCGGGGAGTTTGGTTTTGTCATTCTGGTGCTGGCACGCGCGGAGCATCTGATCGGTTCGGACACCGCACGCTTCCCGCTTGTGCTGGCCGCCGTCACCATGGCCTGCATCCCGCTGCTCTCGACGCTGGGCCGACGGTTGGCCCGAAGTTCATCCACGTTACCGGCGATTGATCCCGCGCTGATGGTGCCGATGGAGGCCGATGCGACGCCACGGGTGATCATCGCGGGCTTCGGCCGTGTCGGCGAAATCGTCGCCGCGATGCTGGACGTCCATCGCATCGCATATGTCGCGGTGGACAGTGACCCCGATCGCGTCGCCAGTGTGCGCAAGTTGCGGCGTTCGGTGTACTGGGGCGATATCACCCAGGCCGAGATGCTGCATCGCCTGCACATCGATTCCGCACGCGCGCTGGTGGTGACGATGAGCGATCATGCCGCCAGCGACCGCCTGGTCGCCGCGGCGCATGCGACGCGGAATGATCTGCTGATCATCGTGCGGGCGCGTGATGCACCGCACGCGGCGCACCTGTATGCCATCGGTGCGACCGATGCGGTACCGGAGACCATCGAGGCAAGCCTGCAGCTATCCGAAGCGGTGTTGGTCGATCTCGGCGTTCCTATGGGGCCGGTGATCGCGACGATCCACGAAAAGCGCGCCGAGTTGCAGGCACAGATCAAGGCGATGGCGCCAGGGGCGGCCGTGCGTCCGCTCGGCCGCCGCCGGCTGCGCGACATGCTGCCGCGGGCGGGGTGATTCACGCTTCCCCGTCATTCCGCGATAAGCGCAGCGACCCGGCAATCTGTCGGGGATTGCCGCGTCGCTGCGCTCTCTTCGCAATGACAGGGGCGGGTTTCTATACCGAAAAGTATTTCGCGTGCGGGTTCAGCACGACGATCGCGCTGGTTGACTGCTCGGGATGCAGTTGGAACTCGTCCGACAGCGACACGCCGATCCGCTCCGCGCTCAACAATGAAAGGATCGGTACCTGATCCTCCAGCTTCGGACAGGCTGGATAACCGAACGAATAGCGCGAACCGCGATAGCCCTGCGACAGCATCTTCTCCATGTCGCGATCGTCCTCGCCGGCGAATCCCAATTCGGCGCGGATACGCTTGTGCACGTATTCCGCCATCGCCTCCGCCATCTCCACCGACAATCCGTGCAGGTAGAGATAATCCTGGTAGCGATTGTCTTCGAACCAGACGCGTGCAGTGTCGGATGCCTTTTGTCCCATCGTGACCACCTGCAGCGCGATCACGTCGCGCTCCGCATCGTCAACGTCGCGGAAGAAATCGGCGATGCACTCGCCGTCCTCCTTCGGTTGGCGTGGCAAGGTGAAACGGGCGCGCTCCGTGCTGCCATCCTGGTCAAATATGATCAGGTCGTTGCCCTGTCCGGCGGCGAGCCAATAGCCGTAGGCCGCCTGCGGCTTCAGGATGTCCTCCGCCTCGCACAGCGACAGCATGCGGCGCATCACCGGCCGCAGCTCCTGCTTGGCCCATCCAAGGAAATCGTCCAGCGAACGGCCTTGCTTCCGAAAGCCCCATTGGAATTGGTACAGGCTGCGTTCGTTGATGAACGGCACCAGGGCCTTCGGCGGCGCCTCGATGACGCGCGAGCCCCAGAATGGCGGCGGCGCCACCGGCACATCGCGCGTCAGCCGCCGGCGGCGCGTCTGCACGGCGGCAACATCGACGGGGCGAAACGCACGCGCGTCCGCCTGGCCCAGCGTGCGCGACGGATTGCGCGTCTTGCCGACGCGCTTGGACTGCACTGCGGCCAGATAGTCGTCGAAACCGTTGCCGATCACCTTGTCCATCAAATGCAGGCCGTCGAACGCATCGCGGCCGTAGGCGACGCGACCGCAGGCATAGGCCCTGACGCAGTCGTCTTCGACATAGTTGCGCGTCAGTGCCGCACCGCCCAGGAGCACTGGGATCTCCATGCCCTGGCGCGACATTTCCTCCAGGTTCTCGCGCATGACCACGGTGGACTTCACCAGCAGGCCGGACATGCCGATGGCGTGTGCATGGTGGTCTTTCGCGGCAGTCAGCATGTCGGCCAGCGGCACCTTGATGCCGAGATTGACCACCCGGTAGCCGTTGTTGGTCAGGATGATATCGACCAGGTTCTTGCCGATATCGTGCACGTCGCCCTTTACCGTGGCGAGCACGATGGTGCCTTTCTCCTGCCCCTCGACGCGCTCCATGAACGGTTCGAGATACGCCACCGCCGCCTTCATCGTCTCGGCGCTCTGCAGCACGAAGGGCAACTGCATCTTGCCGGCGCCGAACAGGTCGCCGACCACCTTCATGCCATCGAGCAGCACATTGTTGATGATGTCGAGCGGCGGCAGTGTCTTCAGCGCTTCGTCCAACTCGTCGCTGAGTCCCTTGCGGTCGCCATCGACAATGCGGTCCTTCAGCCGGCCTTCCACCGTCTCGGCGCGCTTCTTCACCGTGGCATCGGCAGCCTTCCGGTCGGCAAATATCTCCAGCAGCTTTTGCAGCGGATCGTAGCCGTCGGAGCGGCGATCGAAGATCAGGTCTTCGGCAACCTTGACCTCCTCCGGCGCAATCAGATGCAGCGGCCGGATTTTCGATACGTGCACGATCGCGCCGGTCATGCCGGCACGCACAGCATGGTCCAGGAACACGCTGTTCAACACCGCACGCGCCGCCGGATTCAGGCCGAAGCTGACATTCGACAAGCCGAGGATGATCTGGATGTCGGGGAATTCGGCATGGATCGCAGCGATGCCCTCCAGCGTCCATTGCGCCAGCTTGCGGTCGTCCTCGTTGCCGGTAGCGATGGTGAAGGTCAGCGGGTCGATCAGCAGGTCGGATTGCGGCAGGCCGTGGCGATTGCAGGCAAAGTCCACCAACCGCCGCGCCACCGCCAACTTGGCATCGGCGGTCTTCGCCATGCCGGTCTCGTCGATGGTCAACGCGATCACCGCCGCGCCGAACTGCTTCGCCAGCTTCAGGCGGTCGGTCGCGGCATGCTCACCGTCCTCGAAGTTGATCGAGTTGATGATCGGTTTGCCGCCATGCAGCTTCAGTGCCGCCGCGATCACCGGGGTTTCCGTGGAATCGATCACCAGTGGCGCATTCACCGAGGAGGTGAACCGGCGGATCACCTCGTTCATCTCGCCGATCTCGTCACGGCCGACGAAGGCGGTGCAGACATCCAGCGCGTGCGAACCCTCGCCAAGCTGCTCGCGACCCAGCGACACGCAACCGTCCCAGTCGTGCTTCTCCTGGGCCTCGCGCCACTTCTTGGAGCCGTTGGCGTTGCAGCGCTCGCCGATGGCGAAGAACGCGTTCTCCTGGCGCAGCGGCACTGCCTGGTACAGGCTCGCGACCGACGGAACCCATACCGGCTTGCGCGCCACCGGCGCCGGCCGAAAGCCTCCGCGCTTGCGCAGCATCGCGTCGAGCGCCGCAATGTGCTGCACGTTGGTGCCGCAGCAGCCGCCGATCAGGTTCACGCCGTCTTCCGCGACGAAGCGCTCCAGCCAGGTCGCCAGGTCCGCCGCGCCAAGCGGATAGTGCGTCTGGCCATCGACCAGTTCCGGCAGGCCGGCATTCGGCTGCACCGATACCAGTCCCGGCCAGTTGCCCGCGAGCCAGCGAACGTGCTCGGCCATCTCCTGCGGACCCGTCGCACAGTTCAGCCCCATCAGCGGCACGTCCAGTGCGTGCACGACAGCGGCAGCCGAAGCGATATCCGGGCCGACCAGCAGCGTGCCGGTGGTCTCGACCGTGACCTGCACGAAAATCGGTATGTCGCTGTTGGCCTCGGCGCGCGCGATCTTGGCACCGTTCACTGCGGCCTTGATCTGCAGCGTGTCCTGGCACGTCTCGATCAGGATCGCATCCACGCCGCCGGCGATCAGCCCACGGCACTGCAACGCCAGCGCCGCCTCGAGCGGATCGTAGGCGATGTTGCCGAGAGTCGGCAGCTTGGTGCCCGGTCCGACACTGCCGACCACCCAGCGATGGCGGCCATCGGCGAAGCTTTCGGCTGCCTCGCGCGCCAGTTCACCGCCGCGCCGGTTGATCTCGAACGCCTGTTCGGCGATGTCGAATTCAGCCAGCGTCACCGGCGATCCGCCGAACGTGTTGGTTTCCACCATGTCGGCGCCGGCTTCGAAATAGCCGCGGTGGATGTCGCGCACCAGGTCGGGGCGCGACAGGTTCAACACGTCGGTGCAGTTCTCCTTGCCGTGGAAATCCCGCTCCACATCCAACGGCAAGGCCTGCACGCGGCTGCCCATGCCACCGTCGCACAGCAGCACGGTGTCACGCAGCACATCGAGCAGGTGTGGTCGGGTCATCGGACTTCCTTCGAACGGGTCCACGCTTCAGGCGCGGCACGAAAATTCGCCACATAGTCGTCCAGCAGCGCGACATTGCGTGCCACCTCCGCGGGCGGAACGAACGCCGCGGTCAGGCTGTTGCGCGCCAGCTTCACGATGTCATCCGCCGACAGCCCAAGAATGTGCCGGCATTGGATGAAGGTCTCGTTGATGTAGCCACCGAAATAGGCGGGATCGTCGGAGTTGAGCGTGACGCACAGGCCGGCATCCAGCATGGCGCGCAGCGGGTGCACCGCAAGGGATGGCACAACCTGCAACCTGACGTTCGACAGTGGGCAGACCGTCAGGGGCGTTGCGCGTACCGCCAGTTCGCGCACCAGAGCCGGATCGTCGAGGGCGGTGTTGCCGTGATCGATGCGATCGACGTTGAGCAGTTCGACGGCCTCGCGCACATAGGACGCCGGCCCCTCCTCGCCCGCATGGGCGGTAATGCGGTAACCGCGCTCGCGACACGCGCGGAAGTAGTGCACGAAGTCGGACGGCGGGTGGCCGAGTTCCGCCCCGCCCAGGCCAAAACCGGCAATCTGGTCAGCCCAGGGCATGACCTGATCGAGCAATTGCAACGCTTCGGCTTCGCTGCGATGGCGCTGTGCACTGACCAGCAGGCCCGCGCTGATGCCATGCTCCCTGGCGGCATCGCGCATCGCCGCGAGCACGCCGTCCATCACTGCAGCGATCGGCACGCCGCGTTCGGTGAAGCCTTGTGGCCCGACGAAGACCTCGGCGCGGACCACCGCATCGGCGTGGGCACGCCGCAGGTAGGCACGGGTGATTTCGTAGAAATCCCGTTCGTGCACCAGCACCCGGCAGCCCTCGTAATAAAGATCGAGGAAGGATTGCAGGTTGCTGAACCGGTAGGCGGCACGGAGTGCCTCAGCGGTCTCCCAGCGGGGCCGCATGCCGTTGCGCACCGCAAGCGCAAGCAGATGCTCCGCTTCGATGCTGCCTTCCAGATGCATGTGCAACTCGGCCTTCGGGATGCGCTGAATGAACGCATCGAGGTCGGCAATGTCGGTCGCGGGCTGCATTCAGACCGCCAGTTCACGAGGCTGCGCCACGGCGGCATCCGCCGCACGGATGGCGGGCCAAATACGGACGGTGAGGGGGGCGGTTTCCTGCGCGGCCCCCTGCCCGGCCCTCCCCCGCTTCGCGGGAGAGGGGGTGGGCTGGCGAGCGGGAGCCGAGGCTATCCCGATCGACAAAGGCTCGCCCTGCTGCATGCCGGCGTCTTCCAACAGCGCGCGCATGGCCGCATCACTGAAGCCCGGCCATCGATGTGCGAGTTTTGCCGCCAGGTCGTCACGTTCATGGTGTGCCAGGTCGATGACGATCAGCCGGCCGTCCGGACGCAATACGCGGGCTACTTCTGCTAGCACACCCGGCGGGTCCTCGGCGTAGTGCAGCACCATCTGCATGACGGCGACATCGAACGACGCCTCGGCGAGCGGCAGGCGGTACATGTCGGCCAGGCGCACCGAGCAATGCGTCAGCCCCGGGCGGGCCAGGCGGGCGCGAGCCAGCGCCAGCATCGCCTTCGATGCATCGACGCCGACGCCCTGGCTCACTCGTGGTGCAAGCAGTTCCAGCACGCGCCCGGTGCCGGTACCGATATCCAGCAGCCGTCCGGCGTCGGATTCCGGCACCAGATCCAGGATCGCCGCCTCGACCGCGTGAGCCGGCAGGTCGAGCGCCCGCATCTCGTCCCAGTCGGCGCCCTGGCGACGGAAGCTTTCCGAGGCGACGCGGGCGCGTTCGGCGAGCACACGGGCGGCCTGCCGGCGGTCGGCCTCCAGGATCGGGTCGTCCTCCGGCAGTCGCGCGACCAGGTCCCGGGCCAGTGCACCCGCTGCGCCATGCGGCAGCGCGAACCAGACGTTGGAGCCCTCACGGCCACGGTCGAGCAGGCCGCAGTCGCACAGCAGCTTCAAGTGGCGCGACAGGCGCGGTTGTGACTGGCCAAGGATCTCGGTGAATTCGGACACGCAGAAGGCGCCGCGACCGGCCAGCGCCAGCAGGCGCAGGCGGGTCGGTTCGGCAGCAGCACGCAGGCTGGACAGCAGGCGCTCCATGGACTTGCCAATGACATAAAGATATCCTTATGTCCAGCCTATGATGCAGCCAGCCGACGACAGGGTGCCGGTCCGGTTCGGTTCCGCCGATGCGGCGGGAGGCGACGCAGCGCTGCTGGTCGAAGGGGATGCACCGGTGCCGGCGGCGCATCCGCTGGCGCGGTTCAAGGTGGCGGTCGGCCTGGCCGGCCACCCCTTCGGCTGCACCTGCTGCGTTCCGCGCGGACCGGTGGCCGAGGCGCTCAGCCGGCTGTTCCTGGCGCGTGCGCGGGGGGAGACGGCGTATTTCCGCTCGGTCGTCGCAGTGACGGAAACTCCGGCAGGCGAAGCTGCGGTGCGAGCTGCGCTGGGCGAGGATCAAGTCTCCGCGGGACGCTTCCGGCTGGCGCAGCGTTGACTGCCGGCCGGCCTGGGTATGCCCCAGATTGGCCGGCATGCGCGTCCTGGTCATCTACTGCCATCCGGTCGCCGAGAGTTTCGCGGCCGCGGCCCATGCAACCGTGCTGGAGGCCCTGGAAGCCGCCGGGCACGCGGTGACGGATGTCGATCTCTATGCCGAAGGCTTCGATCCGGTGATGAGCCGGCAGGACCGGCTCGACTACCAGAACACCGCACGCAACATCCGTCCGGTCAAGAAATACGATGACCAGCTCGCCAGGGCCGAGGCCATCGTGCTGGTTTACCCGGCATGGTGGTATGGCATGCCGGCGATGCTGAAGGGCTATTTCGATCGTGTCTGGCTGCCGGGCGTGGCGTTCGACGTGACCCCGGACGGACGCGTGCTCACCGATCGATTGCAGAACATCCGGCGCATCATCGTCGTCACGACCTATGGTGCGCCGTGGTGGATGGTGCGCATCGTCATCGGCGATCCAGCCCGCAAGATCGTATCGCGCGCGGTTCGCGCGCTGTGCGCGCGCGACTGCCGGGTGGAGTGGTACGTGCAGTACAGCATGGACCGCGCGACGCCTCGACAGCTGCGGCGGTTCCTTGCGCGGGTGCGGGCCGGGGTCAGCCGGCTGCAGGGCTGATCTCGTTGACTTGCGCGCAATGGTACATAGTGGAAGTTCAGCGACCGAGCGCACGAGGAGGCTCGCCATGACCGACGCGATCCCGGTTATCGACGTTGCGGACTACCTGGCCGGGCGGCCCGACGCACTGCGCGCGACCGCACGGCAGGTGCACGACGCACTGACCACGGTCGGATTCATGGTCGTCACCGGCCACGACGTGCCGAGCGGGCTGATCGACCAGACCTTCGGTGAGGCAAAGCGGCTGCACGACCTGCCAATGGCCAGCAAGTTCGGATTGAAGATGAACGAGCACAACAACGGCTACATGGCGATGGGCCGCTATGCCGTGTGGACCTCCGACGTCAATCAGAACGACAAGCCCGACCTGAACGAGGCGTTCTTCATCAAGCGGGAGCGCGCGCCCGACAATCCGTTGCGCCGATCCGGGCGCCGGTTCGTCGGCGCGAATGTCTGGCCGGATGAAGCGGACCTGCCGGCGTTTCGCAATCGCGCATTGGAGTACGCCGCTACCATGGATGCGTTCGCCCGACGCATGCTGCCGGCGGTCGCGGTGGCACTCGATCTGCCGGCGGACTGGTTTGCCGAAGCATTCAGCGAAAGCCAGTTCTCCTTCCGGCTGTCGCATTACCCGCCGGTGCAGGCCGCCGCGAACCAGTTCGGCATCGCGCCGCACACCGACAGCAATTTCATGACCTTTCTGGCGCAGACCGACGTCCCCGGACTGCAGGTCCGCAGTCCATCGGGCGACTGGCTCGACGTGCCGTACATCCCCGGCTCGTTCGCGGTGAATTCCGGCGACATGATGAAGCGCTGGACCAATGGCCGTTTCAAATCGACCCCGCATCGCGCGCTGCCGCCGGTTGGACGGCATCGTTACGCCATCCCATTCTTCCTCGGCCCGCAGTTCGACTGGGTGATCGAGTGCCTGCCGACCTGCACCGATGCGGACAATCCGCCGCGATGGCCGCCGATCACCTACGCCCAATGGCAGGAATACTGGTACGACGCGAACTACGACCCGAAGGCACAGAAAGACCTGGTGGCATAAGGAGCCGAGCATGAAGCGCAGAAACCTATTGGCCGGCGGCGCTGCACTCGCAGCGATCGGCACCTCGGGGCTCGCACGGCCTGCCATCGCGCAGAGCGGCTCAGCCAAGCTGCTGCGGTTCGTGCCGCAGGCAAACCTGGCCAATCCCGACCCGATCTGGACCACTGCAACCGTGGCGATCAACCACGGCTACATGGTCTGGGACACGCTGTACGGCATCGACGATGCGCTGGTGGGCAAGCCGCAGATGTGCGCCGGGCACGAGGTGTCGGCAGACGAGCTGACCTGGACCTTTACCCTGCGCGATGGGCTGAAGTTCACTGATGGCGCGCCGGTCCGCGGGGTGGACTGCACCACCTCGATTACCCGCTGGGCCGCGAAGAATCCCTTTGGCCAGACACTGATCGCGCAGACCGACGAGATGAAGCCGCTGGACGACAAACGCTTCCAGATCAGGCTGAAGAAGCGGTTCCGCCAGATGGAATACGCGCTGGGCTCGCAGAACTGCTTCATCATGCCGGAACGGATGGCAAAGACCTCGCCGAACGAGCAGATCAAGGAGTTCATCGGTTCCGGCCCGTTCATCTTCAAGCAGGACGAGTGGGTGTCCGGCGCCAAGGCGGTCTACGTGAAGAATGCAGGCTATGTGCCGCGCGACGAGCCACCGCAGTATTTCTCCGGCGGCAAGATGGTGCATTTCGAGCGCGTGGAGTGGATCGTCGAGCCCGACCCGTCCACTGCGTCGTCGGCCTTGCAGACCGGCGAGGTGGACTGGCTGGAATTCCCGGTGCTCGACCTGCTGCCTATGCTGCGAAAGTCGCAGGGGTGCCAGGTGGAGCGCTACGATCCGCTGGGTTCGCTGGCGATCATCGCGTTCAACCACCTGTATCCGCCGTTCGACAATCCGAAGCTGCTGCGCGCGCTACTGCCGGCGATAGACCAGAAGGAGTACGTCACCGCCTGGGTCGGCGAGCAGCAGGATCTGGGCCTTTATCCGGTGGGGTTCTTCACCGGCAACGCACCGATGGCGAACAATGCCGGCATCGAGGCGTTCACCACGCCGCGCAATCTGGCGAAGGCGAAGCAGTTGGTGGCCGAGAGCGGCTACAAGGGCGAGCCGATCGTGATGATGGCGCCGTCCGACCAGCCTTCTTTGGTCGCTCCGTCGCAGGTGTCGCGCGAACTCTTCGTCAAGCTTGGGCTGAACGTGGATTACCAGGTCATGGACTGGGGCACGCTGGTGTCCCGCCGGGCGAAGCAGGACCCGCCGTCGCAGGGTGGCTGGAACGTGTTCCATACCACGTGGGGTGGCCTGGCGACGTCGAACCCTGGCAGTTCCTACCCGTTGCGCGGCAACGGCAAGCAGGGCTGGTTCGGCTGGCCCACCGATGCGAAGCTCGAGGCGCTGCGCGAGCAGTGGTTCGACGCGCCCGATGTCGCGGCACAGAAGACGATCTGCGAACAGATCCAGTTGCAGGCGTTCGAGAGCGTGCCTTTCATGCCGGTCGGTCAATGGTATTATCCGTGGGCGTTCCGCAAGGACCTGACGGATTTCGTGAAATGCGCCAACGTGCTGTTCTGGAACGTACGGCGGGCATAGGTCAAAGCGGGAGACAACAGCATGGAAAAGCGCCAGCTCGGCAAATCGGGCATCGCGATGCCGCCTCTGATGTTCGGCGGCAATGTGTTCGGCTGGACAGCCGACGAACCGACATCATTCAGGCTGCTCGATGCGCTCATGGCGGCCGGATTCAACGCGATCGACACGGCAGACGTATATTCCGTGTGGGCGCGCGGCCATCAGGGCGGCGAGTCCGAAACCGTTATCGGCAACTGGCTGAAGCGGCGCGGCAAGCGGGACGACGTGATCATCGCGACCAAGGTCGGGGCGGTGATGGGTTCCGGCGAAAAGGGCCTGTCGCGCGCCTGGATCATGAAGGAAGTGGATGCATCGCTGAAGCGGCTGCAGATCGACGCCATCGACCTGTACCAGGCGCATCGCGACGATCCCGACACGCCGCAGGAAGAAACCGCGCAGGCATTCGCCGACCTGGTGAAGCAGGGCAAGGTGCGTGCGCTGGGCGCGTCGAATTTCTCCGCCGCGCGGCTGAAATCGGCGCTGGACATCAGCAAGGCGCACGGCCTGCCGCGCTATGAATCGCTCCAGCCGCACTACAACCTGGTCGAGCGGCCCGTCTACGAAGCCGAGTTGGAACCGCTCTGCGAGGCCGAGGGGCTGGGCGTGATCAACTACTACGCGCTGGGCGCCGGCTTTCTGACCGGCAAGTATCGCTCCGAGGCGGATCTGGGGAAAAGCCCGCGCGGCGGCGGGGTGAAGAAATACCTGAACGAGCGCGGCCTTGGCGTGCTCAAGGCGCTGGACGAGGTCGCGGCGCGCCACAAGGCGACGCCGGCACAGGTCGCGCTGGCCTGGCTGATCGCCCGTCCCAGCGTCACCGCGCCGATAGCAAGTGCTACCACTCTGGAACAATTACAGGACATAATGAAGGCTGTGGCGCTGACACTCAGCCCGCAGGACGTCGAACAACTGAACAAGGCGAGCGCCTGACCCGATCGGCGCGGCCTGCGGGGGACGCGCGATGGACCTGACGACGCTTGCCGCTACCCTGCTGTTGGCGCTTGGCCTGCTGGGCGCCAACGCGGTGATCCACGCCAACAGCATCATCGTGGAAGTCGCTGCCCCGCCGAAGACCGACAAGGTCACCATTGACCAGACCACGCTCGAACAGGAATTCCAGGAACAGGTCTTCAGCATCGCCAAGGTGACATCGGTGGTGCTGCCGCCGGAGATTCATGCCAGCAACAACCAGGGTATCGGCATGGCCCTGGCCAAAGAGGCGAACCTGGAGAACGTCGCCTACGCGTTGCAATCGGAATTGGGCTATAATCCCGACAAGCTGCGGTTCGCGCTCTATCTGGAAAACGGCTCGCTGCGTGGCCTGGTCAGCGGTAGCGGTCACAACGTCGGCAGCTTCCGCCAGGTGCTCGTGCCGCAACAGGATGAGACCGTCCTGGCATTCGTGCGTCGCGGCGCGCTTTGGGGCGCATCGCAACTCGCACCCTACGTCACGGCCCTTTACCTTGTGCAGTTGCACGCGCCAGACAAGGATTTCACCGACGTCGTCGCGCTGATCGAGCAGGCGAAGAACAGGCTTCCCCCCGCGCCGATCAACTTCGACCGCTCCGCGTTCGACAACCTGCTGGGGATCATCGCGTTGTTCCGCAATGATCCAAAGGCCGCCGCCCCATTGTTCGAACAGGCCATCACCGAGTATCCGCCCGGTTCGGTCGCGGTGCTGAATGCGGCGTTCACCGATCTGCAGTTGGACCGGAACCAGAGCGCCGCGGACCGTATGGAGGCCCTGGTGCGTCAGGCACCGCCGGACAACAGGGTGCTGCTCTCCACCGCCTATGTGACCTGGGGCGCCGCGGAGATGGCGCGGCACGACTACAAGCGCGCCGACCAATTGCTGGCCCAGTCGGTCCAGATCAATCCCGACAGTACCACGGCGCTGGACCTCTGGGCGGAATTGAAGGACCTGATGGGCGATAAGGCCGCCGCCACCGAACTGCGGCAAAGGACCTTGCAGTCATCCGAAACGTTCGAAAACTATGGTGAGGTGGCCACGCTGTATTTCCATCTCTCGTGGCAGGACAACCAACCGGTGACACGGAGCAAGTTTTCCAATCCCGCGGTCGTCACGTTCCACTGAACCGGGACATCATCACTCGGTGGGCTGCACTGCCTCGGGCGTCGGGACGTGGCGCGGACGGCGCATCAGCAAAAGCAGCAGCAGCGCCGGCATCGTGGTGAACACCATCAGGACGTAGTCGTTGACATAGGCGATGATCTGCGCCTGATGGTTGATCATCCTGTCCAGCATCATGGCACCGTGTCGGCTGGCCGGGTCGATCCAGGTGTTCACGGCGCTCAACGCCTGCAGCGCGCGGTTGAACGGGTTGACCGAAGCGCCGATTACTTCGTGCAGCACCTGGGTATTATGCGCGAGCAGCGATGTCGTCACGGAGACGCCGATAGCCGCGCCGATATTGCGAGCCAGGCTGAACAGTGCCGCGCCCTCGGTACGCAGGCTGGGCGCCAGCGTCGCGAAGGCCAGCACCTGCAGCGGCGTGAATACCAGGCCCAGGCCGGCGCCCTGGATGGCTATCGTGGTCATCAGTTCGCGCTCGGACACATCCGGCGTCCAGCCGGTCATCGTCCAGAACGACCAGCATTGCAGCAGTAGACCGATCGCCACCAGGTACCGTGCATCCACCCGCATCGCCAGCCGCCCGCACAGGGTGATGGTGGCGAGATTGCCCAGGCCGCGTGAGGCCATCAGCAGCCCGGCGGTTGCCACGGGGTAGTTGCCCAGGGTCTGCAACCAGGGAGCCATCAGGGCGATGCTGGATACCAGGATGGTGCCGACCGCGAACATCAGCACCAGGCCCGTGGTGAAGTTCACATCGCGGAACAGCTCCGGCCGGATCAGCGGCCGCGGCGCCCAGGCCATATGCACCAGGAACAGATAGATGCCGAGACCGGCCAGCACGGCCTCGACGATAATCTCGCTGGAGGTGAACCAGTCCTGGTTGTTGCCGCGGTCCAGCATCATCTGCAGCGCGCCGATCCCGACCGCCAGCACCGCGAAGCCGAGCCAGTCGAACCGCAGGCGGCCCTCGCCGCCGGTTTCCGGCATGAAGAAGATCAGCCCCAGTGTCGCCAGAACGCCGGCCGGCAGGTTGATGTAGAACACGTAGCGCCAGTTGTACATGTCGGTCAGGTAGCCGCCGAGAGTGGGGCCGAGGATGGGCCCGATCATCACCCCCATGCCCCAGATCGCCATGGCGAAGCCGCGGCGTTCGACCGGATAGATGTCGAACAGAATGGCCTGCGACAACGGCACCAGGGCGGCGCTGCAAATACCCTGCATCAGGCGGAACACCACGATCTGCTGCAGCGTCTGCGCCGCGCCGCACATCATCGAGGTGATGGTGAAGCCGACGATGCAGGTGATGAACAGCCGCCTGCGGCCGAACCGGGCGGCGAGCCAGCCAACCGGCGCTGTCATGATCGCCGCGGCCGTGATGTAGGTGGTCAGTACCCAGGTTATCTCATCGTAGCTCGCGGAGAAGCTGCCCTGCATGTACGGCAATGCGACGTTGGCAATGGTCTGATCCAGGGACTGCAGCAGGGTCGCGCAGATGATGCACGCGGTGATCATGCCGCGGTGCGCAACATGGCCCTCGAACATCGCGACGGCACCCGCGACAGCCACGGTCTATCGGCCCGTAAGGGGCGGCATCGTTTCCTCCAAGCCGCCGTTCGCTGCGGCGGCTGCGCTTGCTTTACGGCTCGCGGCCAATGTGACTCTGATCGATCGGGCTCTGCCGATCAAGCGACGGCAGCGGACGAGCGAAGGCCGTGGCTTCGCCGCGGACCCCGAGCGGCCCCGCATGGCCACGGTCGGCGAGCACCCGTACGGCAAGCAGCAGCCGGGTTTCCGGATGATCAAGCGACCGTGGTGAACAAGGGAGATGCGTTCGGCACCTCGTCGACCGTTCAGCGACGACTGCATCTTGATGGCGGAATTGCTTGGAGTCAGTCCGAATGTCGCTCATCGGCTGCCCGCATGCGGTGCGCGGACATCGCCGTGGCATGCGTCGCATCAGATATCACGCCTCACTCCATGGCGCCGCTCCAAAGCTATTGGCGCGCGACCTTTAGCGGTTTGAGACAGGTTTCCACGGTGTAGGCGCCGATCTTCCAGCCCATGTCCTTGCCAACCACGCTCGAGAACCGCCAGTGAAATCCGGCAAGGATGCGCGCTTCGGACACCTCCTCGTTGAAAGCGTGAAGGTTGGTGAACCGATGTACCACTCCCGGCATCGTCGGCGACGTCAATGCGACGTCCGGTATTTCGTCCGTGCCAAGAATTGCTGCAATTGCGCTCGCTTCGGCACCCGACCCAATGCAATGGGCACACGGATATTCGGGATGTGGTGGTGTGATATCGATCGGTTGCCAGGTGGCCGCACGCTCCGTCGCGGAATTGCCGTCGATATCGCCGTTGCGAATGGCGGTAATCGGTCGCCAGAACGTATAATGGAACTTTGCGTCGAACACGGCTATCGAGGAGTCCATCTGAGCGATCGTCACAAGCGCCATGAAGCGCGCCGCATCAACCACGGACATGTTCTTCTTGATCGCGATCTGACGCGCGAGCGGTTGGTTGGATCCAGGTACGACCGTCAGCCAGAAGCGCGCGTCCTCTGTCTGCCGTTGCGTGCGTTTGGTGCTGTCCTTCCCGCCAAGGTCTTTCATCTCGTTGTAGTCTCTCGCCCACTGTTCGCTGGTGAGCGCGATCGGCGGCCCTGGCCGGAACTGGGCCGGGCCGGTCATAGCGAACGGCCGCATCGTGGCGAACTTCCAGCCGTAGATTGGCATGGTTTGTGTATAGACGCCCGGTGCGGTCACGGGACGAAATCCGTCCACCGTGTCGTTCCCGTCATTGGCGCGGGACTCGATCAGCTTCATCGCCACGCCATCGCCAAGTCTAATGCCGAGCGTCTTCGCGTCGCTATCCGGTATGTTGGCAAGATACGCATCACGCGCCTGAGCTACCTTCGCCTTGCTCTCGGGCGGCAGCAATTGCATCAACACCGTTGAAGCGGCTGCAGCAGCGGCGGCATCCTGCGATGCGTCAACTCGCGGCATTGCCTGTCCCTGGTAGGGCTCATAGCGCGGATCGATGGTGTTGACCGCTTGAAATATAGCGATGTGCATGATCGTCGTGATGCGCAGGCCACCGATGGGGCCAATCGAAGGCGGTGGCGCGGGTGCGTTGCCTTGGATGACCTCTATCGCCTTCTCATCCCAGTCCGTAACTACATTTGCGTGGACGGCTGCACCGGACGCCATCAACAGCAGCGTCGGAACCACAAGTTTGCGGATGAGGTTGCGGGTGGGCCGCACGACGCCGGATACGGCGGATCTGCTCCTGGCGCGTTGCCGACTGTCGGTGGAGAAAGGATCTGCGACCGCACGGAACATCGTTTCCTCCATCACGTCCTTAGCTGGACAATACAGATGCGGCTGGTTAAATGTCCCCCTCCAAAGGCCTGATTTATCCTGAAAAAGGGAGGCCGGATTGCCCATCGAGGCACCGGGAGAGGTTGCGTTCGGACCGTTCCGGCTGGATCACCGCAATCGGCGACTGACCAAGGCCGGAACCGCCGTACCACTGGGAGGCCGGGCGATCGATGTGTTGTCCGTGCTGGTTGCCGCCGCCGGCGACACCGTCAGCAAGGAGGTGTTGCTGGACCGGGCGTGGCCGGGTCTCACTGTGGACGCGAATAACGTCGAGGTGCAGATTTCCGCCTTGCGCAAGGCACTCGGCGAGGACTGGATCATCACGGTGCCCAAGCAGGGATATCGCCTGGCACAGCGTGCTGTCGCGGCCGTCCACTCACCGCCGCCAGCACTGCCCGACAAGCCATCCCTCGTTGTGTTGCCCTTTCAGAACATGAGCGGTGATCCCGAACAGGACTATTTCGTTGACGGACTGGTAGAGGACATCACGACATCGCTGTGCTGCATCCGTTCGCTGTTCGTAATCGCCCGCAATTCGGCGTTTTCCTACAAAGGACAAGCGGCGGATGTCCGTCAGGTGGGTCGTGAGCTGGGCGTACGCTACGTCATGGAAGGCAGCGTCCGCCGCGTCGGCGACCGTGTGCGCATCACCGGCCAGTTGGTCGAAGCGACGACCGGAATCCATGTCTGGGGCGATCGTTTCGACGAGGCGCTCGATGGTGTATTCCAACTACAGGATCGGGTCGCCGAGCGCGTGGCCGGTGCCATCGAGCCGACTCTCCAGCGCGTCGAGATCGAGCGCGCACGGTGGAAGGCGACCGAGGATCTCGCTGCCTACGACTATTACCTGCGCGGTCTTGCGCGCCTGCACGAGGGCAGCGGGGAAGCAGCCCGCGCTGCTTATTCGTTGTTTGTCAAAGCTACCGAACTCGATCCGGCGTATGGCGCTGCCTATGGTCTCGCCGCGTTCAGCGCCGGCCGGATGAAATCCAGCGGATTGCTGGGTGTCTCGGCGCCAGAGATCGCCGAAGGCGTGCGGCTCGCGTGGTTGGCCACGCAATATGGCCGGGATGATCCGACCGCTCTCTGCTATGCCGCGCTGCCGCTTTCAGTACTCGGGTTGAATCCGAAGGCTGGTGCAGGCGTGATCGATCGGGCCTGCGCGCTCAATCCGAACTCGGCGATGGCGTGGTACGTGTCCGGGGCTACACGCAACTTTCTGGGTGAGACCGCGTCGGCTATCGCGAACTTCGAGCGCGCCATTCGTCTCAGCCCTGTTGATCCTTTGCTGCACCAGTTCTTGGGCGGCATGGCGTTCGCGCTCAACCTGGAAGGCCGGCACGAAGAAGCCGTGGCCGTGGCCGAGCGAGCTGTGATTGAGCAACCCAACCACGTTGCGACGCGGCGCCACCTCGTCGCGTCTTATGCCCTTGCGGGCCGTCTCGACCAGGCGCGCCAATCAATCGAAGCGCTGCTTCGCATGGCACCAGACACACGCATTTCCAGAATGGCGGAGTGGGGTGGACCGCTCACTCCCTCCTACATTGGCCGTCTGGCCGAGGCATATCGGCTGGCGGGGATGCCCGAATGATCGTGTGGGTCTCCCAACTGCTGGTCCGCGTGCAATCGTAAACTTATACGATGGGTCCTGGGACAGCGGACATTTATTTTGGCAGCGCCTGCCGGCAGAAAGCCACCCAACTCGGCCGTCCGGGCGCCGCGACGCCGAAGACCGCCGCCGTCACTGCCAGCGATACGGCTCGGCCCGATCCGCCGCCACCGGGATCACCACCTCGGTTCCGGGCGGACAGGCCACCGCCTGCTCATCCCGCCGCCGCAGCCGATGCGCGATCGACGGCGCCATCAGGTCGTATTGGCCGCCCTCCAGTGCCTTCGCCGCGCGCAGCGGCCAGTCGGCGTGAACCATCAGTTCGCGCGCCATCGCCACGAGGTCCGCATGGCCCTCCTGCAGCACGGCTTCGGCCTGGTGCGGCTCGGTGATCAGGCCAACCGCCATGCTCATCACACCGGCTTCGCGACGGACGCGGCTGGCATACGGCACCTGGTAGCCAGGAACCCGTGGCACCAGCGCCATTTCGGACGAACCGCTGATGCCGCCGGACGAGCAGTCCACCACATCGATGTCGCGGGCCTTCAGTTCGCGTGCCAGCGCCACGGTATCGTCCAGCCCCCATAGGCCGCCCTTGCCGTCCACCGCCGAGACCCGGAAGAACAGCGGCTTGTCCTGTGGCCAGGCGGCGCGGACGGTCTCCGCCACCTCCAGCGCAAATCGCATGCGGTTCTCGCGCGAGCCGCCGTACTCATCGGTGCGGCGGTTGGACACCGGCGAGAGGAACTGGTGGATCAGGTAGCCGTGCGCACCGTGGATCTCGGCGATGTCGTAGCCGGCGTCGGTGGCGCGATGCGTGGCATCGCGGAACGCAGTGAGCACGGTGCGGATGTCGTCGTGGTCCATCTCGATCGGCACCGGAAAGCCGCGCCGCGCCGGCAGCGGGCTCGGCGCCAGGCCGCGCCATGGCGGCATGCCGGCGCGCGCGTCGCGTTCGTCGAGTGCCCGCCAGTCTTCCATCGCGCCATGCGAACCGGCATTGCGGCCGCAATGGCCGAGCTGGATCGCCGGCACCGCGCCCATCTGCTTGATGAAGTCGGTGGTGCGGCGATAGGCGCGCGCCTGATGGTCGTTCCAGATGCCGGCACAGTGGTAGGTCTTGCGGCCCCTCGCCTCCACCGCGGATTCCTCGCCGAACACGATGCCGGCGCCGCCCATGGCGTAGCGACCGAAATGCACGAACTGCCAGTCGGTCGGGCCGCCGTCCACCGATACATACTGGCACATCGGCGACACCACGATGCGATTGCGCGCGGTGACGCCGCGCAGGGTGATCGGCGTGAACAACAGGGGACGCGCGTCAGCCGCGCCGTTCGAGGTCATGTGGTGTCTCGCTTCGCTGGTATGGTGGCGCACATTATGTCACGGCCGAACGGCAGGCGTCTCCACCCTCAGGCCGTTGGCCCGCCAGCCGAGATACAGCTCGAGATCGGCCAGCTCCGGAGCATCGGCGGCGAACGGTTCGGCACGCACGCCGACCAGGCAGTTTCGGATGCGGCGCTCGAGCGAGCCCATGCCCTGCCATTCCAGCCGGTATTCCGGATAGCCGTTGGGCTGGCCCTGCGGGATCACGCTGCCGGCCAGGCGCTGGCCCGCCAGCCCGTCGTGGCACTGCGCGCAGGACAGGTTGAACTGGCCCTGGCGCGTGGTGAACAGAGCCTTGCCGGCCTCGAAGGACGGCTGCGCCGGCCCGTCGATTGCGACCTGCACCGGCATGCCGCGCGATTGCAGCCCGACATAGGCGGCGAGGCCGAGCAGCGCATCGCTTTCCGACGCCAGCGGCGCGGCGCCCTGGCGCTCGACACGACATTGCTGGATGCGCTGCGGCAGCGTGATCGGCCGCCCGAGGCGCGCATCGAACATCGGATAGCGCGCCGCGACGCCGCGCATCGTGGCCGGCGCGGCACCATGGCAATCGGCGCAACTGCGGTTCGCGTTGCCGACGCGACCGGACCACAGGGTTTCGCCCTGCTGCACCCACAGGAACCCGGGGTTGGCCGCGTCATCGTCCTGCATCGCCTGGGTTTCGGGGCTTGCGTCCTGGTAGCCGGACCGCTTGTCGGCAGCGCTGGCGGGCGCGACGGTCAGCGCCAGCAGGCCAGCAAGCACCAGGCTCGCAGGCCCCCCCTGGAGGAAGGGCCAAGGGCACCATGACGGCAGACGGCTCATTCGACCGTGACGCTCGCCGTCTCGGTCTGCACCGCCCCATGATCGTCGGTGAAGGTCATCGCCAGCGTGCCGCTCTCCTGCACCACGACAGCGAACGACAGGAACGGGTTGGCGGCGATCGCCGGGAACAGGTCGGCGCGCAGCACCTCGTCGCCATCGAACGTGCAGACGAAGCTGTTGATGATGTCGCGCGGGATCGCCTGGCCCATGTCATCGCGCCGCTGCCCGCTCTCCATCGGGTGGGAGATCAGCAGCTTCACGTCGAACGCCTCGCCCCGCTTCACCCGCTTCGGCACGCTGATCAGCACACGAACCATGGCGCCCTCAATCGATGCACGCAGCCAGCGTGACCAGCAGATCGACGCTGTCACGCCAGCAACTGCCATCCGCCAGCTTCGCCACGGCAATGACGGTCTGCGACGTGGCCAACCGGATGCGCGTGGCAAAGCGCGGCGCACCCGCATGCGGTCCGAACCGGACCCGCACGACATGCGGCAGCGGATTGCCCTCGGCGAATACGTCGATGCTGCGCAGATCGGCCACCGGCGCATCCACGGTGACCGTCATGCCGACCGAATTACCGTTCTCGACCATCACCGGCAGGTCCAGCTTCACGCGTTCGTCGCGGATCTGCGCGTCGCCCACCAGTTCGGCGATCAGCGCTGCGACCTGTGCCGGCGTGGCGTTCACCGGCCGGATCGGCGCCAACGGCACCAGCAGGCCGCTGCCCGCCAACACCAGGAAGCGCCGGCGCAGCATCACGGCGTCCGCAGCGTGACCAGGAAGGCCACGACGTCCTCGATCTGCTGCGCATTCAGTGCCGGCCGGCCCTGCCATTGACGCCCCGTCCTGTTCAGTCCCTCCACCACATAATACGGCGGCATCACCGTATCAGGGTTCAGCTTCCTGGCATCGACCAGGCGCAGGCGGATCTGCCCGGCACTGAGCCGCGCACCGACACCATCCAGTGAAGGCCCGATAGTCCCCTGCAGGTGCGGCTCGGGGAACGGCCCTGAATGGCACAGCAGGCAGGCACTGACCTGACGGTTCTCGACGATCTGCCGGCCGCGCGCGGGATCGCCCGGCTGTGCGGTCAACGCGGCGTCGATCGCATCGCCATCGGCCGCCGCGCACACGACACAGCCCGCCAGCACGACGGCCAGCGCATCAACCGAAAACCTCGTGGGTGATCGTCTTGAACCAGGCATCGGCGTACTCGGCTTCCTGGGTGCGCTGCGCCGCCGTGGCGTTGAGCGGACTGGTGCCGCCGGCGCCGTCGATGTCGGTCAGCAGGCCATTCAGCGGACGATAGACGCCGGCGACCGAGATGCCATAGCCGGGTGCCACCAGGCTGTAGCAGGTGTTGATCAGCCGAGGCTCCGCGGGCGCGCTGCCGGCCAGCAGTAGTGCCACCGCATCAGCGCACACCTTCGCCTGCGCGTTCGCCGCGAACGCCGATTTCGGCATCGCACCGGCAATGGCGGCGTCGCCGACCACATGGATGTTGGGCCGGAGTTTCGACTCGAACGTGACCGGGTCGATCGGACACCACCCGGTGCGGTCCGCCACGCCGGCCAGCGCAGCGATGCGCCCGGCACGCTGCGGCGGAATGACGTTGCCGACATCGGCCTTGTGCGAACCGAAATCGGTCTCGAACGAGTTGCTCGCCGGATCGACGCGGGTGACCTTGCCGCCGTCCGACAGCGAGACCCATTCGAGCAGGCCCGGATAAAGCTGTGCCCACGCCGCCTGGAACAGCTTCTGCTTGGAGAACACGTCCTTGGCGTCCAGCAGCAGCAGTTTCGAGCGCGGCCGGTTCGCCTTCAGCCACGCGGCGATCAGGCTGGCACGCTCATACGGGCCTGGCGGACAGCGATACGGATTGGCCGGTGCGGAGATCACCACCACACCGCCATCCGGCATCGCTTCCAACTGACGGCGCAGCAGCAGCGTCTGCGCGCCGGCCTTCCAGGCATGCGGCATGCGGTCGGCAGCGGCTTCGTCGTAGCCGGGCAAGCCGCCCCAGACGATGTCGATGCCGGGCGACAGGATCAGTCGGTCGTACGCCAGGAGGGTGCCATCGCCGAGAGTGACGCGGCGCGCGGCCGGATCGACGGCGGTGGCTTCGGCGTTGACCAGGCGCACGCCGTCCGCCGCAATCGCGCGATAGGTGAAGCGCTGCGCGGCGATGTCGCGGAAGCCGGCGATCACCTCGTTGCTGAACGGGCAGGCGGTGAAGTCGGCATTGGCTTCGACCAGTGTGACTTCGATGCGCGGATCGGCGCGGTGCACGAACCGGGCAGCCGTCGCGCCGCCGAAACCGCCGCCGATCACCACGACGCGCGGCGCGGCCTGCGCGCGGGCGAGGGACGGTGTGGCCAGGAGCGCGGTTGCGGTGGTCAGGAGATTGCGGCGGGTCACACCCCCTCCCCGAACCTCCCCAACTGCGCGGGAGAGGGGGCGGAACACGCCCTCTCGCGCGCTTTGGGGGAGAGTTGGCGAGGGGGTGCGCCGGATCATCTCTGCACCACCACCCACGCCGCAATCGCCACCGTCTCGTCGTGGGTGAACCCCTTGGCGATCCGGTCCATTACCGTCGCCGGCTTCGTCCCGGCGCGGAACGCATCCAACGCCGCGACAACATCCGCGGGATTGCGCCCGGCCAGCACCGGCAGCGGGGCCACACCGCCGTGGCATCCCGAGCAGCTCGACGCACCCGGCGGCGGCGCCGCGGCACAGGTCAGCAGCGCCGCCAGCACGACCGCGGCCCGCAGGATCATGTGCTGCTGAGGTCGCTGTGCCGCAGCGGCAGGGAGCGGATGCGCTTGCCGGTCGCGGCAAAGATCGCATTCAGCACCGCGGGACCGGCGACTGCGATCGTCGGCTCGCCGACGCCGCCCCAGAAGCCGCCGGACGGCACGATCACCGTTTCCACCTTCGGCATGTCGGCAAGCCGCATGACCGGATAGCTGTCGAAATTGCTTTCCACCGCGCGGCCCTTGTCGATGGTGATCTCGCCGTACAGCACCGCGCTCAGGCCAAAGACGAACGAGCCTTCCACCTGCGCCGCCACCTGGTTCGGGTTGACCACGTAACCAGGATCCGTCGCCGCCACGATGCGGTGGACCTTCAGCTCACCCTTCGGCGATACCGACACTTCGGCGACGGCAGCGGTGTAGCTGCCATAGCCGTAATTCTGGCAGATGCCGCGGAACACGCCCTGCGGCAGCGGTTTTCCCCACTCCGCCTTCTCGGCTGCCGCATTGAGCACGGCGAGATGTTTCGGACTGTCGGCCAGCAGCGTGCGACGAAACTCCAGCGGATCCTTCTCCGCCGCATGCGCCAGTTCGTCGATGAAGCATTCCATGTAAATCGCATTCTGGTTGGTGTTCACGCCACGCCAGAAACCGACCGGCACGTGCGTGTTGCGCACCGCGTGGTCGATCAGCAGGTTGGGGATGGAGCGGTAACCGAACTCCTCCTCGGTCCAGCTTTGGAACGCCACCTTGTCGACGCCGTTCTCCATGCGCTGCGGCGAGAGATAGGCGAGGATCGACTGGCCGGACAGGCGCGCATGCAGGGCAACCACCTTGCCATCGGCATCCAGTCCGCCGCGCAGCTTGCACTGCGTGATCGGCCGGTAGAAATCGTGCTGGGTATCCTCCTCGCGCGACCAGATCAGCTTGACCGGACGACCCGGTACCTGCTTGGCGATCAGCACGGCCTGGCGGGTGTAGTCCTGCTGGCCGCGGCGCCCGAAGCCGCCGCCCAGGTGCAGCTTGTTCACCTTCACATCGCCCAACTTCACACCGGCGGCTTCCGCTGCGGCGGCGAGCGAGGCATCGCCGTTCTGTGACGCGACCCAGATCTCCACCTTGCCATCGGCAACTTTCGCCGTGCAGTTCATCGGCTCCATCGTTGCGTGTGCGAGGTATGGCGCCGCATACACTGCCTCGACGGTCTTGGCAGCTCCGGCCAGGCCGGCCTCGACGTCGCCGTGCTTCTGGCCGAGTGCGGCTTCCTTGGCGTCCAGTCCCGCCTTGAGCAGCGCGGCGATCTGCGCGCTGTCCACGTTCGCACCGGCGCCTTCGTTCCATACGATCGGCATGGCGGCCAGCGCGGTCTTGGCCTGGTACCATTTGTCGGCGACGACAGCGACCGCATTGTCGCCCACCGCGACGACGGTGCGCACGCCGGGCTTCGACTTGATCTTGCTGGCATCGAAGGATTGCAGCGTGCCGCCGAACACCGGGCATTGCGCGATGGCGGCGTTCAGCATGTCGGGCAGTTGCACGTCGATGGCGAAAATCTGCTTGCCCGACAGTTTGTCCACGGTATCGAGGCGCTTCACGCCTTTGCCGATCAGCGTCCACTGCGCCGGCGTCTTGAGTTTCACCTCGGTCGGCACGGGAAGCTTCGCTGCATCGGCGGCGAGTTCGCCATAACGCAGCGTGCGCCCGCTCGCAGTATGGCTGACCACGCTGTTCGCAGTGGTGCATTCGGTTGCCGGCACGCTCCAGCGCTGCGCCGCAGCCTGCATCAGCATGGCGCGGGCAGCCGCACCGCCTTTGCGCACATAGTCCACCGAACCGCGAATGCCGCGGCTGCCGCCGGTGGACATGTCGCCCCAGGCCCGCTTGCTGGCCAGGTTCGCCTCGGGCGACACGTATTCGGCGCGCACGTTATTCCAGTCGCAGTCGAGTTCCTCGGCGACAAGCTGCGCCAGGCCGGTGAATGTGCCCTGGCCCATTTCCGAACGTGCAATGCGAATGATCGTGGTGTCGTCGGGGTTGATCACTGCCCAGATGCCGAGTTCATGGCCGCCGGCCGGCGCACCTGCCTGCGCGAATGCCTTGCCGATCGGTGCGTGCCAGCCGAGGGCAAAGCCGCCGCCGATGGCGGCAACCGAGCCGAGAAAGGAGCGGCGGGCGAGTGCGATTCTGTTGCTCATGATGCCGCTCCCTACGCTTTGCCGGAGATCGCTGCGGCGGTGTGGATCGCGTCGCGGATGCGTGGATAGGTGCCGCAACGACAGATGTTGGTCATGGCATCGTCGATTTCGGCGTCGGTCGGTTTGGGGTTGTCCTTCAGCAGCGCCGCCGCGGCCATGATCTGCCCCGACTGGCAATAGCCGCACTGCGGCACGTCGTGCTGCAGCCAGGCGACCTGTACGGGATGGCTGAGCCCATTGGCGGACAAGCCCTCGATCGTGGTGATCTTGGCGCCGGCCACCGAACCGACGGGCAGCGAGCAGGACCGGATGGCGACGCCGTTCAGATGTACTGTGCACGCGCCGCACTGCGCAATGCCGCAGCCGTATTTCGTGCCGGTCATGCCGACCCATTCGCGCAGCACCCACAGCAACGGCGTGTTGGGATCCGCGTCAACCTCGTGGGATTGGCCGTTGATGCTGAGTTTGATCATGATTGCCCGGTCCCCTGAAACCCGCACTGCACCCGAGACCCGCTGGGGTCACGGGCGGCGATTGGCACATCGGTCGCGCCGTGCCGCTACCGGAGCATGACGCGCCGGCCAAGGCAATATTCCCTCAGCCGCCAGGGGCGTCGATTGACATGGACGTGTTCCCCGCAGCTACTCTGCCACTTTCCACGTCGGCCAGACGAGGCGTTGATCCATGCAAATGAACGCTGCCATCTTTCGCAAGGTGCACGAGCCCCTGACGATCGAGCAGGTGGATATCGACAAGCCTTGGGGCCGCGAGGTGCTGGTGCGCACGGTAGCCACCGGCGTTTGCCATAGCGACCTGCACGTGGTCGATGGCAACGGGCGCTTTCCGCTCGATCGTCCCTTCCTGCTCGGCCACGAAGGCGCCGGCATTGTCGAGGCCGTCGGTGCGGACGTCACCACGGTGCGGGTCGGCGACCATGTCGTCGCGTGCCTGTCCGGCTTCTGCGGCACCTGCCCGCAATGCCTTGGCGGACATCCCAATCTCTGCACCGGCGGCATCGTTGCGCGTGACGATTCCGCGACGCCGCGCGTGTCGCAGAACGGCCAGCCGGTGCGGCTGTTCGCCGCCATCGGCAGTTACGCAGAGCACATGCTGCTGCACGAGAATTCGATCGTGCGGATCGAACCGGAAATCCCGCTGGATCGTGCCGCGCTGGTGGGCTGCGGCGTGCTCACCGGCGTCGGCGCGGCGCTGCGCAGCTCCGGCCTGCAGGCCGGGCAGACGGTTGCCGTGTTCGGCTGCGGCGGCGTCGGGCTGTCGATCGTGCAAGGCGCGCGCATCGGCGGTGCACGGCAGATCATTGCGGTGGACATGTTCGATTCCAAGCTGGAGATGGCGAAGAGCGTCGGCGCCACGCACGTGGTGAACAGCGAGCAGGACGATGCAGTCAAGGCGGTGCGGGCGCTGACCAAGGGTCTTGGCGTCGATCATGCGTTCGAGGCGGTGGGCGTTGCCAAACTGTGCCGCCAGGCGATCGAGAGCCTGGCGATCCGCGGCACCGCGACCATCGTCGGCGTGCTGCCGCCGGATGCCATGATCGAATTTCCCTGGATGGCGATCCGGCCGGAGTGCCGTGTGCAGACCTCGCGGATGGGCTCGAACCAGTTCCGCACCGACATTCCCAACTATCTGGAGTTCTATCGCCAGGGACGGCTGAAGCTGGACGAAATGGTCAGTCGCCGCGGCCGGCTGGGCGATATCAACGAAGCGTTCCGCGCGATGAAGGCGGGCGAGGTTGCACGCACCGTCCTGATGTTCGACTGACACCTGGAGGAAGCCATGCTGACAGTCACCCGCGACATGATGCTGCCGACGGCGATCACCGGATCCTATCCTCGTCCACTCTGGTTCGACTTGAGCCTGGACGGCAAGTCATTCAAATCCGCCCTCGGCGAATCGCTGTTCCGCGAACAGTACCTCGACGCCGTGGCCGCGATCATCAACGCGCAGGAGGCCGCCGGACTGGACATTGTCACCGACGGCGACAGCCGGTTCGACCTCGCGGTCGGCGGCAAGTCGTGATTCTTCTATCCGATCGAACGCATCGGTGGCATCCAGGGCCATCGCGATACGTCGCAGGGCTGGATGGGCCGGCACGGACTGCGCCCCGGGAAGATCCTGTGGGAGGTGCAGGAGGCGTATCAGCCCGGCATCGTCAAGCAGAAGCTGACTCGTGGACCGCTGGAATATGCCGCGCTGTGGCAGGTCGCACAGCGGATGACCGACAAGCCGGTGAAGTTCGGCGCGATCTGCGCGCCGGCGTTGGCCAGCATGCTGTGGAACGAATACTACCCGGACGACAAGCAGATGGTGCTGGACCTCTGCGACATCATGAATGCCGAGTTTCGCGATATGGCAGCGGCCGGCTGTCCATTGATCCAGGTTGAGGAGCCGCCGCATCACGGCCGTTCGACGCGGCCGGATTGCACCGATGCAGACCTGGAATTCCTCACCGAGGCGTTCAACCGGCAACTGGTTGGCGTGGATGCCGAGATCTGGGTTCATACCTGCTGGGGAAATCCCAACCAGCAGCGCGTCTATTGGGAAGTGCCGAGTTACGAACGCGCGATGCCGCACCTGCTGCAGCTTACTGCGGATGTCATCACCTTCGAATGCGCCAGCAATGACGGCAAGGACCTGCATCTGTTCGGCAAGTACAAGACCGACAAGAAGATCGGCATCGGCGTGGTCAACCACTGCAACACCGTGGTGGAACCGCCGGAATACGTGGCAGGACTGATCCGCCGTGCGCTGGAATTCATTCCGCCGGAACGGCTGGTGATCACCACGGATTGCGGTTTCGGCCGCGAGGGCCTGAGCCGGCGGATCGCGCACTACAAGTGTGTCTCGATGGTGGAAGGCACCAACATCGTACGCCGCGAACTCGGGCTGCCGGAAGCGCATGTGCGCGCGGCGGACCCAAAACTGTATTTCGCGGGCAGCAGCAGCCGCGGCTGAGCGGACAGGGAGGACGTCATGGCAAAAGGCATTCTGTTGGTCGGCTTCGATTTCACCAACGCGCACGCAGACGAGTTCCATGACTGGTACGACCTGGAGCATGTCCCCGAGCGCCAGCGCGTCCCGGGCTTCGGCGCCTGCGATCGATGGATCGGCGCGAGCAACCCGAAACAGGCCGTCGCCACCTACGAACTCGACAGCCTCGACGTGCTGCAAAGCGCGCCGTATCGCGCCATCGCATACGAAAACCTGTCGGTGTGGTCGAAGCGCGTGACGGCCATGTGCACGCGGCTGATCCGCTTCGACGGCGAGCAGATCCTGCCCGGCAACCAGGCTGCACCGTCAGGCGCGGGCGGGCTGCTGGTCAATGCGATGAACGTCGATCCCGAGCACGAGGCCGAATTCAACGAATGGTATGATCACGAGCACATCCCTGCGCTGGCAGCCGTGCCGGGAACCCTGTGCGCCCGGCGGTATCGTGACGGCAAGGGAACCCACCGCTACCTCGCGCTGTACCATCTGGCGTCGGCCGACGTGCCGCTGACGGACGCCTGGAAGACAGCCGCGCGCACGCCGTGGACGGAACGGCTGCGGCCGCATTTCCGCGATCACCTGCGCATTCTCACCGGCCACTACGTGCGCGCGAAATAGGAGCATTTCCTCATGGCAAGACTCCCCTACATCACCAGCAAGGACCAGGTGGCGGCCAAGGACCACGCGGCATTCGACTCGATCGTCGCCAGCCGTGGCGCCGTACAGGGGCCGTTCACGATGTTCCTGCACTCGCCGGAACTCGCCGAACGCGTCGCGCATGTCGGTGCGTATGTGCGGTTCGAGGGCTCGCTCGACATGCGCGTGCGCGTGCTGGCCGCGATGGCCGTCGCCCGCGAGTTCGAGGCGCTGTATGTCTGGGGCGCTCAGACCGGAGGCGCTCGCCGGCTTGGCGTGCCGGACTCGACCATCACCGCTATCCGCGAAAACCATTCGCGCGGCATCCCGGCGGAGGACGCGCAGATCGTTGACTTCACCCGGCAGTTGCTGCGCAAGCATCGCGCCGACGATGCGACGGCAAAGGCCGTGCTGGCGCGCTTCGGCAACGATGAGTTCATCCAGCTCACCGGTGCCATCGGCTATTACAGCCTGCTCTGCATGACGGTGAATGCCTGCGAGCTGGAAGCCGCATCGGGCGCCGAGGTGCTGAAAGTCTAGCCGCGCGGCCGGCGCGCAGTCCGGGAATCCGCTCTGGGCCGTCCGCAGATGAGATCGAGCGCCGGGCCTATCGTTGCTTCCAACGCCGCGCGCGATTCACCTGCCCTGGAGCGGATGGCGAGCGTGTGCAGTACAGCCGATGCAAACCTTGCCAGTGCAGCAACGTTTGCGTCGCGCGGCAATTCGCCATGGTCGCGTGCGAAACGGATCCTCGCTTCGAACGCATCGTCGATCTCGTGCAATGCATCCGCCAGCGCACCGCGAACATCGGCATCGAGCACTGCTTCGGTCAGTGCGGTGCCGATCAGGAAGCAGCCGCGCGCGCCTTTGTCACCCGAGAAATACAGCGACAACGCCTTGTCGTAGACGCGACGCAACGCCGCACGGAGCGGCCGGTCGTAGGCCAACGCCTCGCTCATCGCAACGCGCGCACCGGCGCGATAGCGTTCCAGCGCATGCCGGTACAGCGCGTGCTTGTCGCCGAACGCGCCATAGAGGCTCGGCCGGTTCATTCCGGTTCGCTCACTGAGGTCATCGAGCGACGTCGCAGCGAAGCCGGCATCCCAGAACACCGCCATGGCGTCGCCTAACGCGACGTCAGGGTCGTAGGCTCGGGGTCGCCCACGTTTTGCCGGAGACTTTTGTACCATACCGCATAAAATCCTTGACCGGCCGTATTTTCCTGCGATATGGTACAAAAATCAACCGACAGGAGGTGGCCATGGAACTTTATTTCGCTCCCCTCGCCTGCTCGATGGCAACGCGCATCGCGCTCTATGAAGCTGATGCGCCGGCCGGTTTTCGCCAGGTCGATACGCGCACCAAACGCGCCGCCGACGGGTCGGATTTCCTGGCGGTCAACGCCATGGGGCAGGTGCCAGTGCTGCGCACCGACAACGGCGAACTGCTGACGGAAAATCCGGTGGTTCTGCAATACGTCGCCGACCAATATCCCGAATCGGGCCTGGCGCCACACGGCGGAATGCCGCGCTACAGGTTGCAGCAGTGGCTGAACTTCACCACGTCCGAATTGCACAAACTGGTGTTCAACCCATTGCTCGACCGCAGCAGCCCTGACGGCGCCAAGACTTTCGCCCGCGACAAGGCTGCGCAGCGATTTGGCTACCTGAATGATCACCTGAACGACCGATCCTATCTGCTGGACCGCTTCACCGTGGCGGACGCGTATCTGGTGACCGTGCTCAATTGGGCAGTCTTTACCGGCATGGACCTCGCGCAATGGCCCGCCGTGCAGGCCTATTTCAATCGCATGCGTGAACGGCCAAGCGTGGCGAGGGCGCTGGCCGAGGAGGTCGCGCTTTACCGGGAAGAGCAGGCAAGGCGCGCTGCCGCCTGACGGCGTGAGCGCCGAAAACGGTTCGAAGGACGCCAGTCATGACGCAACTCGCGAATCATTCGGTCACGAGCAGCCAACGCCCATTGCTCGGCCAGTCCGTGGTGCATCGAGCGCAAGCCCGCTGCATCGGTCCGCTGAGGCTTTGGCGCGTCTGGCGGCGTCGGGCACGCGAACTGCGCTATGCCAGGCAATTCACCGACCGTGACCTATGGGACGTCGGCCTGACGCGCGGCGACCTGTACCGCGAGTTCTCCCGGCCATTGCGGCCAGCGGATGGCAGGCGCCGCCGCTTGTGATAGCGTCCGCCGCGAAAGCCAACGCGATCGGAGGCAGCAATGCTCGAGACTTATGAAGGCGGATGCCACTGCGGCCAGGTGCGATTCCGGGTGCAGGGCGACCTGGCCACCGCGTCCGAATGCAACTGCTCGATCTGCACGATGAAGGGCATCGTGCATCTTGTTGTGCCGCGCACGCGGTTCGAGCTGCTGCGCGGACAGGATGCGATCACCACCTACCAGTTCGGCAGCCATGTCGCGAAGCACACGTTCTGCCGACATTGCGGCATCCATTCATTCTACGTGCCGCGATCAGCGCCGGACGGTGTCAGCGTCAACGTTCGCTGCCTGGACGGCGTGGACATGGCCACTGTGCGCCCCAGTCCGTTCGACGGACAGCACTGGGAGGATGCAATGCGCGCCCGCCGCGAGGCAGGCACGGCATCGGACGTCAGTCCTTCGCAGTGATCCGATCGATCTCCAGCAGCTCATTCGCGGTCAGCACCCAGCCCGCGGCGCGGACATTGGCGTCCAGCTGCTCCGGCTTCGTTGCGCCGGCGATGATGCTGGACACGCATGGCCGGGCGGCAAGCCAACTGAACGCCAGTTCCAGCAAGGTCCTGCCGCGTGTCTCGGCAAACGTTTCCAGGCGTTCGACGATCGGCCAGTTCGCATCGTTGATGAAGCGGCCCTCGTAGCGCGCACCATGGATGGTCAGCCGCGCGCCTTCCGGCATCTGTGTGTTGCGCCGGTACTTGCCGGTCAGCAGTCCGCTCGCCAGCGGGTAGTACGGCAGCAGGCCCATGCCATAGGCCTGCATCATCGGGATCAACTCGCGATCCGGACGCCGCGTCAGCAGGCTGTACTCGTTCTGGCAGGATACGAAGTGGGCAAGCCCCTGGGCATTCGATGTCCAGCGCGCCTCGACCACGTGCCAGGCGCGGAAGTTGGAACAGCCGATGTAGCGGACCTTCCCGGCGCGGACCAGGTCATCGAACGCACGCAAGGTCTCCTCGATCGGCGTCAGTGGATCGAGCTGGTGCTGCTGATAGAGATCGATCCAGTCGGTATTCAGGCGCCGCAGGCTGGCATCGACGCCGGCAACGATGGCGCGGCGTGACGCGCCACGCGACCCGCCATCCTCGACCGGCATGCCGACCTTGGTGGCGAGCACGATGTCCTTGCGCCGCGGCCCCAGTGCCCGCCCCAGGAACTCCTCCGATCCGCCGATCGCGCTGCGATATGAATCGGCGGTGTCGAAGAACGTGATGCCGAGATCGAGCGCCTTGTGGACTACCGGCACCGAGGCAGCGTAGTCGATGCGGCGGCCGAAGTTGTTGCAGCCCAACCCGACCAGCGAAACCCGGAGCCCGGAGTTGCCGAGATACCGCTGCTCCATGGTTCAGACGACGCCCTGTTCCCGCAGCCGCTTCACTGCCGCCGCATCGACACCGCACAAATCGCTCAGCACGGCGTCGGTGTGTTCACCCAGCAGCGGCGGGCGGGTCACTTCCGCAGGTGAATCCGACAACTTGATCGGGCAGCCGACCGTTTGATATGTCCCGCGCGTCGGGTAATCGACATCGACGATCATGTCGCGTGCGCGCAGATGCGGGTCTGCCAGCACCTCCCCGGTATCCAGCGTCGCGCCGCACGGAACGCCTGCTTCGCCCATCAGCCGCATCACCTCATGCTTGCTGCGCTGGCGCGTCCACGCCTCGACGATGGCATTCAGCACCGCGCGATTCTCCCAGCGTGCATCAGGCGAGTTGAAGCGGGGATCGTCCGCCAGCTCCGGCTGCCCCATCACACCGATCAGTGCTTTCCACATCTGCGGTTGCGCGTGGATGAACACGTAGTCGTTGGCGCCTCCTGGTGCGCAGGCATAGGTCGTGCCGGGCACGGTGCGGCCGAGTTGGTTGCCGTTGCGCGGCATCGGATGACCGAAGCGCTGATGGTCGCGCAGGCTGACCCGAATCAGGTTCACCACCGAATCCTGCATCGACACCTCGACGTGTTGGCCCTTTCCCGTCGCATGCCGCTGCTGCAGCGCGGCCAGGATGCCGATCGCCATGTGCATGCCCGTGCCGGAATCGCCGATCGCCGGATACACATAGGTCGGCGGGTTTTCCGGGAAACCGGTGACGCTCATCGCGCCACCCATCGCCTGGGCGATCGGCTCGAAACTCTTGAAGCCGCTGTACGGCCCGTATGTGCCAAAGCCCTTGATCGTGGCGTAGATCAACCGAGGGTTCAGTTTCGACAGCACCTCGTAGCCAAGACCGAGCCGGTCCAGTGCACCCGGACCGAAATTCTCCACCAGCACGTCGGAACTCGCGATCACCTGCTTGAACAGCTTCTTCCCCTCGTCCGTCTTCAGATTCAACGTCAGGCTGCGCTTGTTGGCGTTCAGCACCAGGAAGAACAGGCTGTCGCTGTCGTTGCGGTCGCGCATGTTGGTGCGCGCGACGTCGCCGCCTTTCGGCTCCTCCAGCTTGATCACATCGGCGCCGAGGAAGCCGAGGATCTGCGCGCAGGCCGGCCCTGCCTGGTTGTGCGTCATGTCGATCACGCGGATACCGCCCAGCGCCTGGCTCATTGTCCGTACTCCCTCATTGTCGCGGCAATGGTTGCACAGTTGCGGTTTCTCGCCAAAGCGCAACCGCCGATCGCGATCCGCGCCGGCCGGCGATGGCGCGCACAGGTGCGCCGCACGGCAATCCCGGTTAGACTGCGCCAACAAATAACGGGAAGAGACAGATGAAGCTCAGCACCGACCGCATCCTGACGACCCATGTCGGCAGCCTGCCGCGGCCACAGCCACTCGTCGAACTCCTGGTCAAGAAGGATCAGGAGCAGCCTTACGACCACGCCGAATTCGACCGTAACGTCCGGCAGGCGGTTGGCGATATCGTTGCTCATCAGGTCGCCATCGGCATCGATGTGGTGAGCGACGGCGAAGCGAGCAAGATCGGCTACGCGACTTATATCAAGGATCGCCTGACCGGGTTCGGCGGTGAGAACTTCGCGCCCAAGCCGCAGCGCGACCTGGCGGACTATCCGGATTTCCGCCAGCGCATGATCCAGTTCACCGGGCCGCAGGTGTTCCGTCGGTTGTGCTGCATCGGCGATGTCCGGTTGAGCGACCATGAGGCGGTGAAGCACGATGTCGCCAACTTCAAGGCCGCAATCGAGAAGTCGAAGCCGACCGATGCCTTCATGCCGGCGGCGTCCCCGGGCGTGGTGTCGTCGTTCCAGCCCAACCGGCATTATCCGACGCACACCGCCTATATCCGCGCGGTGGCGGATGCGATGAAGGAAGAGTACGAGGCCATCGCCAACGCCGGCATCGTTGTGCAGCTCGATAGTCCCGACCTTGCCATGGCGCGCCACACCGGCTTCCAGGATCTGACCGAGGCCGAGTTCCTGAAGCAGGCCGAGCAACAGATCGAAGCGCTGAACCATGCGCTGGCAAACGTCCCGGCGGGTTCGGCGCGATTGCATCTGTGTTGGGGCAACTATGAAGGGCCGCACGATTTCGACATACCGCTGCAGAAAGTCCTGCCGATCATCCTGAAGGGCAAGCCGCAGGCGATCTCGTTCGAGGCCGCCAACCCGCGGCACGCGCATGAATGGGCGGTGTGGCGCGATGCCAAAATCCCCGACGACAAGGTGCTGATTCCCGGCGTCATCGACACCTGCACCAACTATATCGAGCACCCTGAACTGGTCGCCCAGCGCATCGGCCAATTCGCCGACATCGTCGGACGCGAGCGGGTGATTGCCGGCACCGACTGCGGTTTTGCGACATTTGTCGGCCATGCCGGCCGGGTGGATCCGGAGATCGCCTATCGCAAGCTGGGCTCGCTGGTCGAAGGCGCGAAGCTCGCATCCGCGCGGCTGTGGCACTGAGCGAGCGCGGGGGAAGACACTATGAAACTCAGTACCGACCGTATCCTGACGACACATGTCGGCAGCCTGCCGCGGCCACAGACGCTGGTCGAGCTGTTGATCAAGAAGGACCGCGGCGAGCCGTACGACGCCGCCGCGTTTGCCGCGGAGGTCCGCAAGGCCGTCGCTGACATCGTCGCCCGGCAGGTGGCCATCGGCATCGATACCGTGAGCGACGGCGAGTCCAGCAAGATCGGCTACGCGACATATGTGAAGGATCGGCTGACCGGTTTCGGCGGCGAACCTTTCGTGCCGAAACCCAACCGCGACGTCGCCGACTATCCCGACTTCCGCAAGCGACTGGAACTGTTCATCGGGCCGCAGCAATTCCGTCGACTGTGCTGCACCGGGCCGATCACGCGGCAGGACCATCAATCGGCGCAACAGGACATCGACAACTTCAAGGCTGCGATCGCCGCATCAAAGCCCACCGACGCCTTCATGCCGGCCGCGTCCCCCGGCGTGGTGTCCACCTTCCAACCCAATCGGCATTATCCCAATCACGCGGCCTATATCGGCGCGATCGCATCGGCGATGCGGGAGGAATATGAAGCCATCGCCAATGCCGGGATCGTCGTTCAGCTCGACAGCCCCGATCTGGCGATGGCCCGGCACACAGGCTTTCAGGACCTCACCGAGACAGAGTTTCTCAAGCAGGCCGAGCAGCAGGTGGAAGCACTGAACCACGCGCTGGCCAATGTGCCCGCGAGTTCGGCGCGGCTGCATCTGTGCTGGGGCAACTATGAAGGTCCGCACGACTTCGACATTCCGCTGCAGAAGATCCTGCCGATCATCCTGAAGGCCAAGCCGCAGGCGATCTCGTTCGAGGCAGCCAATCCGCGGCATGAGCACGAATGGACGGTCTGGCGCGAAACCAAACTGCCCGACGACAAGGTGCTGATCCCCGGCGTGATCGATACCTGCACGAACTACATCGAGCATCCCGAACTGGTTGCCCAGCGCATCTGCCGCTTTGCCGACATCGTTGGCCGCGAACGGGTGCTGGCCGGCACGGATTGCGGCTTTGCGACGTCGGTGGGCACGGCCGGCCGCGTGGACCGCGACATCGCGTTTCGCAAGCTGGGGTCGCTGGTCGAAGGCGCGAAGATCGCATCGGCGCACCTCTGGCACTGACCCGAGTTGAGTCACGCCGCGCGGCGTGACCGCCCGGATGGGCGTACTTGACAGGCGCCGGCAGGCGGCCTATTAAACCATCAGGTTATTTAACCATATGGTTCCCCATAGCATGCCGCCTGACCGACTGACCGCGACATTCTCCGCCCTCGCCGATCCGACCCGGCGCGCCATCCTCGCGCGCCTCGTATCGGGCGAGGCATCGGTCACGGCGCTTGCGGAACCGTTCGAGATGAGCCTTCCGGCGATCTCCAAACACCTCAAAGTGCTGGAGCGCGCCGGGCTGATTGTCCGCAGCCGCGACGCACAATGGCGGCCGTGCCGCCTCAAGGCGGCGCCGCTCAAGGATGTCGCGGACTGGCTGGAGCATTACCGGCATTTCTGGGAACAAAGTCTCGATCGCCTGGAAGATCATTTGCGCGACGTGCAGAGGAAGGAGAAGCGGCTTGGACGCGGAAAGCAGCACTGACCTCGAACTTGTCGTCACACGCATCATCGACGCGCCGCGGCGGCTTGTCTTCCAGGCGTGGACGGACCCCGAGCAGGTCGCGCGCTGGTGGGGGCCGCAGGGCTTCGTCACGACGTACAGCGACATGAACATCCGGCCGGGTGGCGCGTTCCGCTTATGCATGCGCTCGCCCACCGGCACCGACCATTGGAAGCGCGGCACATACCGCGAAATCGTCGAACCGGAGCGGATCGTCTTCACCTTTGCCTGGGAGGATGCGGACGGCAATCCGGGCCATGAACTGCTGACGACGGTCACATTCGCCGAGCACGGAGCCAGGACCAGGCTCACTTTGCACCAGGCCGCATTCGAGACCGCCGAACGTTGTGACGACCATCGCGGCGGCTGGACAAGCTGCTTCGAACGCTTCGCCGAATACATGACGACCGCACGGATGACGTAGAGCAACACAGCGGAGACGCAACCATGCTGCAGCACCCAATCGTATCACGCGACGAATGGCTTGCCGCGCGCAAGCAGCTTCTGGTGAAGGAAAAGGAATTCACCCGGCTGCGCGATGAGTTGAGTGCCGAACGGCGCGCCCTCCCCTGGGTCAAAATAGAAAAGCCCTATTTGTTCGATGGGCCGAGCGGCAAGGAAACACTCGCCGACCTGTTCGACGGACGCAGCCAACTGGTGGTCAAGCATTTCATGTTCGGCCCGGAATGGACCGACGGCTGCGTCGGCTGCTCGTTCGAGGTGGACCACATCGAGGGCGCCCTCGTGCATCTGGAACACCACGACGTCACCTATGTGGTGGTCTCGCGCGCGCCACTGGCCAGGATCGAGGCGTTCAAGCAGCGCATGGGCTGGCGTTTCAAGTGGGTGTCCTCGTACGGCAGCGATTTCAACTACGACTTCCACGTCTCGTTCAGACCGGATGAAATCGCCAAGGGCGAGGCCTACTACAACTACGAGACACGCGATGTCGGGATCGACGAACTGTCCGGCCGCAGCGTATTCTACATGGGCGCAGCGGGCGAGATCTTCCATACCTATTCTTCCTATGCCCGCGGCGGCGAGATGTTCCTGGGCAGCTATGCTGTCCTCGACATCACGCCAAAGGGGCGCGACGAAACCATCAACGGCAATCTGACCGATTGGGTACGCCACCACGATCGCTATGATGCCCGGGACCAGGACTCCGGTTGCCACTCGGATTAGCCGCACCACGCAGAGGTTGCAGATGAAACTGTTCTATGGCTGGGTGATCGTCGGCGTCGGCATTGTCGTGACCTGCATCGGTCTCGGCACCATGATGTCCCTCGGCATCTTCCTCCAGCCCATGTCGCAGGCGGCGGGCTGGTCCCGCGCCGGCATCTCCACCGCCGCGACGATAGACTTCCTGGCAATGGGTCTCGGGTCGTTCGCCTGGGGAGCGCTGTCCGACCGGTTCGGCACGCGCGCTGTCGTGCTGGCCGGCGGCGTCCTTCTCGGCCTCGGGCTGACCGCGGCGAGCCAGGCGACGAGCCTCGTGCAGTTCCAGCTGTTGTTCGGCGTGCTGGTCGGCCTCGCTGCGGGCAGCTTCTATGCGCCGATGATCGCGACGACGACCCGCTGGTTCACCACGAACCGTAGCCTCGCCGTCGCACTGGTGTCGGCCGGCCTGGCCATGGGTTCACTCCTGGTGGCGCCGCTCACGCGGGCGCTGATCACCGCGTACGACTGGCGCACGGCGATGTTTGTGCTGGGCTGCATCGCGTGGATTGTCGTGCTGCCTGTGGCACTGCTGCTGCGCCGGCCGCCCGCTGCATCAGGCGCTGCCGGAGCAACGCGGTCGGGCGCCGGCGGCGGCGAGTACACCGTCGGACAGGCATTGCGAACGCCGCAATTCGCCGCCATCGCCCTGACGCACTTTGCCTGCTGTGCGGCGCACTCGGGACCGATCTTCCACATGGTCAGCTACGCCATCGACTGCGGCGTGCCCTCGATGGCGGCTGCCACCGTGTTCGGCGCGGCGGGCCTCTCCGCACTCGGCGGCCGCGTTTTGTGCGGGCTGGTCGCCGACCGCATCGGCGCGAAGCCGACCCTGCTGGCCGGGCTTACCGTGCAGGCCGCGGCGATCAGCCTGTATCTTGTCACGTCCGATGTCTGGAGCTTCTACGCACTGGCCGTGATGTTCGGCCTTGCCTACGGCGGGGTCATGCCGCTCTACGCCATCCTCGTGCGCGAATACTTCGGCGCGAGCATCATGGGAACCATGTTCGGCGCGGTCGCCGCGGTATCGACCTTCGGCATGGCAATCGGCCCGTGGGGCGGCGGCTGGATATACGATGCGTTCGGCGGATATTTCTGGCTCTATATCGCCTCGTGCGGCATCGGCATCGGCGCAGTGGCAATCGCGCTGACCACTCGCCGACCCGAGCCGGTTCCGGCTACGCTGGCAAGGGCCGCCCATGGGGTGTGAATGGCAGACAAGCCGAATTTCGTCCTGGTCCCCGATCCCGAGCCGGAGGCTGAACCGCCCCCGCCTGCCGTCGGCCTGCTCGAGCGCATCCGTGCGCTGACCGAGGCGGCCGCCGCGCTGGTGCCATTCGGCGCCGCGCGCGCGGTCGCCACCGTCAGCGCGCCGACCCGCCCTCGGCTGATATTCGGCTTCGACGCAACCGCATCACGCGAGCCGGCATGGGCCACGGCGCGCGGCGTCACCGATGCTCTGGTGCAGGCGCTGCCCGGCGAACTCGATGTCGCGCTGGCGGTGCACGGCGGATCGCTGCTGCACACGTTCACCGAGTTCACCGCGAACCCCAACACGCTGCGCGATCGCGCGGCCGCCATAGGCTGCATCGCCGGCCACACGCGGCTGCTGGCCATCCTGTCCCGCGCGCTGTCGCACCCCGGCGTCCGCGTGGTGACCTATATCGGCGATGTCTTCGAGGAGTCGCAGCGGCGCGGGCAGAAGCTGGCCGATGCGATGGGGCTGAAAGGCATCAAGCTGATCGTGCTGCATGACGTGGCGGACTGGAACGCGCGGCGCGATGCCGAGGTATTCCTGGACCTGGCGCGCCGGACCGGCGGCTGCGTGCTGCCGTTCGACGCCAATGCCCCGACGCGCCTGCGCGAGCTACTGGCGGCCGTCGCGGTCTACGCGGTGGGTGGCGAAGATCTGCTGGAGGAAAAGCGCCACGAGATGCCGGGGGCGGTGCTGCTGCTGGAACATCTCAGCGGACGGCGCTGAGAGCCGGCGCGGTCCCTTGAAAGCCGCCCGCTACGCCGCCGCCTCGGCGCGCTTTTCGTGCCGCTTCCGCTGATGCGGATCGAGGAAGCGCTTGCGCAGCCGTACTGCACCGGGCGTCACCTCGACCAGCTCATCGTCCTCGATGTAGGCGATCGCCTGCTCCAGGCTCATCCGCCGCGGCGGGATCAGCAGCATCGCGTCATCCTTGCCGGCGGCGCGGATGTTGGTGAGCTTCTTCTCCTTGACCGGGTTCACTTCCAGGTCTGACCCGCGCGCGTTCTCGCCCAGGATCATGCCGACATAGACCTTGTCGCCGGGGTTCACGAACAGCGTGCCGCGT